>JACQCA010000050.1 GCA_016201865.1 Nitrospirota bacterium
ACTACCCGGAAAGTCTTCGGGATGGGGTGGAAATCCTGGACAGCCGGAAGGACTTTAGCACAATTTTAGCACAATCGGCGGTCGGCGCTGAGGCCGGAAAAGTGCTAAGCCCTTGAAAAATTTGGTAGCGGCGGAGGGATTTGAACCCCCGGCCAAGAGATTATGATTCTCCTGCTCTACCACTGAGCTACGCCGCCAACGGGTTTCTACGTTAACAAACCGATGAAGTGGTGTCAAGCCGGAATTAAAATCGGAAGGCCGCCTGAAACACCGGACCGTGTGTTCGCAGGTGAATGCGGTTGCCGTCTTCGTGACTCTGTTCTTCCTGCGCGAACGAGAAAAATCGGTAGCCGGCATCAAGATTCAGTCGCGAGGAGGCCTGGTAGGTGATCGAAAGCCGGGCATCAAAATTTCTCTGAGTCAGACGAACCGTGCCTCCTTCTTTTCGGAAGGAGTTGACGTTATGGACTGCTCCAACGGCGCTGGATGCTCCAAAAGACCACCGCTCCGAGACCGCATACCGCGCTTCCAATCCGACAAACGGGATCGGCAGCTCCTGTTTCCAAAAATCCTCCCCTTGAATCTCGACCTGTCCGGATGCATTTATACCTCGAACGCTGAAGTTGAGATAGTCGTACTCCAACCCTGCAAGCAGATTCAAATCCCCGCGAGGGGGTTGCCAGAGGGTCTGCTGATACGTTGCCCGGATGTGATAGAAGAGCGGGTCGGAGCGCAGATCGCTCCCCGCCAGGTAGGACGATTCATCGAAGAAGGCGAATTCGGGAAGGGCTTTATTCCCTCGAAGGAGGGTCGTTCCAACGGTGAAGATCACACGGCGTTGCTCGGAGAAGTGATAAGCGAGGCTCAGGTCGGTCGAAAATGCCCGCCGGATTCCAAGATCTCTTCCCAAGCGCAGTCGGGTTCCTTCCTCTGCGTTCTCCCGCACCTGCACCCAACCGTCTACGGTGCTCCCCTCCAGACTGATCGAACCGCTCCATGGCGAGGCGGCCTGGGCGTTTTGACCGACGAGGACGATAAGAAAACCTAAAACCGCAAAGCGACGCACCCAGCTCAGCCGCCCAGAAGATCGAGCGTGTCTTTTAAGCCGCGGTTGACGCAGGTGAAGATGGGAGTGTCCCGCTGCGTGTAGATCCGTCCCTGGGTTTCGCGGAGGTCCATCAGCAGGTTCACAAAATCTTCCGGCTTGTCCGTTTCAAACGCCAGCGAGAACTCCTGATCATCAAGACCGAAGGAGTAGGTGGTGTTCAACTTGACCGAGGGATACTTGTTCCCGACGATGATATGCTCGTCCATCATCCCCTGGCGGGTATGCTTGGTGAGAAGATACCATTCCGGGGTTTTCACGAAGGGATACATGAAGAGGTACTTGGCCTTTCCGGGAACGATTCGAAGACGTTGCTCTTCGTGTTCCGGATTGATCTTATCCACATAGACGGAGCGTTTGGTGATGGCGAGGTAAGAATACGGCGTGGTAAGGTAACCGCCCAGTTTGGTGGCAAAAAGTTTGGCCGTGAATTCCTGCATGTACTCGAGCGAATACCCGATCCGCCACATCATGAAGTCCACATCGCCTCGGGTGCCCATGGTGGAATACGTCAGCGCCATAAACTGTTTCCGGTCCTTGGTGTACTCTTCGACGATCCGGATAAATTCATTTTTCCCCTGCTCCCGTTCGGATGGGGGAAGCCGTCTCCAGAGCGGATCGACTTTGTAAAACAGGAAACTGACATATTGGTGGGCCACCGGAGGTTTCTGCGCCGTCGGAATCCCTTCCTGGGGTCGTGCCGTCGGAAGATCGCCCTGTTCTTTGGCCGCTCGGGCCTGGACGATCACGGACGGATCAATCACGCCGATGCCCCGGCTCTTGGCAAATTCCTCCACGCTCCGCATGGCCGATTTTCGGACGATAAACGGAACGTTCTGCATTTGGGCCCGGCCCTCTTCCGTCCATTGCGGCTCTGTCGGGGCTGCGGTATCGACTTCTTCGCGGTCACTCATAGAGTCCTCCAAAATTAAAATACATCAACCAGGATAATTTCGATGTTGAAACGTTCAGATAATGTGCCTATCAGTATACTGATTTAACCCGTTTTGTCAACTTTTTTTTGATGACGTAATTTCCATCGGAACGGCTTCCTTGACAAGGTTTACCGAGGATGTTACCATCGAAAATCTTAAACGTTCGGGCGGGTTGGCCGATTCAAACCCGGAAAAAATCAATGGACTACAAACCGACACTCAATCTTCCAAAAACCGACTTTCCCATGAAGGCCAACTTGAACCAAAAGGAGCCGCAACTCCTGGCGCAGTGGGATCGGGACGGACTTTACGAACGGCTCCGGGAGCAGAACCGCGACCGTCCCCGTTACATTCTCCATGACGGCCCGCCGTATGCGAACGGACGCATCCATATCGGCCATGCCCTCAACAAGATCCTGAAGGATTTCGTGGTGAAGTCGAAGGCGATGGAGGGTTATTCGACGCCCTATGTCCCGGGCTGGGATTGCCACGGCCTTCCGATCGAGCATCAGGTCATGAAAGATCTGGAGCCGAAGAAGCAGGGAATGAACCAGACCGAGATCCGAAACCTCTGCCGCGAATACGCCGACAAATTCATCCAGATTCAGCGGGAGGAATTCAAGCGCCTCGGTGTACAGGGCGATTGGGATCATCCCTATCTCACGATGGACCCCGCGTATGAGGCCGCGATTGTACGGGAATTCGGCAAGGTGGTCGCAACCGGTTCGGTTTATCGCGCGAAGAAACCGGTCCTCTGGTGTCCCAACGACGAAACGGCACTGGCCGAGGCCGAGGTGGAATACGAAGACCACACCTCGCCGTCCATTTATGTCAAGTTTCCGGTTGTCGATGCACGAGGTCTTTCCCCGATTGATAAAAATACTGCCGTTGTGATTTGGACTACCACACCGTGGACCTTGGTGGCAAATAGGGCGATAAGCGTTCACCCCGATTTCAATTACCATTTGGTCAAGACCAAAATAGGCAACCTAATCATCGCTGGATACTTAATCGACAGTTGTCTGAAAGCGTTCGATTTGAAACTTCAGGATGTCAAAATAGAACCCCAGTTCATTGGCTCGAGGATGACTGATCCGCCGATTCTCTGCCGGCATCCCTGGCTCGATCTCACCGTGCCCGTCATCGCCGGAGAGCACGTCACGAAGGAACAGGGAACCGGCTGTGTGCATACCGCACCGGGTCATGGCCAGGAGGATTATGAAATCGGCCAGCGCTACGGACTTGAGGTCTACGCTCCGGTGGACGCGCACGGAAAATTTACTCAAGAAGCCGGCCCGTTCGCGGGTCAGAAAGTTTTTGAAGCGAACAAAGCGATCATTGCGCTTCTGAAAGAGCGCGGGATGCTTCTCAAAGAGGAATCGCTCACCCATTCCTATCCCCACTGCTGGCGGTGCAAGAAGCCGGTGATCTTCCGTGCGACCGAACAATGGTTCATCTCGATGGGAACGAAAGATTTACGCGCACGTGCCTTGCAGGCGATCGACGACGACGTAACCTGGATTCCTAAATGGGGACGGGACCGGATTTACGGAATGATCGAAAACCGTCCGGACTGGTGCATCTCCCGTCAGCGGGTATGGGGCGTGCCGATCGTCACCTTCTCCTGTCTCGACTGCAAAGAACTTCTTTTCACGCCCGAGATCGTGAACCATGTCGCGGACCTGATGGAACAACAAGGCGGAAGCGATATCTGGTTTTCAAAACCGGCCGAGGAACTTCTGCCGAAGGGAACGGTCTGTCCGAAATGCAAGCGCAACCGGTTTGCGAAGGAGAACGATATTCTCGATGTCTGGTTTGAATCCGGCGTCAGCCATGCGGCGGTGCTCAAGACACGAGCGGAACTGCATTGGCCGGCCGATCTTTATCTCGAAGGCTCGGACCAGCATCGCGGCTGGTTTCACAGCGCGCTCCTCACCTCGTTGTTGACGGACGGGCGGCCGCCGTACAAGGCCGTACTGACCCACGGCTTCGTCGTGGACGGCGCCGGAAAAAAGATGTCCAAGTCGGCCGGCAACGTCGTCGCGCCTCAGGAGGTGATCGAAAAGCACGGCGCCGAGATACTGCGGCTCTGGATCGCGGCGACCGATTTTCGCGAGGATGTCCGGATCTCGCAGGAAATCCTATCTCATCTCGTCGAGGCCTACCGGAAGATCCGGAACACATGCCGCTTCCTTCTCGGCAACCTGTACGACTACGATCCGAAACGGGACACTCCTCCGGACGACAAATTGCAGGAGATCGACCGCTGGGCATTGCACCGGCTTCAGGGATTGATCCGGCGCGTGCGTCAGGGCTACGACCAGTTTGAGTTTCACACGGTCTTCCATGCGCTGAACAATTTCTGCGCCGTGGACTTGAGCGCGATCTATCTGGACATTTTGAAAGACCGTCTCTATTCCGATCCGGCCGGATCCCCGTCCCGACGGGCGGCACAACGGGTTTTATTCGAGACCTTGATCACATTGACCCGCCTCATGGCACCGATTCTCTCCTTCACGGCCGAAGAGATCTGGAGTCAGATTCCCCGCGGGCAACGGGACCGGGACAGCGTCCATCTAACTCCGTTACCCGAAGTCCGGGAAGCCGCCATTGACAAATCAATCGAGGACCGATGGGAAAGACTCCTCGCCGTCCGTGAAGAGGCGGCCAAGGCGCTCGAGGCAAAGCGGAACGAAAAAGTGATCGGGGCTTCGCAGGACGCGCTTGTGCGGCTGTGGGCTTCCGGCGAGCTGTACGACTTTTTATTGAAACACGAAGCGCAACTGGCCTCCGTCTTCATCGTGTCCAAGACGGAGCTGAACCGTTTTGGGGACGGAAAGCAAAACGAGATGGAGTTCATCAGCAGCGTCCTGCCCTCGTTCGCCGTAACCGTGACACGATCGAAGGATCCCAAATGCGGCCGCTGCTGGAATTACCGCGACACCGTTGGGAAAAATCCCCGCCACCCTCTGCTCTGCGCCCGCTGCGTGGAGGCGGTGAGCTGAGGTGGGGTTGAAGACCCTCTTCAAGACGATCGCCGAAGAGCCGCGCCGGTATCTTTTTCTGGCCGCCGTGGCCGGGACGGTTTTCATCCTCGATCAGATCACCAAGGCGCTGATCCAGCGAACGATGCGGCTTCACGAATCCATTCCGATCATCGACCGGTTGTTCAGCCTCACCTATATCCGCAACGCCGGGGCGGCCTTCGGGCTTTTTGCCGAACACGGCAACGGTCTGCGGATGGTCTTCTTTGTGACGATCTCGGTCGTCGCCATCCTTTTTTTGTGGACGCTCTTCGTGAAAACACCCAAAGAAGCCTGGCTGGGCCGCCTGTCGATCGCCATGGTGATGGGCGGAGCGATGGGAAATCTGGTCGACCGGATCCGGTTCGGCGAGGTGGTGGACTTTCTGGATTTCTATATCGGCCCGTACCACTGGCCGGCCTTCAATCTGGCCGACTCGTCCATCAGCGTCGGCGTCGCGCTACTCATCTGGTACTTTATCCATGCGGACGGAACGGCGGACCGGCCGGATGAAAACCCCTCCGCTCATGCCTAAAGCAGCCCATCCGACCGTTTCTCGGGAATTCATCGTCACGCCCAAGTTCGCCTTCGAGCGGCTGGATCACTACCTGATCCGGCAGCAGGCGCATCCCTCCCGCACGTTTCTCCAGCGGCTGATCAAGGAGGGCAACATCCGAGTCAATGATCAGATCGTGAAACCCCATTACAAGATCCGTCCCGGAGACCGGCTGATCTGCCGCATTCCGACCCCGACTCCCCTGGACCTTGTGCCCGAGCCCATCCCGCTGGACGTGTTGTACGAAGACACGGCCCTGATCGTTTTGAATAAACCGGCCGGGCTGGTGATGCATCCCGCCCCGGGACATCATACCGGCACGCTGGTCCACGCCCTGCTGGCCCACTGCAAAGACCTCTCCGGAATCGGCGGCCGCGAGCGGCCGGGCCTCGTCCATCGTCTTGACAAGGACACCTCCGGTGTGATTGTCGTGGCCAAGACCGATTCGGCCCACCGATCCCTGTCCCTTCAATTCAAGACCCATTCGATCCGGCGACAGTACCAGGCCTTGGTGGTCGGCCGGCTGCCGAAGAACAGCGGGACGATCGACCTGGCGATCGGCCGGGACCGATGGGAACGGAAAAAGATCTCCCACCGCACGGCGCGCCCCCGGGAGGCCGTCACGGCCTACCGCGTCGCCGAGCGGTTCGATGCCGCCACACGGGTGGAGGTCCATCCGCAAACCGGACGGACCCATCAGATCCGCGTCCATTTCGCATCGCTGAAGCATCCGGTCCTTGGAGACCGGACCTACGGGGGCCGGGCCGCGATGCTTGATTTCGTCCCGACCGACCGGCAGATGCTCCATGCCGAACGGCTGGGGTTTGTCCATCCGGAACGCCGGGAGCACGTTGAATTCTACGCGCCGCTCCCGGCCGATATGGAGCGGGCCATCGAGATCCTCCGGCAATCCCCCGTTCCCGCTAAACGATCTTGACTTCCATGACCGTACAACGGTATACTCCCTCTTACACTTTTCGGATGCTGTAGAGGAATGGACCACTTCAAACCAGAAAGGGGATCGGCAATGAAGAATGTATCCAAGACGCAAGTCGGACAGCGGATCCGCACGATCCGTGGAAAGATGAACCAAACGAATTTCGCTAAGATGATCGGCGTTCGCAAGCAAAACTACGTGAGCCGGTACGAACACGGGCGGATCCCGAATTCGGAACTTTTGGTTAAGATCGCCCACTATGGGAAGGTCACGGTGGATTGGCTTCTCACCGGACGCGGCAAGGCGCCGAAAGCCCGCTAAATCAAACGGCCCCGTCAAGGCTCTTGCCGGAACGGCGAGGGCCTGCGGGACCGCCGTTGCAGCCATAGCAGGTCCGCTCAAAAATGACAAATCAAAAAACGGCCTGTTTTCCTTTGAAGCGTTTCATCCGGAAGGTCTCCTCGCGTTCGCGCTCTTCCAATGCGAAACGAATCGCACGAATCTGGAGCCTGAGGTCCGGCAGGACGATTTCGGTGAGTGCGTTGATCCGGCGCGTGGTCTTTTTAATCTCATCCCCGATCTTCTTCAGGCGCATCTCGACCGATATGATCTTGAGAATCTGGTCCAGCACCCTCTCGAAATCGCGGGCCGCGGTGTTCGCATAACTCGAGACGCCGGCGACGGAATAGCCGCGGGCGTCGCCGGATCGGATCACGCTCTTGTACTGGATATCCGGAAACTTGACGCCCCAGATGTTTTTCTCGGTCAGCTCGATCGGGATATCCCGATGGGCGGCAAACGTGGCCGATTCGACCGCGGCCCGGCCGTCCAGGCCCAACGCCACGCCCAAGGCGCTCATCGCCCCCTCCATCGAGCGGCGAAGGAGGTCCCGCGAGGCCACTACCGTGTCCACGGCCGAAAAAAATTCGCGCACCAGCGCCTCCCGTTTGCTTCGGAGGAGATCCAGCCCTTTTCGGGCCGATTCCTCCTGGGTCTTCAGGATCAGGAGATGCATTCGTGTCGGGCCGGCCTTTTGCATGCTCCTGCTCACCCTCCTTTATAGTATCGTTGAATCCAGTCCGGCTTGATCCGCGTCAGCCGCTCCTTGGGCAGGAGACTCAGGAGTTTCCAACCGAGCGAAAGCGTCTGTTCCAGGCTGCGATCTTCCGGACCTTGGCTCACGAACTCCTGCTCGAACCGCTCGGCGAATTTAAGCAGCCGCTTGTCCGACTCGGTCAGACCCTCTTCGCCGACGATGGCCGCCAACCGCCGCAGGTCCCGGCCCTGGGCGTAGAAGGCGTACAGTTGATCCGCGACGCCGCGGTGGTCCGCCCGGGTCTTCCCCTCGCCAATGCCCAGGTTCATCAGGCGCGAAAGGCTCGGAAGGACATCAATCGGGGGATAGATCCCCTTGCGATGCAGATCTCTCGACAGAACGATCTGGCCTTCCGTGATGTACCCCGTCAGATCGGGGATCGGGTGGGTAATATCGTCGTCCGGCATCGTCAGGATGGGCAGTTGCGTCACCGAGCCGGGCCGTCCTCTGATCCGTCCGGCCCGCTCGTAGATCGTGGCCAGATCGGTATACATGTAACCCGGATAACCGCGCCGACCGGGAATTTCCTCCCGGGCCGTGGCGATCTCGCGGAGCGCCTCGCAGTAATTCGTCACGTCCGTCAGGATCACCAGCACATGCCGGTGATGGGTAAAGGCCAGATACTCGGCCGCCGTGAGGGCGAACCGCGGTGTCAGGAGCCGCTCGATCGTGGGGTCGTCGGCCAGGTTTAAAAAGACGACGGTATGCTCCGACACGCCGCTTTTCTCGAATTCGTCCAGGAAGAACGCGGCCTCGCGAAAGGTGATGCCCATCGCGGCAAACACGACGGCAAACTCGGTCGCCTCGCCCGCCACCCTGGCCTGCCGGAGGATCTGGGCCGCAATCTCCTTGGCCGGCAGGCCGGAGCCGGAGAAGATCGGGAGTTTCTGGCCGCGGACCAGCGTGTTGAGTCCGTCGATCGTCGAGAACCCCGTCTGGATGAAATGCGCCGGTTTGTCGCGCGCGACCGGATTGATCGGGTTCCCGATGATCCCGACCCATCGCTCCGGGAGGATGTCCGGCAGACCGTCGATGGGTTCGCCCGCACCGTTGAAGCGGCGGCCCAGGAGGTCCGGCGAAAGCGCCATCCGGGCGACGCTCTCCGAGAATCGAAGCCGCGTGCCGGTCGTGCCGATCCCGGCGGTCGTCTCCAGGACCTGAACGACGGCATACCGTTCCGAGATCTCGATCACCTGGCCCCGGCGTTCCTGCCCCTCGGGCAGAAGAATCGCGACCATCTCGCCGATCGAGACCCGCCGGACCCCCTCCACAAACAGCAGCGGGCCCGCGATCGATCGAAGGGTGCCGTATTCCCGCGTCAGGAGATCCATTACTCGACCTCCCGCTCGCGTTCCTTGTCCATCCGAGCCATTAATTTCTTGGCCCGGTCCACGAATCCCGTAACGGGAATCTCTTTCATCCGTCCCAGCTCTTCCCGAACCGGGAGATTTAAGATTTCCTCCACCGGCCGTCCTTTTTTCAAAAGGTCCTGGCAGAGACTTTGATAGGCGAAGATCACCTTCAGCATCCAGTACTGTTTCTCCAGCGGACAGGCGGCATCCACCTCGGAGAAGGCGTGCTGCCGGAGAAAATCGTCGCGGATGATCCGGCTGAGCTCCAACGCGATCCGTTGTGGGTCCTGAAGCGCGTCAATGCCGACCAGTTGAACCACCTCCTGGAGTTCCTCTTCCTGCTGCAGAAGGGCCATCATCTCCCGGCGGAGCTCGGACCAATCAGGCGCGACCGACCGCCGATAGTAATCCTCGAGGGACGTCAGGTAGAGCGAATAGCTGCGCTTCCAGTCGATGGCCGGGAAATGGCGACGGTGAGCGAGGTCGGAATCCAGGGCCCACAGCGTCCCGGCCACGCGCATCGAACACTGCGTGACCGGCTCCGAAAAATCGCCGCCGGGCGGCGAGATTGCCGAGACAACCGTAATGGAGCCCTGGCGGTCGGAACCGCCCAGACAGGCCACACGCCCGCCGCGCTCATAAAAGTTGGCGAGCCGCGTGGCCAAATAAGTCGGATACCCTTCCTCCCCCGGCATCTCCTCGAGGCGTGAGGAGATCTCCCGGAGCGCCTCGGCCCACCGGGAGGTGGAATCGGCCATCAAGGCCACGCGATATCCCATGTCGCGGTAATACTCGGCGATCGTGATCCCGGTGTAGATTGAGGCCTCGCGCGCCGCCACCGGCATGTTGGAGGTGTTGACCACCAGAACGGTGCGCTCCATCAGCGGGCGACCGGAGACCGGGTCCGTTAGCTCCGGAAAATCGGCCAAGACCTCGGTCATCTCGTTGCCCCGTTCGCCGCATCCGACATAAACGATGATGTCGGCCTGGGCGTATTTCGCCAGGGTCTGCTCGACGACGGTCTTGCCGGTGCCGAACCCGCCCGGCACGATCGCCGTGCCGCCGGCCGCCAATGGAAACAAGAAATCGAAGATCCGCTGGCCGGTCAGGAACGGAACCGTGGACGAGAGGCGTTCCCGAAACGGACGCGGAGTCCGCACCGGCCATTTCTGAATCAGTGTCAGCGTCGTCCCGTTGTCCAGGACGGCGACCGTCTCGGTTACCCGAAATGAACCTTCGCGGATCTCGATCACTTTTCCGGAGGTCCCGGGCGGAACCAGGACTTGATGTTCGATCCGCGGCGTCTCGGCGATCGCCCCGATGACGTCCCCGCCCGACACCGACGTTCCGGCTTTGACGGTTGGAACGAACGGCCATTGGCGGGTCCGCGACAGCGCGGGGACCACGATCCCGCGACCAATGAAATCTCCAAGCTCCTGCCGGATCGCGTCCAACGGCCGCTGTACGCCGTCAAAAACGGACGTCAGGAGACCGGGACCGAGTTCGACCAGCAGGGGCTCACCCGCGTCAATCACGTCCTCTCCGAGCGAGAGACCGGTCGTGTCCTCATACACTTGGATCGTGGCGCGATCGCCCTCCAAGCGGATCACCTCGCCCAACAGCCCCGATGCTCCCACAATGACGCGGTTATACATCCGGCTCCCGACCATTCCCCCGGCCACCACGGCGGGTCCCGAAACCTTGACGATGCTTCCCTTGGACTCCATGATTCGACTCTCCAAACTCTGTCCCCACCCCTACTATCGTTTGATCTTGATCTGATACCCGATCGCCCGACGAATCAGACGGGCCGCGTACTCTTCGGGAGGAATCTCCCCTTCCCATCGCCTGAGCGTCGGGATCGGCAGAAAGATCGGCGCCACGCTGTCCTCCAACCGGCGTTCCAGCCTTTCCGGGATCCGTCGGACCCGATCCTCGTCCAAGATCACGATCCGAACATCCTTCTCGTTCAACAGGAGTTCGACCTGCCGGACCAACTCCTCCACGGTATCGGCCTTCCGCACCTCCAGACCGGCGAGACGGAAGCCCAACGCGGTCTCTTCATCCAGAACGGCCACAATGCGGCCCATCACGCCTCCATTCTTAGGGGCTCACGTCGCCCCCTCCACCGGCGAAGCCGGATGGAGCCTCCCCCTCTCGCTCGCTCCCGCTCGCTGGGTAGATCCTAAAGCCGTGGGTACCTACACGCTCAACAAGGCCCGAAGCGCCGGTTCCGGCAGACGAACCTGACGGCCCCGGAGGATCATCCGGAGATTCATGACTTCTTGGATCTTGTCCCAGAGAAAGGCCGTCACCGTTCCGATGCCGAGCGGATCGGCCCGATGGATGCGATGCGCCGTCTGAAGCACCGCCTTCTCCAGCCGTCGTTCCGCCCACGAGAGCAACGCGATCCCCGCAGGCGGCTCTCCCAGCCCGGCCAGAATCGGCCCGAAACGCGTGGCCCGCGCCGAGACGAGGGCTTCGGCCAGCCCCCCGGCCGCGCCGGCCTCCTGTATCTTGACAAACGTCGGATACGAAAGCCTCACCCCGCCCGGTAGGAAGTGCTTTTCCCGTTCGATCAAATGGGTCCGTTCCTCCGCCATCTTCAGGGCCGTCATGAGATTCGTCTTGTCCGCCAGGAAACTCAAAAAAAACCGGAGAGGTTCCGAAGCAGGCCCGTCCGATGGAAATCGTCCGGGCTGAAGGAGATAGGACCGATCCAGCGCCAACTCCAGGAGATAGAGATCCCTCGGTTCGTGGTAATCCCGCAGCGCCTTCATCAAGGCCGCGGCATGCGGGTTTCGCCAGGTCTGGATAAGCTCCGCCACGGCCGGAAGCGACGGTTGCCTGGCCAACTCCCACAGCGCCGGCTCGTCGAAAGACCCGGTGGGAATCAACGAACGGACGATCTCCTCCGGCGACAGGCGAATCTGTTTTCCACGAAGGATCGTCTTGATGTCGTAGACATCCCATGCGCCCAGCAGCATCTCGACCGCTTCACGGGGTTCGCCCGCCGACATCCGAAACAGCTTGGCCAGGGTTGCGCTGAAATCCCGCCGGAGCCCTTCCTCGATCTTGGTCGTGTCCGCGAAGGCCTCCCCGACCCTCTCGATCATCGGACCGTAAGGGCCGTTCCGTAGATAGGCCAGCAATGCCGGGATATCCGGAAGGGCGATCAGGTCTTCGTACGCCCTTCGCGTCAGCAGCCCGGATCGCATCGCGCCGATCCGGCCGGCCAGATAATTAAAATCGGACATAAAAAAGCGCGCTCGCTACACGGATTCAAACAACAAGCGGTTGATTTCGATCCGCAACTCCGGGCGGGCCTTCTCCAATCGAGACCGGAAGGTGTTTCGGATGATGATCGTTTCATCGCGGCCCGATAATTCAAATCCGCCGCCGGGATCTTCTCCGCGGATCGTCTCCCGCAGGGGCTCGAATCGGACCGTCCGGCCTTTGACCCGGGGCTTGAGCAGCGACTGGGTCTTGGGGTCGGCCCGGACGATCACCTCACCCGCCGGCCACTCCGGCAGACATTCGCCCAACAGCCGTTCCACCACCGACGGATACCGCGGATCGGAAGCCACGGCCGCAAGCCTTTCCCACAACCGATGGAAGACCTGTTGGACCAGCTCCGATTCGGCCCGATGCTTCTCCATCCGGGCTTCCCGCCGCGCACGATTCAACAACCGCGTCCGTTCTCGTTCCGCATCCCGCGCCAGCGACGCTTGAAAGTCCTGCTCCATCCGATCGCATTGCCGCAGCGCGTCCGCAAGGATCCCGTCCGCGTCCTCACGGGCGGTTTTCAGAATGGCTTCCTTTTTGAGCTCGGCCTCCCGCCTCAGATCCCGAATGAGTTCTTCGTACCCCATGCGCCCTCACTTGAGCGTAAATAAAATCAGGATCGCGATCGTAAAACCGAAGATCGCGAGGGTTTCCGGGATCACCAACAGAATGATGACGGTTCCGAACGATTCCGGTTTTTCTAGGACGGCCCCGACGGCGGCCGCCCCGATGCGGGCCTGGGCCATGCCGGTCGCAAAGGCCGTCAGTCCAATGGCCAGCCCCGCCCCAATTGCAATGAGTCCGATCTCCATAGTCACGCGCTCCTTTCCCATGTGGTTTTTCTGAAGGGCTTGTACTCGCGGCCTCCTCCTTGAAAAAAGTTTTCGAAAAACTCGACATAATGCAACCGCAGCGACTGAATCGTCGGCGAGAAGATCCCGAAGACGAGGTTCAGGGCATGAAGGATGCCGCCGATCAAGATCCCCAGCACCATGTTTCCGACCAGTCCGCCCAATTTGTTGGCCGCGAAGGCCAGCGCCGTTGAGGCCACACCGATGCCCATCAACCGGAGATAAGACAGAATATTGACCAGATTGTGGATCTCCATCGCGGCCGTCGGTCCCCCGCCCAGAATCATCACGGGAATACTGACCACGACCGACAAAAGTCCGACCGCAACGGCCGATCGGGGAAGGAAACCCATGATTCCGGCCGTCATCATCAGGAAACCGACGACCAGGACGAAACCGCTCAGCTTGGCGATGATCTCGGGACGGCGGCCGCGCTGGATGGCCGTGAAGATTCCCAGCCCGACACCGAGCAGGATGTGGACGACGCCGATGGCCAGGGCCAGGAAAAGATTTTGCAGGAAGCCTTCCATGCGGTTCATCAGAATCGGATGGAGTCCCAGCTTCTCGCCCAGATCGCCGAAGAGCTCCCCGTACAGGATCCCCCAGACGATCGAGGAGACGGACGCCGCGGTGAAGACATAGGCGAAGTCCCGAATGAATGGATCCCCGCGAAAGCGCCTCCGGACGATCCCGGCGGCGGCGAGGAGAAGCAGGCCGTAGCCGATGTCTCCGATGATCATCCCGAAAAAGAGAGGAAAGAAGACGGCGATAAACGGCGTCGGGTCGATCGTTCCGTACCGGGGCAGAGGCAGGATCTTCGTGAACTGCTCGAAGGGCCGGACGAACGGCGGATTGATCAGCGTCACGGGGATTTGGCCCCGCTCCTCCTCTTCGACCGGAATCGGATCCATCACCACGCGGCCCCCGAACCGGTCGGTCAGGCCCGCCCGCACCGTCTCGAAATCGGCCGTCGGCAACCAGCCGTAAATCACAAAGGTCATCTTCGTCTCGTAGAAAGAGGCCGCGATCAGGATCTGGTTGATCTGGTTCTCAAGCCGGGCCCTCAAGGTCAGCAGCGATCCGTACCACCGTCGGGAAAGCTCGTCCAATTCCCGATCCGCGTCCCGGATGCGACGGGGCAGGTCCTGACGTTTATGCAGGATGATCTTAAACGCCTCTCCCAATGGTTTATCCATGATCGAGGAAGGAAGACGCAGTTCACCGATCGCCTCTTCCCAGAGAAGCGACTTGACCTGCGTGTAATTCCCTTTCGGAAAGACCAACAACGCGGCCAGAAGTTCGGCGTCCGCCTGGGCGTACAGAATTTCATACTGGTTCCGGGTCAGCTTGGCCATCGCCTGTTCCAGGAGCGGGATCACGTTTCTTTCTTTGATCCGAATGGCGATGCCCAGGTAATCCAGATCCCTGCTTTCCCGGACGTGCGAGATCAAGGGAGAGAGCGCCTGAAGGATCTTCTCATAGCGGTCCAGGATGGACAGCTCATCCGCATGCACCTTCTTCTTTCCGGTGAGTTGATCCACGCGGGCGGCCAGCGCTTCGATCTTTGAAGCGGTCTCATTGAACGGACGGTCCTGAAGTTCTATCATAGGGGCTTGCGTCGCCGCCGAGGGCGGCGCCGGCAGGAGCAGGAGGAGCTTCTTCACGCGTTCGAGCAGTGTCTCCAGGGTTTCCTTCTGATGGACAGTCGGCGCCCCAATCGAAAACCGTCGCAAAAGGATCTCTTCGATCCGGTGGACGTCCGGCGGCCGGGACTCGACATGGATCACGCCGAGTCCGTGAAGGAGATCGGTGACGACCGGAAGAAGCCCCTTGGGCCCCATGATCCGGATCTTGGTCATCTTCACGATCATGCCGGAATATGCATCTCGCGTTAGAGTGGAAGAAGCTGTTTGAGCAACGGCTCGACCACATCCGGGATCTTGTCTTCCGTTCGGCTTTTCAATTCGCGTACCTCCTCGCGGGTCTGATCCCGTATCCGTTGGGCCTCCAGACGGGCTTCCTGCAACCGCTGGGTTAAGAGCTGTTCACGATGCTGCGCCCGTTCCTGTTCCTTTGCCCGAAGCATCTCGGCGGCCTGAGCTCGGGCCGTCTCGCGAATGGAACGGGCCTCGGCCTCGGCCTCGCGAATCCGCTTGTCGGCCGTCCGTTCCGTTTCATGAATCCGGCGAAGGATATCCTCACTTTCGAGCGGCCGATCGTCCATAGGATGTTTATCTTACTCATTTCCGATTAAAAGTGTCAATTGAAGGGGCTCGCGTCGCCCCCTCCACCGGCAGAGCCGGATGGAGCCTCCCCCTCTCGCTCGCCTTGCTCGCTGGTAGATCTGTTCATGCTCGGGCGATCAGAACGGCGAGATAGACGACCGTCAGAGCCAGCATGAGATTGATCCGGGCCAGCCAGGAGACCAGCAGACGCAGACGCCGTGCGGACGGGTCTTGCGCGGCGGCGGTTTGTTGCCGGGCCGTGAGCAGCGGGCCCAGGATGAAATCATGGAAGGCGCTCAAGAAAATGACGAGCAAAACCAGCGACAGCTTCAGGATCAGCAGACGGCCGATGAAGGTATTCCATTGGATCTGGAGATGGAGAACATTCAGGAGACCGGTGGACAGCAGGATGAGAATGGCGATCCATCCGACCGCCTTGGTCGCGGTCCCGACGGTCCGGAAAAACTCCCAACGCGAGTCCGGCGGGTATTTTCCGAGGGCCGGCGTCAGGACCAGGCTGATGAAGATCATTCCGCCGATCCAGGCGATCGCCGCGAGGAGATGCAGCCAGACCACAACACCCCAGGCCAGAAACTCTCCAATGGATTATCCTCCGATGCCGGACATGGCGATCTGGTATATCGGTTCCGGATCCTCCGCAAAATGGTTCCCGGCCGGTTTTTGGTAGACGGTCTTCACGAGGAGCTCTTCCAATGCCGAATCGCTCCAGCCCTCCCGCAACGGCTTCTTCAGATCGACGCCGTCTTCATAAGCCAGGCAGAGTTGCAACCGGCCGCGGGCCGACAGCCTCAAGCGGTTACAGGTGGAGCAGAACCGTTCGCTCACCGGGCTGATGATTCCGATCTGTGCCTTTGTCTCGGCGATTCGGAAATCCTGGGCGGTGGAGCCGTTCTCAAACGGCAGCGGTTCCAAGGGATACCGCCGCTCGATGATCCGCCGTATCTCGGCGGACGGCATGAAGGCGTTCCGGTTTTCGATTCCGACGGACCCGAGCGGCATCGCCTCGAGGAACCGGTGCGTCGCCCCCTTGGCCATCGAAAATTCAACCAGATCCGGAAGCTCGTCGTCGTTGATCCCGCGCATCACGACGGTGTTCAGTTTCACCGGTGTCAGCCCGACCTCAAGGGCCCGGTCGATACCGGCCAGGACATCCGACAATGTTCCGCCGCGGGTGATCCGGCGAAACTTATCCGGATTCAAGGAATCGATGCTGATATTGATCCGGTCCAGACCGGCGGTTTTAAGATCCGAGGCCAGCGGCTTAAGACGCGAGGCATTGGTGGTCAGGGACAGATCCGTCAGTCCGTCGATTCCGGACAGCATCCCGACCAAGACGGAAAGGTCGCGGCGCACCAACGGTTCGCCGCCCGTCACCCGGATACGGGTAATCCCTAAACGGCATAGGATTCGGACCAGGCGACGGATCTCCTCGAACGTGAGCAGTTCCCGGCGGTCGTCGTGCGGTTCGCCCTCTTCCGGCATGCAGTAAAGGCAGCGCATATCGCAGCGGTCCGTCACGGAGAGTCTCAAATAGGACATCGCGCGGGAAAATCGGTCGATTAAAGGGGCTCGCGTCGCCCCCTCCACCGGCGAAGCCGTATGGAGCCTCCCCCTCTCGCTCGCCGTGCTCGCTGGATCGGTGAGTAGGTTCATACGGCTCATGCCCCGCTCTCTTCGCCGAGAATATAATTCACCATATGAAGGAAACGTTCATTCATCTTTTGGAGGGCCGTGCTCAAGGTCAACGCGATCACCTTCATGATCTTCTGCGCAATCACGGGATCGCTCTTCTCGAACCGGTCGTACTGATCTTTCGTCAGAATATAAACCTTGACGTCGTGCGTGGCCCGTGCGAGCGCGGAATGATTCAGTCCGGACAGGAACGACAGCTCCCCGAACAGGCGGCCCTTCTTGAAGATCGCCAGGGTTTCTTTATACCAGCCCTTCATCGTCTTCACCACTTCCACTTCGCCTTCGACCAACAGGTATAAGGCCTTGCCCTCTTCCCCTTCGTTGAAGATGATCTCGCCTTTCTTATAGGTCTTCTCTTCCATGACTTGAGTCAGCTTATTCAGTTCGTTTTCGGATAGTTCCTGGAAAAACGGGATATTTTTCAGGTCCGCGACCTTGATCATCCGGGCCTCCTGTTTGCTCGCTGGATAGATCCCCACGGGGATTGGATGGTTTTAGATTATACCCCTCTCCCCCTGACCCTTCAAGCGAAAACGCTTTTCCTTCGCTGTCTACGGCTTCTGTGAGACACGCAAAATATGGGATTTCACCCCTTCAAGTTCCATCGAGATCAGTGTTCTTACTTCCGCAGGGCTGAACTGTTGAAGATCATAGCGGGCATTCTCGCTTCTGGTTTTGAGGACACGATACTGGTTATAAATCGGCTTCAGGTTTTGTTGTTGCTGGAAAACGTGTCCCGAGTTGTGTGGAAAATGGCCTCTCCCGGTGTTTCTCATCTAAAACAACCTTTCCAGTTGCCCTACAATCCACGATCTTCCCTCACCCCATACCGGAGTATCCCCCTCAAGCCGCCTTCTGGTCAAGATCGTTGATCGGATGAAGGTGCCGCCAGCCGTCCACCCGCCGCATTCGGATCTGGCCGCTGATGACCATCCCGAAGAGGAGCAACTCGGCAGCCGGAGCATTCGGCAAGGACCCCTGCGTCTTCACGCGCCGCCGAAACTCCTCATTCAATCGTTCGAGCGCGTTGGTAGTCCGCAGTGACTTCCATTGGCTCCTGGGAAAACGATAGAACGTCAGAAGTTCCTCGCCCGCCTCCGTTAAACTCTCGGCCACCTTGGGCGCTCGCTTGGACCATTTGACGATAAAGGCGCGGTAGGCCGCCTGGGCGGACGCATAAGAATCAGCCTCGGTGATCCGGTGATAGTCCGCCCGGACTTCCTCCAAGGCGTGTTTGGGCGCATGCCGCTCGATGTTCCGAAGCTTGTGGGTGGCACAACGCTGCACGAGCATCTGAGGCCAACTCTCTTCCACCGCCCGCCTCAATCCCGGACTCCCATCGATGATGCAGACCGTGGGACGGGAGACCTTCCGCTCGACCAGCCCGCCGATCAGACCCCGCCAGGCGTGTGTCGACTCGCTCGTCATCAATTCCAGGTCGATCACTTCCTTCTGCCCATCCGCCCGCACGCCCAGCGCCACCAGAACCGGCGCGGAGACCACCTTCCCTGCGATCCGCACCCGCAAAAAGATCGCATCCAGATACAGCCACGCATACCGCGACCCGTTCAACTCCCGCTGGCGCCATGTCTCAAACAACGCCGCCAGCCGCCCCACCACCCGCGAGATCGCGCTCTTCGACAGCGGCGCCCCTCGAAG
>JACQCA010000016.1 GCA_016201865.1 Nitrospirota bacterium
GCAACCGCTGCAACTCCTTCATGCTCATGAGTATCCTGTCCTCTCTGACCATCCTGCCCTCCTAATTGGAGCAGGGAGTCTATCAGTAAGAGGACATTTCTACTTTGGCAGAACCGGACATTATCACTTTGGGATGACAGGGCGGCACGGGCCGGGGACGGATTTGAAATCCGTCCCCTCCAGCTTTCGTTAATCGTTTGCGTTCAATTTCTTCAACACCGCCTCGGCCAGCTTGCGCGACACGCCGGAAGCCGTCACAATCTCGTTAACAGACGCCTGTCGAATGGCGTCCAGACTTCCGAATTTTTTCAGCAGCGCCTTCCTTCGCGTCTCGCCGATTCCTTCGACCTCATCAAGAACCGATAGAACAAGTTCCCGTCCGCGGAGCTTTCGATGATAGGTGATCGCGAAGCGGTGCGCCTCGTCACGGATGCGCTGAAGAAGATGCGTCACCGGCGAGGCCGGATCGAGCGGCACGGACTCCGAGCGGCCCGGAAGAAAAACGCGCTCGAACTTCTCGCCCTTTTCCTTCGCCAGCCCGATCACATCTCGGTCGGTGATCCCGACGATCCGCATCGCCTCGATCGCCGCCGAAAGCTGGCCTTTGCCGCCGTCAATCACGATCAGGTCCGGCAGCGGCTCCTCTCGATCCCGCGCGCGGGCATACCACCGGACCAAGACCTCCTTCATCATGCCGAAATCGTTTGCGCCTTGAATCGTCCGGATCTTGAATTTCCGGTAGGCCGCTTTCTTCGGCCGGTTGTCCTCCCAGACCACGCGCGAGCCGACCGCCTGGTCGCCCATGATGTTCGAGATATCGAATGCCTCGATCCTCAGCGGAAGCCGCCGGAGTCCCAAAATCCGCTGGAGCTCCTGCGAGGCCGCCGTGCCGGCCTGACGGACACGGAGATGTTCTTCGAGCGAGACGCGGGCGTTCTCAAGCGCAAGCTGAACGAGCTGCATGGCCTTCCCGCGCTGCGGCGCGGTCAACCGGACGGAGGCCCCCCGCTTTTCGGACAACCAGCGCTCAAGCAGATCGGACTCGACCGGTGCGACGGCCGTGACAACTTCCGGCGGAACCAGACCTTCCTTATTGTAAAACTGCTGGATGAACGTGCCGTAAAGATCTTCTTCGGGCAAATCGCCGAGGCCGGTCATGAAGAAATCCTTCCGTCCGACCATCATCCCGCCGCGGATGAACAGCACCTGAAAATCGAGCGCCTCCCCTCCGCGGGCCGCGGCGATGACGTCCAGATCGGCGAAATCGGTCGTCGTGATCCGTTGACGTTCCAGCGTTCGCTCGATATGGACTACCTGATCCCTCAGACGGGCCGCCTCCTCAAAATTAAGACGGGCCGCCTCGATCTCCATGCGGTTCTTCAAAACCTTCAGCAACTCGTTGTCCTTTCCTTCCAGAAACAATCGAACCTGTCCCATCATCTCCCGATAGTCTTTACGGTTTTGGTGACCGGTGCAGGGGGCCAGGCAGCGCTTGATTTCAAACTCGATGCAGGCCCGTTCGGCCGTTCCATCAATCACGATGTTACAGTTGGGAAGCGGAAAGAGTCGTCGAAGAAGCCGGAGCGTGTCGCGCATCGCGTAGGTCGGAACGTACGGGCCGTAATAGAGCGCGCCGTCCGGTTTCACGCGACGGACGATCTCCAGCCGCGGGTAATCGCCCCGGAGCGGCAGCCGAAGATAGGGATAGTTCTTGTCGTCACGGAGGACGACGTTGTATTTGGGGCGATGCTTTTTGATCAGGTTGTTTTCGAGAATGAGCGCCTCGAGTTCGGTGGCCGTGACCAGGTATTCCAGATCCTTGACCTGAGAGACCAGATGTTGGATGCGGGGCGTGAGCTGTGCGCCTTCTTGAAAATAGGATCGGACGCGGTCGGAGAGCGCCTTGGCTTTGCCGATGTAAAGAAGGGTCCCGCCCCGGCCTTTCATCAGGTAAACGCCGGGCTGGGACGGAAAATGGGCCAGTTTTTCGTGAAGATCCATGAACCAAATTATAGTCCTTGCCCCGATCGCAAATCAATCATGAAGGAGTTGATTTTGGACCGCAACTTCCGTATGATAAACCCCTCACGAAACGGGTCGCCCCATTCCGGACTGACCCCAGGCGCTTCACCCGTCGCTATCCATTCAGCGAGCAAAGCGAGCGAGAGGGGGAGGCTCCATCCGGCTTCGCCGGCCTGCACTCGGCGGTTTGCAGCCGATGTGTGGAGGGGGCGACGCGAGCCCCTACAAAAGAGGAGATAAATCATGTTTTCCGGTTCGATGGTCGCCATCGTCACACCGTTCAAAAAAGGCAGGCTGGATGAAAAGGCCTTTGGGGATCTGATCGAGTTCCAGATTGCGGGAGGCACCTCGGGGATCGTGCCGTGCGGGACGACCGGGGAATCGGCCACGCTCAGCCATGAGGAGCATAACCGCGTCATCGAGCTCGCCGTGAAGATCGCTCGCGGCCGCATCCCCGTCGTGGCCGGGACCGGCTCGAACAGCACCGAAGAAGCCGTGGCGTTGACCCGACATGCAAAGAAGGTCGGCGCGGACGGTGCGCTGTTGATCTGCCCCTACTACAATAAACCGACCCAGGAAGGCCTCTACCGACATTTCAAGACGGTGGCCAAAGCGGTCGCTCTCCCTCTGATGCTGTACAATATTCCGGGACGGACAGGCGTCAATATGCTGCCGGCCACCGTGATGCGGCTGGCGGATTCAAAGACCGGTGCGAAAAACATCGTCGCGATCAAAGAATCTTCGGGGTCGATTCAGCAGATCAGCGAGGTGATCCGTCTGTGCGGCGACCGACTGAGCGTCCTTTCGGGAGACGACGCGCTGACGCTGCCCATCTTATCACTGGGCGGCCGGGGTGCGATCTCGGTCGCGGCCAATCTCATTCCCAAGGACTGCGCCGAGATGGTGCGAGCCGCCCTAAAAGGCGATTGGGAGAAGGCCCGTCGGCTGCATTTTGGGATGTCCCCGCTCGTCGATGCTTTGTTTGTGGAGACGAACCCGATCCCGGTCAAGACGGCGCTGGGATGGATGGGCAAATGCTCCGATGAGGTCCGTCTGCCGCTCTGTCCCATGTCCGAGACGAACCAGGCCACGCTGAAGAAGGCGATGAAAGAGTACGGGCTGCTCTAAACCGAAGGAATAGAAACAATGATTAAAGCGATTGTGATGGGCGCCTCCGGCAAGATGGGCGGACGGATCATCAGCCTGATGCAGGACAAGGCGACCGGTTTGCAGTTGTCCGCGGCGGTCGAAAAAAAAGAGCTCTCGGCCGTTGGCCGCGACGCGGGTGAAGTCGCCGGCTGCGGACCGCTGGGCATTCCGATCATCCACCCGATCGGCAAGGTCCTCACACAGGGCGACGTCGTGATCGATTTCACCGAACCGTCCAGCACGATGGGAATACTACCGGAGGTGGCCCGGACCCGGAAAGCGATCGTGATCGGGACGACCGGCTTCTCGAAGAAGGAGACCGACCGGATTCGGGAGTTCGCCAAACAGATCCCCTGCGTTCTGTCGCCGAACATGAGCGTGGGCGTCAACCTGGTCTTTAAAATTCTGGCCGACGCGGCCCGCGTGACCGGCGACGACTACGACGTCGAGATCGTCGAGGTCCATCATCATTCGAAGAAGGACGCGCCCAGCGGCACGGCGCTCAAAATGGCCCAGGTTCTGGCCGACGCCCTGAAGCGCGATCTGGACGAGGTGGGGGTCTATGCGAGACACGGCGTGATCGGCGAGCGGAAGAAAAAGGAGATCGGCATCCAGTCGGTCCGAGCCGGGGATGTCGTGGGCGAGCACACAGTGATTTTCGCCGGGCCAGGCGAGCGGATCGAAGTCACCCACCGCGCACACAGCCGTGACAATTTCGCGCGCGGGGCGCTCATCGCGGCGCGCTGGGTTGTAGGTCGTCCACCGGGGTTATATGACATGCAGGACGTCTTGGGGCTCAGATAGTCGGTGAAATTCGTTCGATTTCGATACAACGACAAGATCACCTACGGTCTCCTCGAGAATGAGACGATCCGCATCATCGAAGGCGATCCGTTTTCCGGAACCAAACCAACCGATAAAGAAGTTCCGTTGAAATCGGTCCGGCTGCTCGCCCCGTGCGAGCCGTCCAAGATCGTGGCGGTCGGCGTCAATTACCCGGATCATGCGGCCGAGTTCAAAAAGGAACTCCCGAAGGAACCGCTTCTCTTTCTTAAACCGTCCACGGCCGTCCTGGATCCCCAGGAGCCGATTTGTCTCCCCTCGAGATCGCGCCGCGTGGATTACGAGGCCGAGCTGGCCGTCGTGATCAAGAAACGGGCCGCCAAGATCGAACCGGAGGCGTCGCGGGAATTCATCCTCGGCTACACCTGCATCAACGACGTGACGGCACGGGATCTCCAGAAGGAAGACGGCCAATGGACCCGCGCGAAGGGGTTTGACACCTTCGCGCCCCTCGGACCCTGGATCGTGACCGATATCAGCCCGGATAACCTGAAAATCGAAAGCTATCTGAACGGCGAGCGGCGACAATCGGCCGGCACGGCGCAACTCATCTTTAAGGTTCCGACACTCGTGAGTTTCATCTCGCAGGTCATGACACTGCTGCCCGGCGACGTGATAGCGACCGGAACGCCGGCCGGGGTCGGCCCCATGAAATCCGGCGATCGGATCGAGATCGTGATCGAAGGCATCGGCAGGCTCATGAACCCTGTAAAATAACCGGTTAGAAAGGAGTTATTCTCTCTATGCCGAAACCCAAGCTCGCGGATCGAATCAAGAACCTTCCCCCTTATCTCTTTGCGGCGATCGACCAGCTCAAACAGAAGGCGCTGGCCAAAGGAGTGGATCTCATCAACCTCGGGATCGGCGATCCGGATCTTCCGACACCGGCCCCGATCATCCAGCGGCTTCAGCGGGCGGTCGAGAATCCTAAAAACCATCAATACCCCTCGTATGAAGGCCTCTTGACCTTCCGCGAAGCGGCCGCGGACTGGTACCGGCGGCGATTCGGCGTCCGGCTGGACCCCAAGACGGAGGTGCTGACACTGATCGGCTCGAAAGAAGGCATCGGCCACGTGCCGCTGGCCTTCATCAATCCGGGCGATGTCGCACTGATCCCCGATCCGGGCTACCCGGTCTACCATGCCGCGACGCTGTTCGCCGGAGGGCGGTCCCACTTCATGCCGCTCAAAAAGGAAAACCATTTTCTTCCGGAGTTCGACCGCATCCCGAACGCGGTCCTGAAAAAAGCGAGGCTTCTCTTCATCAACTACCCGAACAACCCGACCTCGGCCACGGCCGGAAAGGAATTTTTCAAAGAGGTGATCCGGTTCGCCCGCCGCCACAAGCTGATCGTCTGTCACGACAACGCCTATTCCGAGCTCTATTACGACGGCGAGCGGCCGGCGAGTTTTATGGAAACAGACGGGGCCATGGAGATGGGCATCGAGTTCCATTCGCTCTCGAAAACCTTCAACATGACCGGATGGCGGATCGGCTTTGCCGTCGGGAACCCCCATATCCTGGCGGCGCTGGGCAAGGTCAAGAGCAACCTCGACTCCGGGGTGTTTCAGGCCGTTCAGGAGGCCGGGATCGAGGCCTTGAACTTGAAAGAGTCCGTGACGGACGAGATCCGGAAGATCTACCAGGAACGAAGGGACACATTGATCTCGGGACTCCTGGGCCTCGGTCTGTCGGTGGAACCGCCCAAGGCGACGTTCTATGTCTGGGTCGGCGTCCCGAAGGGTTATACGGCGATGAAGTTCACGACGCACCTTCTGGATCAGGCCGGAATCGTCACCACGCCCGGCTCCGGTTTCGGTAAGTCCGGGCAAGGATATATCCGCATGGCTTTGACGGTCTCCAACGACCGGTTGATGGAAGCGGTCGGTCGGATGGAACGGCTTCTCTCATGACGGAATCAGCCGTCGGTTACATCGGAATCGGCTCGAATATGGGCGATCGGCAGGCCTACTGCGAAGAGGCTGTTCGTCGCATCGCCCGTTTTCCGAAGACGGCGATCCTTGCGGCCTCCTCCCTGTACGAGACCGCCCCGTTGGAGATCCCCGACCAGGACCGGTTCATCAATGCCGTCGTGGCCGTTCGCACGGAGCTTTCTCCTCACGAGCTGCTGCGGGCCTGTCAAGAAGTGGAGCAGTTCCTCGGCCGCAAGCGGTCGGTGCGGTTCGGGCCTCGGACGATCGACTTGGACGTCCTTTTTTACGGCGACCGGATCATTCAGGAACCCGGATTGACGATCCCTCATCCCCGGATGCATGAACGGCGGTTTGTTCTCGAACCGCTGGCCGAGATCGCGCCGGGTCTGGAACACCCGGTGTTTCACAAGACCGCGGACCAGATGCTGCAAGTCGTGAGGGACCGACAAGACGTCCGCCGATTGGGGCCGTTCCATCTTGAACAGAAGGCCGGGTAACAACGGTGACGATGATGAAGGAACCCAAATACGTGGTCATCGAAGGACCGATCGGTGTGGGGAAAACCAGCCTGGTGAAACTCCTGTCCCGGGAACTGAACGGACGGCTCGTCTTGGAACGCGCGGAGGACAACCCGTTTCTCAAGGAGTTTTACAAAGACCCCAAGCGTTTCGCCTTCCAGACCCAGATCTTCTTCCTTCTCTCGCGATACCGGCAGCTCCAGGAGCTTTCTCAGATGGACCTGTTCGAGCGGACGACGATCACGGATTATTTTTTCCCCAAGGATCGGATTTTCGCCTCGATTAATCTGGAGGCCAGCGAGCTGTCCCTCTATCAGCAGCTTTATTCCCTTTTGAACCCCCATATCCCGACGCCGGATCTGGTCGTCTACCTCCAGGCCGACACCGACGTCCTGATGGACCGGGTCCGTCACCGCGGACTGGACTACGAAAAACCGCTGACCTTCGATTACCTCGACGCCCTAAACCAGGCCTACAACGACTTTTTTTTCCAGTACACCGACTCCCCGCTTCTCGTCGTCCAGACCTCCGAGATCGATTTCGTCAACCGGCGGGCCGACCTCGACGATCTTCTCCACCAGATCAAACAGATGAAAAAGGGCACCCAGTATTACGTGCCGAGGAAGTAGAGTCCCAGTGAGGAACAAGGCGAGTCTCAAGCACGCGGACTATCCGGGCAGGACGGACGAGGAAAGGGCCTTTTGAATGACCTCGATGACTTTTCCTTCCACAAACGGTTTCAAGATGTAGTTTTTTGCGCCGGCCTGGATGCAATCGGTCACCGACTCCTTGGATGACATGGAACTGACCATCACCACACAGGCGTTCGGATCAACGGTCTTTAACAGCCGGAGGGTCTCCAATCCATTCATCTGCGGCATGATGATGTCAAGAGCCACCAGATCCGGCTTGAGTTCTTTGTATTTGGTAATGGTCTCCAGACCATTCTCGGCCATGCCGACAATTTCATAGCCGTGTTTTTCAAGGATCTTCTTCAATGCGTTGCGTAGAAAACTGGAGTCATCTACGATAAGGATTCTTCTCTTTTCAGCCACGGACACCTCCCAAGCCTTCACCAAACTACCGATGACGATATCCCCTTTTTGATCAAAGCCCCTTCGTTACCCGGAGAACCTCTTCCAGGGTGGTCATTCCCTTGATCAACTTCCGGATGCCGTCAAGCCGCATATCAATAAACCCCGACTGAACGGCATGTTCGCGGATCACGCCGGTGGCCGCCCTTTCGGTGATCAGAGTTCGAATCGTTGCGTCCACCATCAAAATCTCATGGATCGCGATCCTTCCCCTGTATCCCGACCCTTTGCAGGCCGGGCAGCCCTTGCCTCGGGAGAACTTGATCCCGGTCGTCGCTTCCGGTATCCCCAAGCGATCCAGTTCGGCCTTCCGGGGGGTGTAGTTCTCCATACATTCCGGACAAATCTTTCTTGTGAGGCGTTGCGCGACGATCCCGAGGAGGGAAGGGGCCAGCAGAAAGGGTTCGATGCCCATCTCCACAAGACGGACCACGGCGCCGATGGCGTCATTGGTATGGAGTGTAGAGAAGACCAGGTGGCCGGTCAGCGCCGCCTCGGTGGCAATCTGCCCGGATTCAGGGTCGCGAATCTCCCCAATCATGATTACATTGGGATCCTGCCGAAGCACGGACCTTAGCGCGGTTGCAAAGGTCAGGTCCTTTTTAGGGTTCACCTGGACTTGGTTGATGAGGGGGATTTGATACTCGACCGGATCTTCGACCGTGACGATGTTTTTTTCCTCGGACTTGATGGCGCTGAGGGCTGTATACAGAGTGGTGCTCTTCCCGCTGCCGGTCGGACCGGTGACCAACATAAGACCGTAGGGTTGGGAAATCATCGTCTTGAGCAGCGCAAGATTATGGGAAGACATCCCGAGATCTTCAAGGTTGAGTTGGATCTTTTGCTGATCCAACAGACGCAACACGACCTTCTCTCCATAATAGGTCGGAAGCGTGGAGACACGCACATCCATCTCTTTTCCGCCCATCTCGAGCTTAAAACGTCCGTCTTGCGGCTTGTGTCGTTCGGAAAAATCAAGCTGCGACATTATTTTGAGGCGAGAAATGATCGAAAGCTGGTCCTTGGGAGTGAAGGTGTAATACTCTTTGAGAATACCATCCACCCGGAGCCGGACTGAAAGCTTGTCTTTGCCCGGCTCAACGTGGATATCGCTGGCCCCTTCCTGGATCGCCCGCAAGAAGACACCGTCGACGGTCCGGACAATGGAAATCTCTTTTCCGGCTTCCTCCAAACGCTTCGACTCTGTGCCTGTCACAGAGTCCTCGCCCGGCCGGGACTGCGATTTATAATTGTACTCGAGCGCAGCCATGATATCACGTTCCAACGCCAATACCGGTTGGATCTGGCAACGCGTCTGGTTTGTCAGCGCGTCAATGCCGTAGATATTGGTCGGATCGGCCATGGCAACGCTCAGTTCTTTTTCAACCAGATAAAGCGGGATGACCTTAAACCGGCGGGCCATGGCCTCAGGGACCAACCTTAATACGGCGGGATCAATGACGATCTCCTTGAGTTCCATGACCGGGAGGTTGAATTGAATGCCAAGGGCTTTTAAGAGGTCTTTTTCGGAAACATATTCCTTCTCGGTGAGAAAAGAACCGAACGGTTTCCGGTGAGCCCCTTGTTTGTTCTGCTCCTCAAGCGCCTTCGCCAGATTCGCCTCGGAAATCAGACCTTGCCGCACCAAAATCTTCCCGAGGTTCTCCTCGAAGGCGTTGAGCATAAAGAGCTCCTACTTGTCAAAAAGTTTATCGATCTCTTCTTGAGAAACCACCTTCTTCGCTTTATTCAAATCGGATTGGGGCTCGATCCGCTCTTCTTCTAAGATCTTGGCGAGAAAGGCGTGAGGAAGGCTTGGACTGGAGGAAGACTGACGGGGTGCCGTATCGGATTGAACGGAGGTTGCCGAAGCGGTTTCCCTCAGGTTTGTTCCGCAGCCGCCACAGTAGGCGTCTCCTAATTCATTGGCAAAACTACATTGTGGGCAGGGGGCCAAGAGTCGAAAACCGCACTGTCTACAGAAATGACGATGTCCCCCGTTGACAGCCTGACATTTTGGGCATTTCATGGAGACAAGTTTATCATAAAAGCCTGTTTTGTCAAATCGAAACGGGCACGGCTGTTTTTGCGCACGGCAACGGGCGTCTTGAAGGAGATAATTGTTTTTGGTAGACTGCTACATCAAGCGCACAATGAGACTGATTAAAACCATCAAACAAATGCGGCAATGGGCCGAGCGTCGGCGGCGTGGAAAGACGATCGGCTTCGTCCCGACGATGGGGGCGCTGCACGAAGGGCATCGCTCGCTGATGCGGGCGGCCCGCCGGCGCTGCGACGCGGTCGTCGTGAGCATCTTTGTCAATCCCGCACAGTTCGGGCCGAACGAAGATTACGCCCGATACCCAAGGGATCTCAAAGGCGACGCCGCGCTCTGCCGACGAGAAAAGGTAGACGTCCTGTTCATGCCGACGGCCGAGACCGTTTATCCTGAAGGACATGACACCAAGATCCTGGTAGGCCGGATCGGCGAGGTTTTGGAGGGCGCCGTTCGTCCGGGCCATTTCTCCGGAGTCGCCACGGTGGTGGCCAAGCTGTTCCAGATTGTCAGACCCCAGATCGCCTTTTTCGGACAGAAAGATTATCAGCAGACCGTCGTGATCAAGCGGCTTGTACGGGATCTGAATTTCCCGGTGAAGATCGTCGTCTGCCCAACCGTCCGGGAGAAAGACGGCCTCGCGATGAGTTCCCGCAACCGCTACCTCTCGTCCGAGGAACGCAACGCGTCCCGGGTTCTGTTCAAAGCGTTACAGAAAGGGCGGGAGCGGATTCAAGAGGGCGAGCGCGATTCGGCGGCCGTCCGGGATGCGATGACCCTCTTGATCCAAGAACAACCGCCGGCCCGGATCGAATATGCGGCGATCGTTCATCCCGACACGTTGATGGAAGTCACCCAGATCGAAGGCCCGGTGGTTCTTTTGCTCGCCGTTTGGATCGGCAAGACCCGCCTGATTGATAACCTGCTGGTCAAGCCCTGATCAGGCCTCACGATGGATCCGCGCTTATCCGACCGGCTCCGCCACGGCCGCTCTCCTGCTTCGTTTGCTCGAACATGGTGAGCTCCCACCGGTCCTTCTCCACATCGTGCCGCATGATCCGAGACACCCACACCGGTGGAGAATTAATGGCAGAAGTATACCCCTTGGGATCATCGCTGTCAATATGAAGTAGACACCACCTCTCTTATTGATTTTCACACAAAATGCATTATAATGCATGGCAGAAAGAGGCGCAGACTTCATGAACCTTGATTTCACAGACGACCAGAAGCGGCTCAAACAAACCGTCCGCGAATTTGCCGAGGCCGAGGTCGCGCCCGGCGCGGCCGAACGGGATAAGAACGCCCGCTTTCCTTCCGAGCTGATTCCGAAGCTGGTTGAAAGGAAATTTCTGGGGATACTGATCCCCAAAGAGTACGGCGGCGCGGGGTTGGATACCTCGAGTGCGGCGATCGTGATCGAAGAGATCGCTCGGACGGACGGCTCGCTGGCGATGATGGTGGCCTCCCACAATGCGCTCTGCGCCGGCCACATCCTCCGATTTGGAAACGCGGATCAGCGGACGCGATACCTCTCCCGGCTGGCTTCCGGCGAAGCCCTGGGCGCTTGGGCGCTCACGGAGCCCCACGCCGGCTCGGATGCATCGGCCCTTGAGACGACGGCGCGCCGCGAAGGGGATCAATGGGTCATTCATGGGCAGAAGATGTTCATCACCCAGGGATCCGTGGCCGGGGTCTATGTCATCCTGGCCTCAACCGATCCGACCCAAGGCGTGAAGGGCATCTCGGCCTTTGTGGTTGAGAAAGGAACGCCCGGCCTGAAACCCGGCCCGCAGACGGACCGCTTCGGTGTCCGCGGCTGTGATAACGCTCCTGTATTCCTGGAAAATGTCCGGATCCCGGCCGAGAATCTCATCGGCCGTCTGAATGAAGGATTTAATCAAGCGATGGTGCTGTTGTGCGGCGGCCGGATCATGATCGGGGCGATGGCGGTCGGGCTGGCCCAGGCCGCGCTTGAAGCCGCCCTCTCGTATTCCAAAGAACGGGTTCAGTTCGGAAAACCGATCGCGGAGCAGGAGGCGATGAAATTCATGCTGGCCGATATGGCGACCGAACTTGAGGCGGCGCGGCTTTTGGTCTATCATGCGGCTTGGCTGAAGGACCAGGGCCGACCCTACACCAAAGAAGCCTCTTATGCCAAACTGTTCGCGTCGGAAATGGCGACGCGCGCCGCAAACAAAGCAATGCAGATCCATGGCGGGCATGGATATTTAAAGGACCGGCCGGTGGAGCGATACTTGCGAGACGCCAAACTCTGCGAGATCGGAGAAGGAACCTCCGAGATTCAGCGGCTGATCATCGCGAAGGAATTGTTAAAGGCAACATGAATGGTCGGGCCCGGCAGATTCGAAAAGGCGACTTTCGTACAGCGGCAAAGCTGCTTACAGCCATTGAACGGGGAGACCCGTCGGCGGTACCGATCCTGAAAGCCCTCACTCCTTACACCGGCCGGGCCCACGTCATCGGGATCACCGGCCCGACCGGAACCGGCAAGAGCAGCCTGATCAACGGCCTCACGACCGGCTACCGAAAATTGAAACAACGCGTGGGAATTCTTGCCGTGGATCCGACCAGCCCGATTTCCGGCGGCGCGATCCTGGGCGACCGGATCCGGATGCGGGATCATCTGACCGATCCCGGCGTCTTCATCCGCAGCCTCGCGACTCGCGGCGCGCCCGGCGGCCTGCCGTTGCTGATCATCGCCGAGGCCGTGCATCTTCTCGATGCCCTGGGAATGGACGTGGTCTTCATCGAGACGATCGGCGTCGGCCAGGACCAGACGGCCGTCTTCTCCATCGCACGCACCACCGTGGTCGTCGTCAACCCGACGATGGGCGACGAGGTTCAACTCTTAAAGGCCGGATTCATGGAGGTGGCGGATCTTTTTGTGGTGAACAAAGCGGATCTGCCCGGGGCGGACACGATGACGTTGCAATTGGCCGAGCTGTCCGGGCCTGAAAATCCCATGCCGGTTTTCAAAACCTCGGCCCTCCGACATCTCGGACTCGACGAGCTCATCAAAGGACTCAACGACCGGACCAGAAGGACGCGACACGTGAAACGACCGAAAGGGATAGGCCGCCGATGACGACCGTGGCCGAACAACTGGCCGCCTTTGCTCATCGGTTGACATTGAATGATCTCCCGGAGGACGTTGTCCGTGAAGCGAAGCGGCGGGTGATTGACTCGATCGGTTGCGCGATCGGGGCGTTTGATTCCGAACCCTGCCGGATCGCCCGCGAAGTGGCCCGCGCGGTTAAGAGCCGTTACCCCGCAACCCTCCTCGGCACAATGCATGCGTCCGCACCGGATCTGGCCGCTTTTGCCAACGGGACGATGATCCGGTATCTGGATTATAACGATACCTATCTTTCGAAAGAACCGGCGCACCCCAGCGACAACATCGCGGCCGCGCTGGCCGTGGCCGAGGCGGAGGGCGCCGATGGGAAGGCCTTGATCGCCTCGATCATCGTCGGTTATGAGGTCCAATGCCGTTTGTGCGACGCGGCCGCACTGCGCACGCGGGGATGGGATCACGTCACGTACGGCCCGTTGTCCACCGCACTGGTTGCCGCCAAACTGATGGGCCTCTCGGAGGCACAGATGGTCCACGCCCTCGGACTGGCCGGCGTCCCCAATGTCGCCTTGCGCCAGACCCGCGTGGGTGAACTCTCCATGTGGAAGGGAAGCGCGTTCGCCAATGCCTCGCGAAACGGAATCTTCGCGGCGGTGTTGGCCCGACAGGGAATGACCGGCCCGGCCCCGTTGTTCGAAGGTGAAAGGGGCTTCTTCAACCAGGTCACGGGCCCGTTTGAACTCCCCTCCTTCGGCGGAGACGGGCGGCCCTTTAAGATCCTGGACGCCTCGATCAAATATTATCCGGCCGAGTATCATGCACAGAGCGCGATTGAGGCGGCGTTGTTGCTCCGACCGAGATGTCCTCTAAAAGATATTCATTCCATCACGGTTCGAACGTTCGACGTCGCGGCCGAGATCATCGGAAAGGATCCCGAAAAGTGGCGTCCCCAAAATCGAGAAACGGCGGATCACAGCCTCCCGTATCTGATCGCCGTGGCTTTGATGGATGGAGAGGTCGGGCTTGCACAGTTCACGGACGAACGAATCAAAGACCCTAAACTCCGGTCGCTCATTCAAAAGGTGTCGGTTGTGACCGATCCGGATTTTTCTTCAGCCTATCCGGAGGCGATGCCGAATCAGATCGAGATCCGAACCGTTCACGGGAAATCACATATCCTCAAAGTCACTTACCCCAAAGGGCACCCGAAACGGCCGCTGTCGGACCGCGAGCTGGAAGAAAAATTCATTTCGCTGACAAGACCGGTCCTCCCCGAAAAACAAATCCGACGGCTGTTGGATCGCCTGTGGGCCGTGGTGACCCTAAAAAAAATGGACGACCTGCTCTCACCCTGTTGCATTCCCGTGCGATCGAAAGGACGGTCTTGATGACTCAAACGGCCCGACTCCGGAAACGGCTGAACGACGGTCTTGTCGTCGCGCCCGGCGTCTTCAACGCCGTCACGGCCCGGTTGGCGGAGCGTTGCGGCTTTCACGCGGTCTATCTCTCCGGCGCCGGACTGACCAATGCGATGACCGGCCTGCCCGATATCGGACTCCTGACGATGACCGAGCTGGCACAGCAAACCGCCTACATCGCCTCGGCCATCGGCATCCCCTTGATCGTCGACGCCGACACCAGCTTCGGCGGTCCGTTGAGCGTCGCGCGGACGGTGCGGGAGCTGGAACGGGCCGGCGCGGCCGCGATTCAGATCGAAGACCAACAGGATCCGAAACGGTGCGGACATCTGGCCGGAAAACGTCTGATCTCGTCGCGGGCCATGGTCCAAAAGATCGCCGCGGCCGTGCAGGCCAGAAAGAGCCCCGACCTCATCATTATCGCACGAACCGACGCGCGGGGAGTGGAAGGCTTTAAGGCCGCAATGGATCGGGCCCGCCGCTATCGGGATGCCGGCGCGGACATCCTCTTTCCGGAGGCATTGGAATCGGCTTCGGAGTTTTCGCGATTCGCGGACCGCGTCCCGGCCCCTTTAATGGCCAATATGACCGAGTTCGGGAAAAGCCCGTATTTATCGGTCGGAGAGTTTGACCGCATGGGGTACCGGATGGTGATCTTTCCGATGACGATCTTCCGGGTCATGATGAAATCGGCGCGGGCCGCTCTCTTAGAGCTCAGGCGAAGCGGAACCCAACGGCGGCTTCTGGGCCGGATGCAGACCCGGAAGGCATTGTATGACCTTCTGGATTATGGATATTACGAAGCGCTGGAGGCGCAGACCTTAAACACCCGATCTCGGAGACGGCGCAGTTAAAAACACTCGATGAGGGAAAAGGCTCTACGATCCCTTTTTGATCTGCAGGATCACCTGCTTGGCGATCTCCTTCAGGGTTTCGAAGACCCCCCGCCCTTGGGGAGCGACGGCCTCGAAGAAGGGAGCGCCCTTCGGATTCAGTGTTTGATTCAGCTCCTCCACGGAGACGGCGCTGGGAAGATCGCGTTTGTTATATTGAACGACGAAAGGAAGACCGTCCAGGCTGTATCCCTGTTCCTGGAGATTCTTTCGGAGGTTCTCCACGCTTTCGATATTGGCCTCCAGCCGCTCCGCCTGGGAATCGGCCACAAACACCACGCCGTCCACGCCTTTTAAAATCAATTTTCGACTGGCGTCATAGAAGACTTGCCCCGGAACCGTGTAAAGATGAAAGCGCACCTTGAAGCCCTTGATGGTCCCGAGGGCCAGCGGGAGAAAATCAAAGAAGAGCGTGCGCTCGCTCTCAGTGGCGAGCGAGATCATTTTTCCTTTGCTCTCCGGATTTGTTTTCTTATAGATATACTGGAGGTTGGTGGTCTTACCGCCCAGGCCGGGACCGTAGAAAACGATTTTGCAGTTGATCTCGCGTGCGGAGTAATTAATAAAGGACATGCAGACCTAATCCCGGTTTGAATCTCAACCAATCGTCAGCGATCAACCAAACAGTTTTTCAATATCATCTTCCGTAATTTCGGCAAAAGGCGACTTGGGTTGCTCCTTACCCGGTCCCCCCGCTCCGCTCGGAGCCTTGGTCTGTTCCACTTTTTGGAGAATCCGTTGTAAGATCTGAGCCAACATCTCCGCGCTTTTCTTGACCCGCAAACGGACCAGCCCCAGAGAAGAGCGTTGGTCGAAGATCACGACCAGGATCACCCGACCGATGAGCGAGATATGGATGTTGTCCCGCTCGCCTTCATGGAATAGGACCGAAAAATCCTTTTCGCCCAGAAGCTTGGCCATGCCGCCAGTCGCGGCGATGTTCCCGGCCGTCAGAGACGCGAGCGAGGTCGTGTCCAGATTCTCCGTCTCTCCGACCGAGGCGATGAGCTGGCCGTTCTTGTCCACCAGGAACGCGACCTTGGCATTGGCCTGTTGATGAAGCCGATGGAGTTCGGCATCGATCTGCTTGAACTCCTCTTCATACATGATCAAACCGGGATCGGGCATGCCGGAGCCTTCCTGACGTTTAAAGAATTTATGGAATTATAATGAAAATAGAGGGAGGTTGCAAGCGGAAGGTCTGAGCGCCGTAACGGACGATCGACTAAGGCCCGGCCGGGGGTTCATCCCGGACGGTCCCTTCATTTAAAAAATCGTCCTCTTCTTCGGATGGAGCGGTCGGCTCGGACGATCGGGCATAATGTCGGGCCCACGTAATATAGATGTTTCCGCTGTCGCGCATGGCCTGACAGGCCTTCGTCCATTGTTGCAGTTGATCCGCATCTCCCGCCTTCCGCAGATCATCGGCGCGCTTTTCAAAGACCCGGTTAAGACTCTCGATCGCCCGGGTCACTTCCATGATGGACTGCTCAATCTCTTGATGGTGCACGGCATTCCCCGCGCCCTTTCGGCGTCCGTCAATCGGCCATCAGAAGCGAATCCACAACGGCGCCGAAGAAGGTCGTCTCAAAGTTTTGATGATGGTGAAGAAGCTGTTCCAGCACAAACCGGCCCCGCTTGACGGGATCCTTCTGGCCTTCCGGTTCGGCGGCTTTCAAGAAGGCCCGCGCTGCCTGCTGATAACGGGCCAGACCGTCCTTTGTGAGAAGATCGATGCGCGTTCCGTTCGGGGTATTATAGTCCTCGATGCCGATTTCATCGCCGGATATCGTGAGCGTCAGATGTTCTTTTTCGATATAACGACCCGCGATCTGAACATAGTTTTCCTCTCCCGCCACGGGGGGCCGGCTTCCGAACAGATACGCGCCGTCTCGAAGGCGGCGGACCAGAGCATAATCTCTTCCAATCGTGGTGTCACGGACCGTTAAGAACCAGTCCCCTTTTTTTGGATCCTTGATGAAGTAAATCGAAAGAACACCGATATTGAGCCGGAAGATGGGGGATTTGAACCGGTAGCGGTTATTCCCCATGCCCCCGATATAGGCATGCTCAATGCTCTTTTCGAGCTCAAAGAAAAGACGGCACTTAAAAAGAGCGGGGGCGACCTCCGTGATCTGACCGTCTTCCACCAGACGCCGCAGATTGGACGTCACCTGCTCCACGGCCTGTGTCTGTTTCTGAGGATCCTTGGGAGACTGCAGTTTGAGAAGCGTGAGCAGATCTTCGACGGTAAAGGCCCGATGGGGTTCCCGTTCCAGGGGTCTGAAGATCATGTCCTTTAAACTGAGCGCGGCGATCGTCGGGGCTTGGGGCTTGGCGGTTGTCTCCATGATCTCTCCCATGTCTCTTAAATAAAAAAACGAACACCCCCACCGCGGCAACGGGTGGGGGCTTCGTATTTAAACGATAGGTTAACTTTGATAGGCCTGGCCGAGCGCCGCCGCTTCGGCCTTGTGTTTGTCCAGCATGATCTCGCCGGTGGCGCCGTCGACGGGGGCCATGATGATCGCTTCATGTTTTGCCGCGTTGCAGACCACCACACAGAGCTCGCAACCTTTGCAGCGTTCAATCACGACGAAGGCCTTCATCTTTCGTGTGTCCAGCTTGATGCAGTCGGCCTCCGGACAGTACATGATGCAAAGGCGGCATCCTTTATTGGCAACACACTTGTCATCTTGCACATACGCGATGTTATACACGGGAATGATCCTCTTCTTCGGTTAGACCGCCGCCAGCTTCCGGCTCTCGGCCCAGGCGGATGCCAGCTCATACGATTTTTTGATCGTGGCCATGTTCTTCTGGAGCAACTGCTCCTTCTTGGCGAACTTCTTTTTGATCGCCTCATCCAGCGTGGCCGTTCCCCCGGAGGCCACGTACTTCTTGCCGAACCGCTCCTGAATGGCCAGGTCCACCGCTTCCATCGTGACCACTTTGGAAATACCGGTAACCGCTCCGATCATCGCCATATTCGAGGCCAGCTCGGTCCCGGCAATCTCGAGCGCCAGCGCGGTGCCGTCAAAGGTGTAAACGGCCACGTTTAATTCCCTCAAGTGCTCTTTGTCTTCATCGTTCAGCAGGTCCGAATTGGAATTGATGATCAGCAGCCCGTCCTTCTTAATGCCCGAATAGAAAGGCGCGGTGTAGCTCTTCTGCAGTGTGATCACCTGGGGATGGAACACCATGATGATGTCCGGAAAAACGAGTTCCCCCCGGTCATAGATCCGTTCAGGGCCGATCCGGCAGTAACTCTCGGCCGGGGCCATCCGCTTTTCGGCCCCGAAGAAGGGATTGGAGATCGAAAATTTCCCGTCCTTGTTGGCGGCCATCGCCATCACATGGGCCGAGGTCACCACTCCCTGGCCGCCCAAACCGGACATTCGGATATTGGTGCGTTTCTTCAACATTGAAATACCCCCTCTTTAACTATTCGGTCAGTTGTGCCGCCGGGATCACTGCCGACTTTTTCTTCGCATCTAAATCGGCCAGATACTGCTTGGCCTCGTCGGTAATGTACTCTTTGTAGTTGAAGCGCTCGCCCGGTTTTTCGGAATCGCGCATCTCCTGAAGGCCTTCCATGCTGTTCTTCCCGATTTCAAGAATACACGGCGTGTAAAGCTGGATGTAGGTCGGTCCGACCTCACGGGCCAGAAGCACCGCATTCTTGATCACCTTTTCAACCAAAGACGGCTTGCTCACCGTCAGGTTGACGACGTAACAGCAACCGGATTCCCGTGCGATCTCGGGAAGCCTCACCTTGTCGAACTTCTTGCCCGTCGGAGCCATCTTGGCCACAAAGCCCTTCCGCATCAGGCCTGACTCCTGCCCACCGGTGTTTGCATAGAGCTCATTGTCAAAACAGATCGTGGTGAACTTTTCCTGACGGAACCAGGCCTGCAACGTCATGTCGAGGCCGATGTCCACCGTCGCCCCGTCGCCGGCCAGCACCACCACGTCCTTGATCCGGTCCGGGAACCGAACGGTCAGGGCCCGCTTGAGACCGCTGGCCACCGCATTCTGGTTCCCGAAGAGAGAGTGAATGTTATGCACGGCGACCATCGGGAAGACGAGACTGGTGCAGCCGGTCGAACCGACCATCACCGTGTCTTCCGGATTCGGAAGGGAGGCCAGGATGTACCGGAAGGCCATCGACTCCGGACAGCCGGCGCAGAGAGAATGCGCCTCGATCAGCTCCTTGCTGTTCCCGATGTCCTTCCATCCACGGTCTTCGTGTCCATAGGTGGACTGCTCGACCAGATCACGATACTCCGGCGGCATAATATCCGAAAACTCCGGACAGATCTGAATTTTTTCTCACAATGACCTCCGCCGGCATCGTCATGCCGCCCGCCACATGGGGGCCGGCGATGATTCGATGATTATCCGGAAGGGCGGCCTTCAGCTCTGTAGCCAGCCACCCGATCACATTGAACTCCGGCACGAAGATATGCTTGGCATTCTTTGTGGCCTCACGAAGTTCTTCAAAGGGGAATGGTCGAAGGCTCTTAACCTTTACCAGACCGACCCGAATCCCTTCATCCTCCAGAAGACGAATCGCCTCTCGTCCCTGGGATACGGCCGTTCCTGAAGCCACGATCAATATCTCGGCATCCACGTTTTCGGTCTCAATCAAGCCGCCGATCAACGGGATGGTGTGTTTTCGTGACCGTTCACAGGCCGCCCGGGTCTCCTCCTGCCAGGAGGCATGCGTCATGTAGCTGATGTAGTTGGACTTCATGATGAAAGGATCCCGCATCATGCGAACGGGCGGGGATTCCATATCCATGCAGACGACCGGCGAGCGGTAGGGATCATAAGGGGGAAGGCACATCTCCGGCGGCGTAAGCATCACCGTGTCCTTCGTATGGGTCACGAAAAACCCGTCGCAACAGAGCGCGAGGGGAAGATGAACATCCGGCTGTTCGGAGACGATATAACCCATCAACATCCAGTCAAAGAAGTCCTGGGCCGTCTCGGCATGCCACATCAGCATCCCGGTTCCCAGCAGAAAGTACATCTCCAGAGTGTCCGGCTGAATGCTCAGGGGTGAGTTGATGCCGCGGCAGGTCACGATCATCTGGATCGGCAACCGTGACCCCACCCACATCGGGAAATTTTCCATGGCGCGCATCGTTCCCGGTCCGGCCGTGGTCGTAAAAACACGGGCCCCGCCGAACGCGGCACCGGCGCACTGGCCCATCACCGCAAATTCGCTTTCGCCGCGCATATAGTCGGCGACATAGCCTTCCGCATAGAGCTCTCCGATCAGGGCCGCCGCTTCGCTCTGGGGGGTGATGGGATAGGCCACCATCACATCCACGCTGGCCCGCCGGATCGCCTCTTTGATCACTTCGCTGCCGGTGTAGAAGGCTGCGGTACGAGGGGCTTTGAAGAAGAGATGGTTGGGGTCGGTGTAGGTCTGGCCCTTTTTGTTCTGTTTTCCGATCTGGCTCTTCTGTGTTTCAGATAGTTCGTTTGCCATTGTAAGCCTCCTCCGTCCGATGATCTTATTTTACAAAAACCTTCTCACTCTTCCGCCCGGCCCCATCCCCGGTTCCCTTTTCGGCCGGCCGGACCGACGGAGCCGCTTTTAACTTACTGACCCATTCCGCCAGCCTTAAGATTTTCTCGGCCGTGGCGTCTCGAAATGAAAGCATGGCGTCTTCATGACCGGCCTGCGCGCACATCGCAATGGTAAAGCAACTGGTCCCGCCTCGGATAATTTTCAGTGAAAGGTTGGCCATATGGCAGTGCACCCCGACAAACAGACAGACATCCTCTTTGTTATGCCAGATCGTAAGGTTGGGGTGATTGGGATTGATTTCGACTTCGGGATTGATTTTGGGATACTTCGGTCGGTAATCGGCCATCGGGATCATCCGTGCCGGAATTGCATCGGCCAGGATCTTGATCGCCTTGGCTTTCTTGGCCGCCTTTTCGTTCCAGTTCCAGAGCACGAGCGGTCCGGGATGGATCGTCGGGTTCTTCGCTTCGATCAATTTTCGTGCCGCAAACTCCATCGCCTCTTCTTCAGGAACAATGGTGCCCTCGATGTGGGCCTCTCCCGGTTCCGGAAGCACGATGCCCATCCGTGCAGCGGACGGCACGAAATAGGCCTCGGGCCCTGCGACAACTCTATACTTTTCCTTCTGCATGAATCACCCTTTCTCTGTGTAGTCTACTCTTATATCTTATAACCGCGTAACGCTGTCTTTGTCAACGTCTTTTTATCGGAACTGAAACGGGCTGTTCCATTTTTACGGTCAGGTGCCTCCGGCGGCCGTTCTCCTGAAAATAGCGGAGGATATCTCCGATCCCGTGCGCCGTCCATTCTTCCAATGGGGAATGGACGATCACCGAAAAAATTTTGGGGACGCGGTGAATTTCGGGATAGCCTTCCGCGTCAGTCAATGCATCCAGAAAGGCCGCTTTCAATTGAGCGGCCAACGACGACGTCGGCTCGTCTTGACTTTCGAGTTCCAGAACACAAACCGTCTTAACCTCTTTTAACGCGGACACGACGGATGCGGCCGGAAAGGGAACCCCGTCGATCACCTCCAACAACCCCAATCGCTTTCCGTAGTAACGACGGAGTTGATCTACGGCCAAGAGAAGGGAGTCTTCTCCTGTTTCTCGTGTTACCAGAACGGTTTCCGCATCCTCCAATCGATAAGCCCTTAGATGGTCATCTGACACCAGCACGGAGGTCGGCGCGATGACGGTCAGAGAGGCTTCATCACCGTCAGCGACCTTTCCGGAAACCATGCCGTCCGACGGAACGGCCGTCCCACGAATCAGTTGGAATTCGGTTACTTTGTCCGGTGAAAACGGTTCCATGATTTTTAAGAATTCTTCGATCGAGAGTTGAAGAACGGCCGCCATCGCCGGCCATTTGGTAATCGGCAGAGGGGCGATCCCGTACTCAAAATTATAAATGGCCGAGACGCGCTTATAACCCAGTGCCTCGGCCATCTTGAAGGGGCTGATTTCTTTCTGAAGCCGATAATGCCGGAGCCATTCTCCAAATGTCTTGAATTGCATACGAATCATCCCGAGTTACTAATTGTATGTAACACGGTAACACGCGGTAATTACGTTCGTCAAGCGATTTTTTTAGTGAGGAAGTTGGATAACAAGCGGTAAGATTTATGTCAGTTCGCGCCGGCCTTCGAGCGATTTGATCAGTGTCACTTCATCGACGTATTCGAGATCCACGCCGACCGGAATTCCATAGGCGATCCGCGTGACCTTCACGCCGGTGGGCACCGGCGTGGGTTAGATGCCATACGTTGCACGATACATTTCCAGGATATGCCATGCGATAAAAAAGACGGCTCCAATAATGAGTAAGCGGAATTGCCAGACGGCGTAAAATTGAGCACGCGTTATATTGTGGTCAAGAGCCTTTTCCACTCCCGAGACTGCTGCGGCCAATAACTGGGGGTGCGACGGTTGATTAGGATGTGCGCCGAGTTCGAGACTTAGAAGATTGGAGTTCGCGTATACAGCTGTCTGTATCCACATAAGGTTCTTGCAACCGAAAAAAAAGCTTGCACCCCAGGACAATGCGGCGAGCGCAGCCAGAGTGAGCCACCAATCGAGCTTAAGGCCCGTTGTTTTCTGAACTGCGAACGCAACCGCCGAGGCAGCGATAGCCAACAGGAAATATGTGTACTTCTCCTCACCCATGTGGTGTTGCTTGTAGATCTCAAGGAGGTCTTTGTTTTCAGCCATGTGTGGATGGTCCTATCCGGTAATCACTTCGTGCATTTTAGGATCGAGATACATTTTGAACAACCGCGGTACCGATGCGACTAAAAGCCATGCCACACTCAAAACTGTCGGCTCCAGTGCGGGTTGGGCTTTTAATCTTATCGGTGATAGACCACGATAAAGATTACTTTGATTACGGTGCTTATCGTCGATATTGTGCCATTAACCAAAAATGAATAAAAATTGCCGGCAGGAAATAGAGCGAAAGGAAACTTAAAAGTACCTCATTCTTGCCAAGCACTTTAGCAAGTCTATAATTTGATACTGCCAAAAATATATAAAGTACAACAGATGAAACACCCCAAGTAGCGATTAAGAAAATGAATAAATAACCCAAAACCGGGGCCATTGGTAAATTATTCTTGTCTACCGAAGACAGTGCCATTATAGAAACTAAAGAAAGCCCCATCGAAGTAAACCAGATTATCCACAGCGGCTTAAGAGCCTTTCTTATATTCTCTTTTAATTCTTCAACGGATCTGCTTCCCATCAATAAATCCTATGTATACTTAGAGCCTAACGAGTCTGTAGAAAAACCCCATCGCAATGTCGTCCAATGGGGCGAACCGGTCGAGCGGCAGGCCGGTTCGACAATGTCGTCATCGTTTCGTGCCAGCCTTGCCGGTTGTCCTCATTTCCCCGTGACTGGTGGCCC
>JACQCA010000047.1 GCA_016201865.1 Nitrospirota bacterium
GGCATCCCATCGGGGACCACTAGATCCGCCGCATTCAACACGTTCTTGAAAGTCGAATCGTGCTGGGCCTCAACGACCCCATGCATGCCCGTGACAGCGACGAAGCGTCCGCCCCCCCGCTCCTCGATCCAATGTTCCATCTGCACCACCACGCCGCCAATCTGGACGGCGTCCACCCGCACCCCGAGCACACGAAAGCTCTTCATGCTTTGTTCTGAGCGTTCAATAGTGTGATCCATATGTGCTAACTACGGTAGAAGGCTACCAGACTGTTTCCCCACAAAGGGAATCCACAGCTGCACACGTCGGCCTCTGGAAACAGTTCGTGCAACTGGCGGGCCGACAGCAATCGGATCTCTTCCCACTGCTGCAAATAGCCTGGAGAGAAACGGGCCATGCGCTTCTGCCAGCTGACAGGGAAAAACTGATAGCACCGCAGCAAGGTGTGCGGCTCTATCGGGAAGTACTTGTTCGGCGTAGTTACAAAGTAACCCTTCCTCGCGACCCTTCTTACCTCCTCCGCAAACGCCTTCTGCCGCTCCCATTCACCCACATGTTCGACAACTGCGTTGGAAAAAACCCAGTCAAATTCTCTTTCCGCGAATGGTAGATTGCAGCCATCGGCCACGACAGTCCGCAACTGAGAATGCCCGGGGAGGTCTAACTTCACGGCTTGTAAATTTACAACCGTTACTTCGCCAAACAGGCTGTACAGTTTGAGAAACTCGCCGGCAATGCCGGCTCCGCCTCCAACATCAAGCAAACTGCCTGCTGGCTGTCCCCCGGTGAGCTTGAAAAACAAATCCACTTTCTGATTTCTGAGCTTTCTGTGCAGTGGCCTAATCCGGCGCAGCACGCTTTCCCGCAAAGCACCCATTGCGACAGTTCCTCTCCAATCACTCGGCCTTCAGCACGGCTATTGTGGCGCTACCCCGTGGAAATGGGAGGCCATGGCCCGCTGGTAGATATCAATCAGCATCTGGTAGTTGCGCTCCGCAGTGTACTTGGCCACATACTCCCCGCGGGCCGCGCGGCCCATCTCTTGCATCTCACGCGGATGCGTCCACGCCCAGTCCACCTTGGCAGCCAGGTCGGCGGCGTCGCCGGGGGTGAAGTGCAGGCCGGTGCGGCCGTCTGTCACGATCTCTGCCATCGCCCCTAGCCCGGACGCTATCACTGGAACTCCACAAGCAAACGCCTCAATCGCCACAAGCCCAAAGGCCTCGTAATAGCCCCCCGAAGGCCATACTAGGAACCGCGCACCCTTCAAGAGTGCCACGAGTTCCGGCGGTGCGAGGCGCGGGACAACTTGTACGCAATTCCCATTGGCGCTGACCCAGGCTTGAACAGTTCCCGCTAGCGGCCCATCGCCGCGAATCTTCAACGGGATGTGCCTAAGCTGCCTCCAGGCTTCAAGGAGGAGCAGCACGCCCTTCTCTGACCCCAAGCGGCCGATGAATAAAGCGTAGTCTCCGCGAGCGGTTCGCATTCCAGGATCCGGGTCGACGAAGTGAGGCTTAATTAGAATCTTCTCGGCCGGCAGGCCGCCTTCTGCGAATTTCCTACGGAAGAATTCTGTGAACACAATATAGGCGTCGACCCGTTTTTCCCAGGTTTTCAGCGCCCGGTGGACAGCAAGCATGGCTGCCGCACCACTCGTCTCGATTCGCGAGTTTCGATAACACGCGTGGAGGATTCCTGGCCAAGGAAGTTTCTTTCCTACACAATCCTCGCACAGGTGGCCCTTGCGAAACAGGGAAGCCGCAGGGCAAAGCAACCGCGGATTGTGCAATGACTGAACCACGGGCACGCCGGCATCGCGGCAGACGTAGTACGCCGCAGGAGAAACCACGGGAAACGTGTTGTGGAAGTGGGCGAGGTTGGGTTTTTCCCTGCTCAAAACGGTGCGCAGCTCTCGCATGCTGTCCCAAGCCCACACCGTTCGCAGGCCCAGCGTTGCTTTGTCCCATGGCCCGTACTCTTTGATCTCATCGTTATGGCGCGTATGAACGCTCACCTGATGGCCTGCGGCGATCAGTAGGTTCTTCTCGCGGTGGAAGGCCTCGTCCTCGCCACCAGCTTGTTGATAAAAGTTATGAACCAGCAGGATTTTCAACTGCAAACCCTCTCTTGTCATCCAACAATTAGCCTCTCTCAGTGTTTCGCGATGAGGTCGATGTCCCGACAAAAACCAAAGCACCAGTTTTTCATGCTCGATGCGTATACCACCGACTCCAAAAACCTTGTTATGATGGCCTTCTTTGCGCGACTCGGTGACACGGAGACACCTGGTTTTCCCCGGATCTACTGACAGACACGACTTGACTCCAATCACCGGGCTAGCTCGACACTTGCCGACTGGGAGTGGGATGTCCTAGCTGGCTCAGGCATCCGAGGGCGCGCAATGAACAGAAGCTGTCCCTGAAGTCCGCACGCCCACAAGCCGCGATTGACAATCCGCCGAATGATTGAGTGCCCTGGATATCGGATCGGAAACCGCAATTCGTCAATCGCTGAAAACCCAGATCGCTCTAGCGCCGATCGCAGCGACCGTCGCGTAAAGTAGTAGAAATGAGTCGGATTGGTCACATCGCTCCATCGTTCCCGCTCAAGGAAGGCCCGCAAAGAGTCCGCATTTGGCGTCGAGAGCAAAAGCCATCCGTCGGGTTGGAGCAAAGCAGACAATTCTTGCAGTTCCTTCCATGGCTCGCGCAGGTGTTCGACTACATCCCAAATCGTGATGATCTCGAACCTGGCGCCGGGTTCCGCTGCCCGTAGCTCGTCGAGATTCGCGTAAACTCTGAGTCCGCCACTCTTCCCCGCAATTTGCCGGGCACAGGCATCTGGTTCAATACCCCTGGTCTGGATGCCGTATTCCCTGGCAATCCCGCACAGTCTGCCCACCCCGCAGCCGAAATCGAGCAGTGTTTTTCCCGCGAGTGGTCCGAACTTGGCGTGCGCTTCGTCGAACGTCTGCCGCAGGATTTCTTCTGGAGTGTTTTCGTAGATAGCGACACTGCCATCAGAAGCCGGATAATACAGCCTCCGGTAGGCTGCATTGAGCTCACGGCTATCAAGCTGAGGGGAAGAGAACATCAACCGGCAGTTCCGATTAACGCACTTCACTACTTTTGCATGAGGCAGCACTAGGCGTTCCGCCACCTTGTGACCGCAAAGGCGGCAGCTCTGCAGCGATGGATCCATTTCTTTCCTCGTCAACATGGTCGGATTCCTATCCAGCAGCATTTGACGTTGGAGCCAACATCGGCGGGCGGTTTGCCGGCGTACGGCCAAGGGTCGGCACTCGCTTCGATGCATAAAAGAGCGGCGCGCATGCGCATCCAGTCACCAGATAGAAGGGGATCGCGCCGTAAGGGGCTTCGAAGAACGCCGCAAAGCACGCCAACACTAGCGATGTTACCCAAAACAAAAGGCCAAAAGATTGTCCCGCCTGTTTCCAGCTCCTCCAAAGCAACTTCACAAGCTCGGCTTGGAAGCCAAAAAAGATCGCGACCCCAATCCAACCTGTATAACCGAGAGCATAGAAAAAAACATTGTGCGGCGTCCTGATAAACTCCCCCTCAAGATATGGGACTAGATCCCCCAGAGGAAACCCGTATCCAAAACCGAGGAGGGCGCGAGTGGGGCTTTCATTCACCGAAGTCCAGATTTGTGCCCACCACACAGTTCGAAAAAGCACCGTATCCTCGGCCGTCTTATATTCCGAGGTGTACTCATATGCGAGATCCTGGTTGATCGGCGCCAGAGTTCGACCCACAATGTCGCGCACAGAAATGGTGCCACCGCGCAATGCAGGGCCTGGTATGTGGAGATCGATGGCGGCCATGAGAGCGAAGAGGAGGATCAAGTACGCTCCGGCCACAGCAAACTGCTTCAGACGCTTGTTCATCCAGCCCCAAATTAACAGCCCTAAAGCAAACGCCAGCCATTCACCTCGGATCTGCATTGCAAGGAGCACGAATAAGTTCAATAGGAAAAGGTATCTAACAGACCAGAGATCGCTCTCAAAGGCCAAGAGACCGATTAAGGCAATTGCGGAACCAAGCGGCTGGCCGAACACAGTTACATCCACAACCTCTTTTGGGACTCCAGGCATGATCCACGTGACATTGCTGAGAAAGAGGACGTAAGCCACGCCGTAGATTCCATTGGACCAAGCCAGGGCACGAACCAATTTCGGTAAAAAATGAGGCGAACGCAGACCCACCCAAAGTCCCAAGAAGAAATACAGACCGTAGTAGTTGAATGCCAAGTCACGAACTGACGTCAGAGAGGGATAACCTTCTTGTATACCGCGAAAAACCTGAAAAACTCCGCACGCAAAAAACAAAACAAAGAATCGCGTTAGCTTGCTCAGAGAAGGAGCCTTCATGGCCACCCAGGGCCAACGACCTCCGGCTGCCCTGGGACCAAGAAACAGAAAATATGCCAACACTACCTCGCCCACGAATACCCGCCAGGGAGGAATACCCAAATAGGCGAAGGACCGACTCATACACAAGTAGCCGAGGATGAGCGCGCAAGCAATACTAGGCCACATTTTCGAGACCTCTGCTTCTGTGCGGCACACCGCTCCTGTTTGCATCTCGGCGCCGAAGCGGGCCCCGGTACTCCTTCGGATCCACTGGGCAACCCCAGTTCATGCCGACGCTCCTGAGGCGTCCTTGCAACGAGCCAAGCAAACTGCGAGGATGGCGATCGTTGGCAGATCGCTCAGCCCCGTGGCGAAGGCAGCCCCCGAGACGCCATAGTGAAGGGTGATCGGAATGCCGGCGGACACGGCCACAATCGCCGAAGCAAGATAACTCCAGAAAATCAGGCGGGGACGTTCGAGCGAGCGAAGCGCTGCGCCGAGCATGTTGGCAATGCCCCCGGTGATCGGCAGAGTGCCGATCCAGACGACCGCCCACGCGGAGACGTTGTTGTACCGGCCCGCGTACAGGAAATGAAGAATCGGAACGCGAAGCGCGACAAGAAGCGCAAGATATAGAACTCCGGCTGGCAAGAACAGCGCGATGAGTTGCTGGACCGTCCGCTTTACTTTTGGCAGTCCATTCCGTTCGCGTTGCCGAACGAGAATTGGTATCAACAAAAGGACGAGTGCTATCATCGTGTGCAGGAGTGGATACATGAGGTTCATCAATGCCCGCAACATGGCAGTGCTTTCAAGACCGAATCGTGCCGGAAGGAGCGCGTAGTAGATGTTTGCAGGAATCCACATCGCGATCGCCGTGAGAACTGCCCAACGACCGTAGCGCCAGTGATCAGAAATTACCCCAGCCGATCTCAATTCAGGAATCGAAGCCGCATGTCGGCCGCGTTTGCGGAACCGGTACAGACAGCCCGCGCTCACAAGCAGGCTCACGGCGGCCATGGCGCTCAACGCCGAGGCAGGAGTGAGCACTCCCCGCTGCTGCAGAATCCATATGGAGAATACAAGCAGCACAAAATAGCAGGCACCGGCCACGGCGCCGGGATTCGGATTTAATCGCGCGTAGAAAGCAGCCCTGCACAGCCAGATCAACAGCAGAAGTGGCGACATCA
>JACQCA010000049.1 GCA_016201865.1 Nitrospirota bacterium
AGCCGCCCGGAGTCTGATTAGCTTGACAGTCTTTTTTATAACACGTTATAATTCAAAAACTTTCTTGCACGCGTTAAACCGTTCTGAAGGTCATCCATGATGTCCACGAAAATAGCCGTCATCGGCGGAGGAAGTTGGGGCACCAGTTTGGCCTTCCTCTTGGCCGACAAAGGCTTCAACGTTACGATTTGGGTCTATGAAAAAGAAGTGGTCGCGGCCATCAATGACCGGCATGAAAACACCGTCTTCCTGCCCGGGGTCAAGCTTTCACCCCGGATCACGGCCGCCGCATCGCTCGAAGAATCGGCGGATGGGGCCGAGGCCGTGCTGTTTGTGGTCCCCTCGCATGTCGCCCGTCCGGTTCTGATGAAACTGGGCCCGTGTCTCTCAAAAACGACGCCGATCGTCAGCGCGACAAAGGGAATCGAAAACGAGACGCTCCTGCTGATGTCGCAGGTGATGGAGGAAGTCCTTCCGGCCCAATGCCGTTCCAATATCGCCGTCCTTTCCGGACCGAGTTTCGCCAAGGAGGTCTGCCAACGCCACCCGACGGCCGTTTCGCTGGCGGCCAAGAACCATGCCCTGGCCGTCCGACTGCAGCCCCTTTTCATCACCCCGTATTTCAAGGCCTTCACGACGACGGATGTGATCGGCGTCCAGCTCGGCGGGGCGTTGAAGAACGTGATCGCGCTGGCCGCGGGCGGCGCGGACGGGCTGGGATTCGGCCACAACACCCGGGCCGCGCTCATCTCCCGGGGCCTGGCCGAGATCATCCGATTAGGATCCGCCTTGGGCGCCGATCCGAAGACCTTCTCCGGGCTGTCCGGATTGGGCGATCTGATCCTGACCTCGACCGGGGCCTTAAGCCGCAACCGAACGGTGGGATACCAAATCGGTCTTGGAATGAAACTTCCCGAGATTTTAAAGCAGATGAAGATGGTGGCCGAAGGTGTCCAGACCACCAAGGCCGCCTATCATCTTGCCAAAAAGCACGGCGTCCGCATGCCCATCGTTCAGGAGATCTATTCCGTCCTGTTCGAAGATAAAGATACGCATCAGGCCGTGACGGATCTGATGGAAAGCGCCGCAGGAGACGAAGTGAATTAGACGCCATGAAAGGATCTGACGCTTGACCGGCCTTATGCTTCTCAGCCTCTTGGGCGGCGTGGCCCTTCTGCTTTACGGCCTTCAATTAGCGGGCGACGGGCTGCAAGGGATCGCGGGGGCGCGTCTCCGCTCGATCCTGGCGTCCTTTACCAAAAACCGTTTTCTGGGACTGGCGACCGGCGCCTTCATTACGGCCGTCATCCAGAGCAGCAGCGCCACCACGGTCATGCTGGTCGGCTTCACCAGCGCCGGCCTGATGACGCTCTCCCAGACGATCGCGCTCATCCTGGGCGCCGACATCGGCACCACCCTCACGGTTCAGTTGATCGCTTTTCAGATCACCGACTACGCGCTGGCGATCCTGTCGCTCGGCTTCGCCCTCTTTTTCTTCGGCAAGCCGCGCCGGATTAAACTGATCGGCACGGTTCTCTTCGGCTTTGGACTGATCTTCTTCTCCTTAAAACTCCTTTCGGACGGGATGGCCCCGTTAAAGGACAACGAGATGGTTCGTCAGATGCTGTTGAGCGTCCGCGATGCGCCGATCTGGGGCATTCTGATCTCGGCCGCCTTAACCGCACTGCTTTCCAGCAGCGCCGCCACGATCGGGATTGCGATCGCGTTCGCCACACAGGGACTCCTGCCGCTGGCCTCTGCCATCCCGATCATCTTGGGGGCCAACGTCGGGACCTGCGCCACGGCCTGGGTGGCCAGCCTGGGGACCACGACCGAGGCCAAGCGCGTTGCCCTCGCCCATATCCTCTTTAAACTTCTGGGCGTCGTGCTGATTTTGCCGTTACTCCAACCGTTTGATGGTTACATCGGCCAGACCTCCGAAAACATCGTGCGGCAGATCGCAAACGCCCATACGCTGTTCAACCTCGGAATCGCGCTTCTTTTTCTGCCGTTTACCGGTCCGTTCGCCCGGCTGGTCGTCTGGCTGATCCCGGAGAAGCCCTCGCTAGAAGAATATTCACGACCGAAATATTTAGACCCGCTGGTTCTAGATTCGCCCGCCCTTGCATTAGGTCAGGCCACACGGGAAGCCCTTCGGATGTCGGACATTGTTCGAGACATGTACCGGGAAACGATCCAGGTCTTCACGGAGAACAATCAGGAGGTTCAGGAGCAGATTGAACGGAAGGACGACTGGGTGGATACATTAAACCGCGAAATCAAACTCTATATCACGAAGCTTTCGGCCAAATCACTGACGGAGGAGCAGTCGGAACGGGAGGTGGCTCTCTTGACTCTGACGAGTGACCTGGAAACGATCGGCGATATCATCGACCGGAACTTGATGGAACTGGCCAAGAAAAAGATTTATAAAGGCCTCCGGTTCTCGGATCAGGGCCTGAAGGAGATCGTCGAGCTTCACGACCGCGTGGGGCAAAACTTCGAACGGGTGATCTCGGCCTTCGCGAGCCATGATCCTGAGTTGGCCCGGCGGGTGATTCAGGCCAAGGACGAGATCACGCATTTGGAGCGGGAACTTCGCGCCGCGCATATCCAGCGGCTGCATGCCGGCCTTCTGGAATCGATCGAGACCAGCGCGATCCATCTGGACATTTTAACGAACCTGGTCCGGATCAATCACCATGTCACCAGCATCGCGTATCCGATCATCCAAACCGAATAGGCCATGGACTCTGAAGCGACTCGGACATTGCTGGCCCAAGTGAAAAAAGGAACTCTCTCGGTAGACGAGGCCATGAAGCGGCTCCGGCATCTGCCTTACGAGTCGCTCGGTTTCGCCGCGATCGATCACCACCGCTCCCTGCGTCAAGGGCTGGCCGAGGTGATCTTCTGCGAGGGTAAACGGACAGAGCAGGTCCTGGCCATTATCGGACGGATGATGGCGGCCGGCAGCCCGGTCCTAGCCACACGGGCCATGCCCGAACTGTTCCGGGCCGTGAAACGGATCGCCCAGCGGGCGATTTATCATGAACCGGCCCGTGCGATCACGATACCCAAACGGGGCCGGAGGGATCTTCCGAGCCCGTATTCACCGCATGGCCAGATCCTGCTCATCACGGCCGGGACGTCGGATATCCCGGTGGCGGAGGAGGCGAAGGTTACGTTGGAATTTCTCGGAGACCGGGTCGAGACGATCTACGATGTCGGCGTGGCCGGTCTCCATCGCCTGTTGGACCACCGTTCTCGCATCGAGGCGGCCCGCGTCCTGATCGTCGCAGCCGGAATGGACGGGGCCCTGGCCAGCGTGATCGGCGGTTGGGCGGATAAACCTATCGTGGCCGTTCCGACCAGCGTCGGATACGGGGCCAGCTTCGGCGGCCTTGCGGCCCTGTTGACCATGCTCAATTCCTGCGCCGGCGGCGTGGCGGTGGTGAATATCGACAACGGATTCGGGGCGGCGGTCCTGGCGCACCGGATTATTAAGACGACTATTTGAAATCTCAACTTTGAGATCACGGATCACAACATTGAAATCCGAAATTTGAACCGGGAGGGGACAGATTTCAAATCTGTCCCCAACCCGTACAGCGAGGCGTTATTATGAAGATTGCTTATTTCGACTGCTTCTCGGGCGTCAGCGGCGACATGATCCTGGGCGCCATGGTGGATGCGGGCCTTGAACTTCCACGGCTCAAGATGCGGCTAAACCAGCTTCCCCTCAAGGGGTTTGAGCTCAAGACCCACTCGTCTCAACGGGGACCGTTCATCGGGACGAAAGTGGATATTCATGTCCAGCCCCAAAAACAGAAGTCCTACGAGATTCGTGAACTGGAGAATGTCATCCGTCACAGCCGGCTGGACGATTCGACTAAAAAGACGGTCGAGGCCGTACTGGAACGATGGATCAAGGCCGAGATCAAGGCGCACGGCACGGCCAAGGGCCTCCGGTTTCAGGCAAATCAAGCCATTGATCTGCTGATCGACATCGTCGGATGCGTCCTAGGCCTAAGCCTGATGGGAATCGACGAGGTCATGGCCTCGCCTTTAAATCTCGGAAGCGGACTGGTGGATGTCCACGGCCAGAAGGTTCCGGTCCCTGCGCCGACAACGGCCGAGCTGGTCCGGGGTTTTACGGTCTACGCCGGCGGCCCGCCGCAGGAGCTCACCACGCCGACCGGGGCCGCCATCATCACCACACTCGTCACGACCAGCGGCTCGTTTCCCGAGATGCGGCTTCAGAAGGTCGGCTACGGCGCCGGCAGCCGTGAATTTCCCAATTGGCCCAATATGCTTCGCATGCTGGTGGGCGAGGGACGGCCGGTCACCCAGGAAGACCGCATGACGCTTTTAGAGACCGCTATCGATGATCTTAATCCTCAGGTCTATGAGCATCTGATGGAACGTCTTTTTGCGGCCGGCGCATTGGATGTCTATTTGACTTCCATCACGATGAAGAAGGGGCGCCCGGGAATCCTGCTCAGCGCTCTGGCCGAGCCGCATCAGGCCCAGGCCTTGATGGAGATCGTGTTCGAGGAAACGACGACGTTGGGAATCCGCCAGACGGAAGTCCAGCGTCGCAAATTGCCTCGGGCCTCTCAAGAAGTCGAAACGCGTTTCGGCCGGGTTCGTGTGAAAGCGGTCACCCGGTCCGGCGGTCTCCAAAAGCGGCTGCCGGAATACGAAGACTGCAAACGGATCGCCCAGGAAACCGGCCTACCGCTCCGGCAGATCATGGATGAACTGGAACAGGCCTTCAAACCGCCCGCACGCACCCCCCGACAGAACCCGACAGGAGGCCCCTCTTGAGCGGATTATTGTTTTTGGGTCTGCTAATCATTCTCGGCGGATCCTATCTTTTTACAAACGGCGTGGAATGGATCGGGAAACGGCTCCGTCTTTCCGAGGGCGTGGTAGGAAGCGTCCTGGCCGGCGTGGGCACGGCCATGCCGGAAACCATGGTCCCGGTCATTGCCATTTTTTTCGGAGACGGCGAAACCCGTCAAGGGGTCGGTATCGGAGCGATTCTCGGCGCCCCATTTATGCTCACCGGTCTGGCCCTCCCGCTCCTGGGATTGGGTGTTCTTTTTTTCTCATCGATCGGAAGACGGACGACCGAAATCTCCCTCAACGCGCCGCTTGTCAAAATGGACCTGGGGTTTTTCCTGACCAGCTATGGCATGGCCTTGCTAATGGCATGGCTCCCGGTCGGAGAATCGGGACGATGGATTCATTATGCCGCCGCGGCAATCCTGATCGGACTATACCTTTTTTATTTGCGGCGGCTGCTCGTCAAGGAGGGAACGGTGGGAGAAGATCTGGAGCCGTTGATCCTCTCCCGAGGCCGGACCCGAACCCGTGATCATCCCCCTATGGCTTTAATCCTGACTCAGACGGCGCTGGGTTTCGGGCTCGTCGTCAGCGGCGCGTACCTTTTTGTAGAGGGCATGCAACGGCTGTCCCAGACCTTTGGAGTTTCTCCCCTCATCCTCTCGCTGATTATTACACCGATCGCCACGGAGCTCCCTGAAACCTTCAACAGCTTTATCTGGATTGCTCAACGGAAGGACACGCTGGCCGTGGCCAACATCACGGGGGCGATGGTTTTTCAGAGCACGTTTCCCGTCGGCGTGGGATTGATCGGCACGCCCTGGCAGCTTGATCGGCTCGGGCTGGCCAGCGCCGTGCTTGCCCTCCTCGCCGCCTTTGTGTTATACAATCTTGTCCGATTCCGTGGCCGGTGGCGTCCGGTGCACTTGATCTTTTGCCTGTCTTTATACGTGGCATACATCCTGTACGTTTTTGGGTGATCCGTCTGTTCTCCGATAGACCGTTTGATCCGGAGGGGGTTCAACGTCGGCCATGAGACCCGTGGGCAAACTCATTGGGGTTGGACTCTTGATCCTGGTGATGGATCAAACCGAACGAACCGCCTGGGGCCTCGAGTTTAAAGGCTTCGCGGACGTCACGTACAGCCGCAGCACGATCGATCCCGGTCTATCGCCGCCAAACACCATTGACCCCGACGAACGGAACGGGACATTCGGTTTAGGCCCGTTCGATCTGTTCCTGACTCAGCCTCTTGAGAACCGGCTCGAGGTCTTAAGCGAGCTGGTGGTGGAGTCCGATCGCACGGGGGACTCCTTTATCGATCTGGAGCGCCTCCAGATGAGCTATCTTTTCAGCGCTGCCTTCCAGATCCACGCTGGAAGGTTTCATAATATCCTCGGATATTGGAACACGGCCTATCATCACGCAGCGCTATTTCATACCACCATCGACCGCCCCAAGTTCCTTGCGTTTGAAGACAATGGTGGGATCCTTCCGGTTCACTTGGTGGGGGTGTGGCTGTCCGGAACGGTGGCCGCGTCGCCGACCGATATTGAGTACGGCGTGATGGCCGGCAACGGTGCCCGCATCGACAACGACCGGGATCGCTTTACCTTTACCCTGGATCCCGGGAACATCTCGGACCCGAACAAGAACAAGGCGGTCTCGGCGAATCTTGCCTTCAAACCATCGATTCCGGCGGGCCTGGGACTGGGGATCTTCGGCAACTTCAGTCAGGTTCCGATCCTGGACATTACTCTTCCCACGTCGCTGACCCAGCAGGTGGATCAATCCATCCTCGGCGCGGATCTGTTTTATCAAAACATGCAGAACGGATCGAGCTGCCTTGAACTTTTGGCGGAATATTATCGCTTCATCGATAAGGATTCACAGGCCAGCACAGGACGCTTTACCAGCTCGGCCTACTATGTTCAGTCCGGTTATCATCTCACAGAACGTTTTGTTCCCTATCTTCGATATGAACAGGTCCGGATCGCGGCCGGCGATCCTTACTTTACCGCGCTCGGCACCACGAATTCAAACCGCTGGGTGTACGGTCTGCGTTGCTCTTTAAACCCCAGCAGCGCGATCAAGGCCGAGGTTCGGGTCATCGATCTTGTCGGGCTGGACCGGTATATCGAATACGCCGCCCAATGGGCCTTCGGATTCTAATGACTCGACGCGCTTTACCGATCTTGACCCTATGGATCTTTTTCGACCTTTTGTTTAAGGCAGGCCTATCCGCAGCCGAAAGTCCGCCGATGGGTCAAGCAACGACGCAAACGATTGCGGTCGTGGCCGGAACTGGTTTTCCGAAAGACCGGCTGACGCTTGATGAACTCAAGGCCATTTATTTGGGCGAGATCCATCTGTTGAAGGATCTCTGGATTCATCCGATGGATCAACGGGAAAATCAGCCGATACGAAAGAAATTCTTAGAACGGGTCGTTAAGATGACCCGAGACCGGTATATCGAGTACTGGAACCAGCGATTATTCCGTTACGGAGGGTTCACCCCGTTGTTTAAAAACAACAGCCGGGAAGTGATCGAAACGGTTCGTGAACAGGAAGGAACCGTCGGTTATGTCTGGCTGGAAGAAATCCGCAACGAACCGGGGATCAAGACCCTTCTCATCCTGGATGATCCGTGAACGGGTATCCCTCTTCCGTTTGACAACCCCAGATCTCGGTGTTAGAATAAAAACGTCCTATTCCATTCACTTTACAGGATTTTCGACCATTCGCGGGATGGCTCCGGAAAGGGCAGCCTGTTGGAACCCGTCAAGATTCTCATCGCGGACGACGAGCCCTACATCGTCCGCTCTTTATCGTACATCTTCCAACGGGAAGGCATTCCGTATGATGTGGCGAAGGACGGTGAAGAAGCCCTTCAGAAGGCCCGGCTTCATAAACCGAAGATCTTTTTCCTGGACATCATGATGCCCAAGAAATCCGGCTTTGAGGTCTGCGCACAGATCAAGCAGGATCCCAAGCTTCATTCCATCCATATCATCATGCTGACGGCCAAAGGCCAGGAAGAAGACAAACAAAAAAGCCTGTCGGTCGGGGCGGATGAGTACATCACCAAGCCGTTCAGTCCTCGACACGTGTTATCGCGGGTCAAAGAACTTCTATCATCGCTCGGCGTGTAAAATGGTTCTCCCATCGATCTTCAAAAGTTTTAAGACCAAGATCACCTTCTCGATTTTGGGCGTCGGTTTGCTGGTGGTCTTCATGGGCCTCTCGGTGACCTACCGCGTCGCCCGGAACCACCTCCAAAACACCATCGGGGCCCAGTACCGCGAACTTGCGACGGAGACGAGTCAGAAGGTCTGGTCCCTCATCGAGGCCAACATCAAGGCGATCTCCCTGCTGGCCCTTTCCTCCGACGTCCGAACGGGCATCGAACTGGCCAATGCCGCCTATTCCCGACGACGAATGACCGAAGCCGATATCCAGAACCGGATTGAAACGCTCAAGACCCTGTGGAGCAAGAGCCGGGGCGCGGACGATCCCTTTGCGCGGGGATTCCTGACCAACAGCGCTTCCGATTACATCAAGGGATCCCTCCGCGATCCGGCCGATCGGGCGGAACATCTCTCGATCATCGTGACCGATCAACGCGGGATCCTGGTCGGCGCGGACGCGAAACCGCCGAAGATCTATTACGGCGACGAGCCGTGGTGGCTTGCCGCCTTCGATCACGGCCGCGGCAGCGTCTACATCTCGGATGTCCAGACCAGCCAAGAGGCGACGGAAGAGTTTGAAAAACTGTACACCCTGTCCATCGCCGTTCCCGTCATGGAGGCGACCGGCCGTCGGGCCATCGGCGTGATTAAGACCGATCTCCAGATCAAGCGGTTTTTTGAGGCCGTCACGCAGGTCCATGTGGCCAAGTCGGACCACACCATGCTGGCCGGCTCGGATGGGACCCTGATCTTCTGCCCCATCTTTTTGATCCGGAACCATTCCCTCCAACCGGCGCTGATGCAGGCGATCTTCAAGGACGATCCGGGTTGGGCCGCGACTACGGAGGACGTCCATTACCACGGGCAAAACGCCATCAACGGCTTTGCACCGGTCCATATCAGCCGGAACATCCATCCGTCCAGTTTCGGCGGAAAGCGTTGGTACATCTTCACCAGCCAGGATCCGGTTGAAACGTACGCCCCGGTCAACACCTTGCTGAACTGGATCCTCTTCTCGGGCGTCCTGGGAAGCGCCGTGCTGTTGTTCCTGGGGCTCCGGGCCGCGGATTATATCGTACGGCCCATACGGGATCTGCAGAAGGGTGTCAAACTGATCGGCTTCGGCAACCTCCATCACCGTCTCAAGATCCATACCGGAGACGAGATCCAGGAACTGGCGGACGAATTTAATGAGATGGCCATCAAACTGCAAGCCTCGTACACCAGCCTTGAGCGGCGGGTCTATGAGCGGACCAAAGAACTGGCGGTGGTCAACAAGATCACGCGGATGATCAGTTCCAAGCTGGACATCCATGAGATCTTCGAATCGTTAAGCGATGAGGTGAGCAAACTGCTGCATTACGACCGGATCAGCGTCGCGCTGCTGGATGAAAGCCGGCAGCAGATCCAGCTCCGATTGATCAAGACGAAGGACGCCCCCATGGTCGTCCACGATACCCCTCGATCCAAGAACGGGACGGTCATCGGCTGGGTCGTGGATCATCGGCAGCCGTATCTTCGGGCGGACGTGCTGGAAGCGAAGGAGTTCCATGAAGACGGGCTGCTGGTCGAGGAGGGGATGCGTTCCTATATCGTGGTGCCGATCATTTCCCAGAACAAGCCCATCGGGACGTTTAACCTGGCGAGCCGCCGGCCCCGGACCTATTCGGAGCGGAACTTGGAGATCCTGATCCCCATTGCGGAGCAGGTGGCCATCGCCGTCGAGACGATCCGTCTGTTCGAACAGACCAAAAAACTCGATCAACTGAAATCGGAATTCGTGTCCAAGGTTTCCCATGAACTCCGGACGCCTCTGACCTCGATCAAGGGATTCACCGAGATCCTCCTGTCGTACAAAGACGTCGACAAGAAAACCCGGCAGGAATTCATTTCGATCATCAATGAAGAGAGCGATCGGCTCACCCGGTTGATTAACGACATTCTCGACCTTTCCAAGATCGAGGCCGGCAAGGCCCAATGGCAGATCCGGCCGCTCTCACCGTTCGAGATTGTGGTCCATGCCGTGAAATCCATCCGGGCGATGGCCCTGGAGAAGAATCTTCCGATCCTAGTCGAGGTCCCGGAGACGCTCCCGTCGGTCCGGGGCGACCGGGATCAACTGATCCAGGTCTTGGACAACCTTTTGAGCAACGCCATCAAGTTTTCAAACATCGGCAATATTACCCTCCGGGGCGCGGTAGAGGACAAGACGGTTCGGATCTCGGTCATTGATACGGGAATCGGGATCCCGGCCTCGGATCTCGAAAAGATCTTCGACAAGTTCCACCAATTGGAGGACACGCGAAGCGGCAAGCCGAGAGGCACCGGGCTGGGACTCGCCATCTGTCGCGAGATCATTGCGCATCTGGGCGGAAAGATCTGGTGCGAAAGCTGGGTCGGGCAAGGGAGCCGCTTCCATTTCACCCTTCCTGTCTGGTCGGATACCCGTCCATCCTCCGAGCCCACCAAAAAACTCGAACCCGCCGCCGTCCACAACCGTCCTCAACGGACGACAAGGGAGCCGGATCCGGCGAAAACGAACCGCGCGGGAGATCCATGAAGGACGGCCCGCCGAAGATGACGGCTCTCATTCATCCGGAACGCCTGGAAAAATTCGTCAACCAGGTCGTAGAAAACAACCCGGTCTCCGTGGCCGTCCTCGGTGCCCAGGGGGAGCCGGTCCTGACGTCGGTCCCGGGACTTCTGCCGGCGGACGAGCTCGCCCGTTATCACGATTGGGTTCGGTCATGCTTCAATCAGGCCTCCTCCGATCCGATGCTCCGTCATCCCATGATTCCTCTTTATGCCGCGCCGCTGCTCTGTCAAGGATCCCCCGTCGGCCTGCTTCTGGTCCGGTTCCGTCAGGATCCCGCCGACGCCGAGACCCGGCATCAAAACGAACGGGGGGCCCGACAGATCCGGGCCCACCTCCAAGATCTCATCGCGGCGGGATACGAGCTGTTCAATTTGTCCTCCGAGATCGTCCGGAATTATGAGGAACTGGCGCTGCTGCAGGATCTTTCGGTCAAGCTCAGCGCACAATCCGACCCGCTTCGCATCTGCGAGATCGTGACGGAAGAGGTCCGAACCGTACTGCAGGCCCGGAACCTGTCGATCCTCCTAACCGATCCCAAAACAGGAGACTTTGTCTCGATGATCGCGATCGGCCGCGACGGCCGCCGCCACCGCCCATTCCGCCTCGGCTCAGGCGAGGGAATCACCGGCCGGGCGGCCGAAACCGGGCAGCCGCTGATCGTCTGCGACGTGGCTCAAGATCCCGGGTTCGTTCCGGTCGGTTATCCGATCACCTCCCTGCTCTGCGTTCCGATGACCTTGGGCCGAAAGACGATGGGGACGATCAATGTCAGCGATAAACCGGACGGCGCGGAATTCACCACGTACGACCTCAAGCTCGTGATGGCGATCGCGGCCGAGGCCGCCGTCGCGTTGGAGAACGCCCGACTTTTCGTCGAGGTCAAGGATCTTTTCCTCAGCACGGTCAAGTCGCTTGTGATGTCGATCGACGCCAAGGATCCCTACACCCATTTGCACTCGCTGCGCGTCTCGGAGGTCTCGGCCATCCTGGCGGAAGAGCTCGGCCTCCCCCCGTCGGATGTGGAACAGATCAAGCTGGCCGCGCTGCTCCATGACGTCGGCAAGATCGGCGTGCCGGAGCGGGTGTTGCTCAAACCGGACAAACTGACCCGCCACGAATGGGAAGCGATGAAGCAGCATCCGTTGCTCAGCGTCCAGATCTTAGAACAGGTCAAGCAATTTTCCCACATCGTGAAATGGGTCCGGCATGAACATGAACATTACAACGGCACCGGCTATCCGGATCATCTCGAGGGCGATGCGATTCCTCTTCCCAGCCGGATCATATCCGTCGCGGACGCCTTCGACGCGATCACATCGGACCGGTGCTATCGAAAAGGGCGATCGGAAGACGTGGCCGTCGCCCTTCTGAAGAAAGATTCGGGCATTCAATTCGACCCCGACGTGATCCGTGCATTCGTGTCCGCTTTTGAAAAGAGCCGCTTCAAGGGATTGCCGGAGTAACCTCCATGCCCCGTGACCGCGAAATTAAGAAAGTCCTCTGGCTGATCCTGGCGCTGAACCTGCTCGTGGCAGCAGCCAAACTGGTCTATGGTCATTGGACCGGGGCCTTGAGCCTGTGGGCCGACGGGCTGCATTCGATGTTCGACGGCGCGTCAAACATCATCGGACTCATCGGCATCTGGGCCGCCGCCCACCCTCCCGATGAAGCGCATCCCTACGGCCACCGCAAATTCGAGAGCTTCGCGGCCTTTGCCATCTCGGTTTTCCTGTTTCTCGCCTGCTTTCGGATTCTCGAAAACAGCTATGCCCGCTTGATTGATCCGAACGTTCCGCGAGTGACGTGGGTCAGCTTCGCGGTCATGTTGATCACCATCGGAATCAATCTCTTCGTCACGCGATACGAACAGAGACGATCCACCGAGCTCAAGAGCGAGATTCTCCATGCCGATTCCATGCACACCTTAAGCGATGTCTATTCTTCCCTCTCCGTCCTGATCGGCCTCGCCGCCGTGCAAATGGGCTTTCCTTTTTTGGATCCGATCATGGCCGTTGTGATCGCCGGGTTCATCGGGAGGACGGGATTTCAGATTCTGTTCGAGACCTCCCGCGTTTTAAGCGACGCCTCCTGCGTCGACCCCCGGCTCGTCCGGGAGATCGTCATGCAGATCCCGGGCGTTAAATCCTGTCACAGCATCCGCACCCGGGGCCTGGAGAACCATGTCTTCGTGGATTGCCACATCCAGGTCCAATCCGATATGACGGCCGAGAGGGCCCACACGCTTGTGCATGAGATCGAGGACCTGATCAAAAAAGAGATGTCGGAGGTGGTGGATGTCGTCATTCATGTCGAGCCATTTAATGTGGGGGCCCGTGCGGATGAACAAAACTGCAAGTCCTCCGAGGCCCCCACACCCCGCGCTCGGACAGGCAAAGCGGCTCGACCGAGCTCGCCGAAGTCCTGATCCTCGCTTATCTTCTATGAAACGTATGATGAAACCGATCATCGCGATCACGATGGGCGATCCGGCCGGAATCGGACCGGAGATCATCGTCAAGGCGCTCTCAAAACTCCTTGGCAGCCAGGTCCGGCAACTCTGTCGGCCCGTGGTCGTCGGAAATCGCGCCGTTATGGAAAAGGCTGCGAAGCGTCTTAAATCTTCCATCGAAATCCGCTCCATGACTGATCCCGAAACGGCCGTTTCATCAAAAGCGGGAATGGATCTGATCGATCTTGAGAATACCGATCTTTCACGTCTGGTGATCGGCCGGCCCGATGCCGCGGGCGGACGGGCTGCGGTCGAGGCGATCCGGGCGGCCGTCCGGCTGGCGATGGATCGGCGCGTCGCGGCCATTGTAACCGCCCCGATCAGCAAAGAAGCGCTGCATGCAGCCGGTTATCCTTATCCCGGCCACACCGAACTGTTGGCGGAACTGAGCGGCGCGAAAGAGGTCGGCATGCTGATGGTCGCCCCACTGCCCAAGGCGATACGTACTCGCCTCACGCCTCACGCCTCACGCCTTACGCCTCAACTGCGAATCCTGCTGGCCACGACGCATCTGGCGATGCGTGATGTCCCGCTTCGCCTGACGCGGGAACGCGTGCAAAGCGCCATCCGACTGGCGCATGAAGCCGCGATACGACAGTTTAAGATCCGCCGTCCCCGACTGGCCGTCACCGGCCTGAATCCACACGCGGGAGAGGGCGGACTGTTCGGTCGTGAAGAGGACGAAATCATCCGGCCAGCTGTGGAGTCGGAACGCCGAAACGGGATTCCGGTGATCGGTCCGAAGCCGGCCGACAGCCTGATCCGCCGGGCGTTCGAGGGAAGGTACGACATCGTGGTCGCGATGTACCATGATCAGGCGCTGATCCCGATCAAGCTACTGGCTTTCGGGCGCGCGGTTAATGTCACGGTGGGCCTCCCATTTATCCGGACCTCGGTGGATCACGGAACAGCCTACGACATTGCCGGTAAAGGGATCGCCGACCCCGGAAGCCTGATCGAAGCGATCCGCCTGGCGGTGGCACTATCGAAAAAACCGTGAAACGATCTAAACGCAAAGCGCTCGGCCAGCATTTCCTCCACGACCAGAACATCGTCCGGAAGATAATGGCCGTGGCCGAGATCCAACCGAACGAAACCGTCGTTGAGATCGGGCCTGGCCGCGGTATATTGACGCGCGCACTGAATGAGACGGGTTCAAAAACCTTTGCCATCGAGCTGGATCGACGGCTCCATGAAAATCTCGAAAAAGAGTTTGCGGACCCCCCCAATATCCGGCTCATCCAGGCCGACGCACTTACCTATCCATTCGAAGATCTTCCCGCGCCGTTCGCCGTCGTGGCCAACCTGCCCTATTCCATTTCGACGCCGTTGCTTTTTCGGTTTCTGGAACTGCGCTCCCGTATCAGCCGTATGGTCCTGATGCTTCAATTGGAAGTGGCGCGCCGCATCGTGGCCCGCGAAGGCGGGAAAGAATACGGCCTTCTCTCGGTCGGCGTACAGTTCTATGCCGAACCCCGGCTGGAGTTCGTCGTCCCACGCGGATGCTTTAGACCACCCCCCCGCGTGGATTCGGCCGTCATCAGCCTTCGGATTCGGGCGACGCCGAAAGTCGCCGTGAAGGACGAGACTTTTTTCTTCCGAGTCGTCCGGGCCGGATTCGCCCATCGGCGCAAGTCGCTTCGAAACGCGCTCAAAGACGGGGGGTTCCCGAACGACGCCGTTGAAAAAGCCTTGGGTGCCGCCTCGATCACGTCCGGAAATCCCCAGCGCCGTGCCGAGACGCTCTCGATCGAGGACTTCGCCCGCCTCGCCGACAAACTGGTTGAGATCGCGAAGTAGTCTTGAATGAGAATTTAATAAGAAGATGCGCACGCCACTTTTGTCTTGCGCGCACAAGGTGGGATTCATCGTATGGGCGTTCCGATGGGTCGCCCGGATAAAGGGCGCGGCGCTGCCTCGTCCCTGCATTAATACAGCTTGAGGTCGCCGAACTGATCTTCGATGTTCTCGATCAAATCCTTGGTCTTCTTTTCGATGAGGGTCTCTTTCTCCTGCTGGTCCTGACGGAGCCGGAAGAGTTCATGGGTGATGTTGACGGCGGCCAGCAGAGCCAATTTGGTCGTCGGTAGATTTTTGGCCGTTTTCGCCAGTTCACGCATCTTTCCGTCCACGTAACGGGCCAGCTTGTTCACATACTGTTCATCCGCTTCTCCCGAGATCGTGTAGCTCTGGCCGTAGATCTCCACCTCGATCTGCTTTTTCACGCGTCCCCTCTCTTTCTGGGCCTTGCGCCGTCTTTGTCCCTGGGCCTCTCGTGATCCGGCCGGGCCGACAGGGTTTCCATTTCGGAAAGCATTCGCTGCAGCTTGGAACGCAACCGAATCCTATCCTGCTTCCAACGAAGACGGTCGCGTTCCCGCTGGGCCAGCTTCTGCCCGATCGTCTTGACCTTCTGATCTAATAAGGCGTTATCCTCGCGCAACCGCTTGACCAGGTCCAGGATTTGATGAACCCGCTTTTCCAACAGCGTCATCTGCTCTAACGCCATGTCGTCCCTTCACGGAATACTGGCTGGAGTGGCCGGGGACAGATTTTAAATCTGTCCCCTCCCGGTTTCGTCCTGCGGTTCCGTATGCCGTCTTCCCGCCGGATTGTCAAGGTCGGGCCCGAACCTCGGACAGACGGGGGGTGGAATCCGTTCCGGCAATGCGGAGGTACTCGTTATAGCTTCGGATCACTTTTTTGGTAAAGTAACGGGTCTCGTTAAACGGAATCGCCTCAATGAATTCATCCAGGTCTCCCACCCCCCCTTCCGCCCATCGCCCGACCGCCTCCGGACCGGCATTGTAACTCGCCACGGCCAGAACCACATTTCCGTTGAACTGCCGGATCAAATGATTCAGATACCAGGCCCCCAATTGCACGTTCATCGTCTCGTCCAGCAAGAGCTCCGGCCGGAAGGTCGTCAGGCCCATCTGCCGGGCCACCCATTCCGCCGTGTACGGCATGAGCTGCATTAGGCCCAGCGCCCCGACTTTTGAGACGGCCTTTGGATTGAAGGCGCTTTCTTCGCGGGTCACAGCCGCAACAAGAAACGGGTCCGCCGACAGGGAAGGGTTTTGCCGTTGAATCCTTTCCACGAAACGACGGGGATAAACCTGCTCCCAGAAGCTTTTCGGCACATCGTCGCCGCCCCTCTCGATCACATCCTGGAAATGCAGCCGCAGCAGGCGGAGGCTGGTAAAATAGTTGTCGGCCGCATAGAGAAGTTCCGCCAGCCTCAAGGCCGCCGCTTTGTCGGCGGCATACCGTTCGGCCAACGAGGTGAGTTCGAAAGCCGCTTCCGGTTTTAGATGCAGCGCCATCAGCTCCAGCGCAATCGCATAATGACGATCGCGCGTCAAGGCCGTGTCGGCATCACCGGCCGGCAACGCAACGGCAATCCTGTTGACCGTCTTGGAAGCCGCCTCCGAGGCTTCCCGGGACGGATCCGGCGGGCGATCCGCCTCCCCGCCGCCGATGGCCGGAGAGGGGAGTCGGGCCAGTCGAGCCGTCGCCTCCTGGCAATAGAACGTCCGCAAAAATTTCCGACAGACCTCCCGATAGGCCTGCGCCGCCTTAAGGGGCTGGTCGATCTGCTCTGTGCTGCGTCCGATCCAGTATCCGAATTGTCCTCCGAGCAGACTGGCGGGATGCCGTTGCAGATGGTCCTCAAAAATCTTGATCGCGTCGCCGTACCGCCGGGCCTTATAGGCCATCCAGCCGATCCGCCAGACGGCATCCTCGGCGGACGGATCGGATGGGGCCTCCGCGATCACCCGGCGATAGATCTTCACGGCCTGCTCGATCTGTCCCCGGCCTTCATAAAAGTCGCCGATCATAAAGAGCAGCTTCGCTCGCTCCGTGCTGGCCGGAAAGCGGTCGGCCAGTTGACGCTCGATCTGAAGAAGCCGGCCCTCCTCGCCTTGACGAATCGCAAGGCGTCCCAGCCAGAAAAGAGCCGACGTTAATATATCCGGCCGCCCGGTCCGGGCGGTCAGCTCTCCCAACAACCGCTTGGCGTCGTCGTATTGTTTGAGCTGGATGAGGGTTTCGGCCAGCTTCAGGCCGATCTCGTCGCGATTCGCCGGTTCGCCGGCCGCCAGCACGGCCTTGAATTCGGCCGCGGCCTCGTCGTATCGAGCGGCGTCAAAAAGGATTCGGCCCCGTTGATAACGCGCCTCGGCAGAGGGCGCCGGGATGGAGACGCCCGAAGCACCGAGCTGAAGAAGATTTTTTGGGGCCTCTTGCGCCTCCGGACTGTCCGCATAATAAAACCAGATCTGTCGCAGCGCCCAAACCGCCTTGGCGGAATCCTGGACCCGGACGGCGCAATCGGCGAGTTGGAGAAGGGCAGGGCTGCTGTTCGAATCTTTCGGATAACGGGCTACGAATCCGTCCAGTTCGTTCAAGGCCATCCGACAGTCCCCGGTCTGGATCAAGACCTGCGCCTTTTGGTAAGCGGCCTGTGCGTTCAACACGCTTTCAGGAAATTTCCGCAGCAACCGATCATAAGTCTGAACCGCCTCTTGGAACCGTCCTCCCTTGGCCTGTCCGCCGGCCATGAAAAACAGACTGTACTCTTCAAGATGGGGAAAGGTCGTGATCGCCTCCGAAAAAAGGGCCTCGGCTTCGGGGGATCCGCTCTCGGCGGCCCATTGACCCAGGAGGAAACCGGCTCGTTTCGCCCACGGGGACTCCGGATTCTGCTCTCTTAACTGCCGGAACCTCTCGGCGGCCGTCGCCGGATCGCCGTCCTCCAACCGCTGCAAGGCCGAATGAAAACAGTCCTCGGCCGATGAGCAGGCCTGCTGAGAGACGGACGGCTTTTGAGACGCGGCGGGCGGCTGATCCAGGCCGGGATTCTCGTTCCGTTCGGACGGAGGCGTCGTGGGCACGACCAACGGCCGCGGAGAGGCGCAGGCCGCGATCGAACCGCAACCGATAAGCATCAGGACGACCGATAGGATCAATTTTCGAGACGGCCTTAATCTCATGGGCTGTATTATAACACAGCCGTCGTCAACTTCAAGGCGCCTTGTCCATGCACCCGATCTGTGTTACATTACCGACTATGGCCAAGGTGGATCTCAAACAGCTCTCGTTCAAGGAATTGGATGCCTTCGTCCTGAAACTGGGCTGGAAAAAATATCGGGCCCAGCAGCTCCGGGACTGGATCTATCGAAAGCGGGTCTCCCGCTTCGATGCGATGACGAACCTCTCGAAACCGGATCGGGACCTTCTCGAAAGCCGGGCCGTGATCGGCTGCCTCGACCTGATGCGGCATCAACGGTCGGAGGACGGAACCCAGAAATTTCTGTTCCGCCTGTCGGACGGGCAGGCGATCGAATCCGTCCTGATCCCGGATGAGGACCGCCACACGCTCTGCATCTCGACCCAGGTCGGTTGCACACTGGACTGCCGCTTTTGTCTCACCGGCACCATGGGCCTGATCCGGAACCTCAAGGCCCATGAGATCGTGGACCAGGTCCTCTGGATGCAGAACCGCATGGAACCGGATCAACACCTGACGAACGTGGTCTTGATGGGCATGGGCGAGCCGCTGGCCAATTACCGGGAAGTGACGGAGGCCTTAACGCGTCTCACCCATCCCAAGATGGTCGGGTGGCCGCCTCGGAGGATCACGCTTTCCACCTCCGGCCTCGTGCCCCAGATCAAAAAGTTGGGCGAAAGCGGTTTGAACGTCAATCTGGCCGTTTCGCTCAACGCGACGACCGATGCCGTTCGGAATCGAGTGATGCCGAAGGTCAATAAGCACTATCCATTGGAATCGTTGCTCTCGGCCTGCCGGGACTATCCTCTCCCGCCGCGGCGAAGGATCTTTTTCGAGTATGTCCTCTTAAAAGGAGTGAACGACACCGAGGCGGATGCCTGCCGCCTTCTCCGATTGCTCAAGGGCATTCCGTGCAAGGTGAATCTGATTCCCTTCAACGACTATCCCGGCGCCCCCTTCGGCCGGCCGGACGACGAAACCGTGCTGGAGTTCCAGAAGATCCTGATCGAAGGACACCTGACGGCCTTCATCCGCAAGAGCCGCGGCCGCGACATCCTGGCCGCCTGCGGCCAGCTCCGCACCGAAGCCGCCGCAAACCGTCTTCCCGTAAGCAGTTGACAACACCACGAGCTCTTGTTACGATGTTTCGCATGCCGATCTTATTTTGTCTCCTGCTCGCGTTGCTCCTGTTCCTTCCATCCTCCCCGGCCCGGGCCCGGGCGATCGAGACCCGGACGCTCGAGAACGGACTGAAGGTCATCCTCGTGGAGGAGCACAAATCCCCGGTCGTCACGATTCAGGTCTGGTACCGCGTCGGTTCGCGAAACGAGGTGACCGGGAAGACCGGGCTGGCCCATCTCACCGAACACATGATGTTTAAGGGCACGCCCAAGTACGGCAAGGGCGAGTTCTCGCGATCGGTCGCCAAGAACGGCGGGACCGAAAACGCCTTTACCGGAAAGGACTACACCGCCTACTTTGAAAATCTCTCGGCGGATCAGGTCGGATTGGCCTTGAACCTCGAATCCGACCGGATGACGAATCTCCTGCTCGACGCCAAGGAGTTTCAGCTGGAACGGGAGGTAGTCAAAGAAGAGCGTCGGCTTCGAACGGACGACGACCCGCAGAGCCTCGTTGTGGAGTACCTCTTCGCGACGGCCTTTCTCGTTCATTCCTACCACGCCCCGATCATCGGGTGGATGACGGATCTGAACAATCTCGAACGGAACGATGTCGTCGCGTTCTATAAACGCCATTACGCGCCCAACAACGCCGCCTTGGTCGTGGTCGGCGACATCGACCCGAAAAAGCTGTTTCCCAAGATCCAACAGACTTTCGGGCGGGTTCCGAAGGGTTTCCCGATCCCGGCCCATCGCATTGCCGAGCCGGAACAGAACGGCGAGCGCCGATTCGTCATCAAAAAGGAAGCCCAGCTTCCGTTCGTGTTCGCCGGTTACCATGTCCCCAACTATGCCCATCCCGACAATTATGCCTTGAGCGTCCTGGCCACGATTCTTTCATCCGGCAAGAGCTCCCGCCTCTACCGCAGCCTGGTTTACGAAAGGAAGCTCGCCCTCAATGCCGGGGGAGAATATTCGAATCTCTCGGCCGATCCGGACCTGTTCTATATCTACGGCGTTCCACAACCGGGCAAGACCGTCGACGAGCTGGAGCGGGCGTTGTATGCCGAGATCGATCGGTTGAAGACCGAACCGGTGACGGATCAGGAGCTGAAAAAGGCCAAAAACCAGATCGAGGCCGGCTTCATCATGGGCCAGGACTCGAACTTCTACCAGGCCATGCAGATCGGGACCGCCGAGGCTGTGGGCGCCGGTTATTCGTACCAGGAATCATATCTCGAAAACATACAGAAGGTCTCAAAAGACGATCTGATCCGCGTGGCCAAGGCCTATCTGATTGAGGATCGCCGAACGGCGGGCATTCTCATCCCGCAGCCGCGAAAGGAGTAGGCCGCGATGTCGATCCGCAAGGCGCGCAGCATGTCCGAATCATCCCTTCGATCGCTTTCCATCCTCCCGTGGATCGCCGCCCTCTTCTACGGCTTCTTTCCGGTTGAACCGGCGTCGGCCGCAACGCTTTCGGCCAAACGGATCGTGGCCGACAACGGGATGACCGTCATTATCCAGGAAGCCCATTCCCTGCCCATGGTGAATGTTCAGATGATCATCAAGGCCGGGGCCGTTCTGGACCCTGAAGAAAAAGCGGGGCTGGCCCACGTGACGGCCGCCCTGCTGGACGAAGGAACGACCACGCGCAGCTCCGTACAAATCGCGGATGCGGTCGATTTCATCGGGGCCGACCTGTCCGCTTCCGGCGGGGAGGATTATGCCTCGGCCTCGTTGCGGGTGCTGAAAAAGGACCTCGCCACGGGTCTGGAGCTGCTGTCCGATATTCTGATCCGCCCGACCTTTCCCGAGGCGGAATTGGAACGGAAGCGCCGAGAGCTCATGGGTGGGCTGATCGCCGAAAAGGATGAACCCGGCGTCGTCGCCGAGAAGGCCTTCGATCCGATCGTGTTCGGCGGGCATCCCTACCATCGACCTGTCGAGGGAACGGAGCTTACGCTGCCGGCCGTCGCCCGTGCCGACGTCGTCCGGTTTTACGACCAGTATTACCGCCCGAACAACACGATCATGGCCGTTGTGGGCGATATCACCGAGCCGGAGGCCGTGGATTTGGTCAACAAATATTTCGGTTCCTGGCTGCAGAAGCCGATCCCGTCCGCGACGTTTTCGCCGGCCGCCGGTCTCGAAAAGCCGGTGACCAAACTGATCGACAAGGACCTGACCCAGGCGAACATCCTTTTAGGTCATCTGGGGATTGATCGGAAAAATCCGGACTATTATGCCGTGACCGTCATGAACTACATCCTCGGCGGGGGTGGGTTTGCGTCCCGACTGATGACTCATCTCCGCGATGAGCAAGGGCTGGCTTACAGCATCAACAGCCATTTTGCCGCCAGCGCTTTTCCCGGAAGTTTTTCCGTCTCGCTGCAGACCCGGAACGCCGCGGCCCAGCAGGCCATCGACGGCGTCGTGGCCGAGCTTCGAAAAATCCGGAACGCCCCGGTGAGCGACGGCGAGTTGAAAAACGCCAAGGCCTTCCTCATCGGAAGCTTCCCCTTGCGCATGGACACGAGCGCAAAGATCGCCGGTTTCCTCAGCCAGATGGAGTACTACAACCTGGGTCTTGACTATGCCGAACGCTATCCCAAACTGATCGAGGCCGTGACCAAGATGGACATTCAACGAGTGGCGCAGAAATATCTCGACCCGGACCATCTGGCGCTTGTGGTGGTGGCCAAACAGAGCGAGGCCAAGATTCGACAAAACGAAACGCCCTGATCTCCTCGATGAACACGCTTATTCAAAACGACCTTCAACGGCTCGAAGGCATCCTCCGCGCGATGGATTCGGTTCTGGTCGCCTTTTCCGGCGGGATCGACAGCACGCTCGTACTGAAAATCGCCCACGACGTCCTGGGCGACCGGGCGGCCGCCGCCGTCACGTCCGTCTCTCCCACCGTATCGGCCGAAGAGCTTTCCGTCGGTCGCCGGATCGCCCTTCAGATCGGGGCGGTGCATCATTTTATTGTTTCCGAGGCGATGAACCGACCGGAGTTCTACCAAAACAGCCCGCAACGATGCTATACTTGTAAACAAGACTTGTATTCGAACGCTGCGCGGCTGGCGCGCGAGTTGGGATTCCGATGGGTGGTCAACGGAACGAACTTGGATGATCTCAACGACGTTCGACCCGGGCTTCAGGCGGCCAAAGAATTCGGGGTCCGCAGTCCTTTGATAGAGGCGGGGTTGGGCAAAGCTGAGATCCGTCGCTTAAGCCGGACCTTGGGCCTGGCCAATTGGGATAAACCGGCCGAGGCCTGTCTCTCATCCCGACTGCCGTTCGGGACGACGATCACGATGGAACGATTGGATCAAATCGAACAGGCCGAGCGGTCGTTAAAGGAGGAAGGGTTCCGGCATGTCCGGGTCCGGTATCACGGAGAAATCGCCCGGATCGAAGTTCCGCCGGAGGATTTTGTCCGCCTCATGGATTCGGCGCTTCGCGGGCGGCTGGTCGAGGCCGTCCGGAAGACCGGCTTCCGATACGTCACTTTGGATCTGCAGGGTTATCGCCAAGGCAGTTTAAACCGGAGTCATTGAGATGAGCGCATCCGCATTTCGACCCCGCACCGCATGGGGAACCGTTTTCGTCGTGCTGTTCTCCATATCCGTCGCGGCCGCTGAAGAAACGCCCGAGGCCCGTTCGGCCGCGGCTTCCTATCCCGATCTGTCGGCGGATGTCCAGACTACCTTGATCGACCGAGGCGGTCACCTCTCGATCTCTACGGTCCATATCCGTCGCGCCGGCAAATTGGTCCGGTACGAAAACAATCTGGTCGATCCGCCGGAGGTTTCTATCTTGGACCTCGATCAAATGAAAGAGTACCGCATCTATGCGGGGGACGAGATCTATTTTGAAACGGTCGTCTCCACTCGGTTGTCGATGAAACTCCAGCGGGAGGGACTCTTCCCGGCGGAAGCAATCGCCGGGGTGGTTGAAAAGCGGATCGTCCTGAGGGAGGATGTGATTGAAGGGCACCCGACCGACATCGTCTTATGGATCCGGTCGATCAAGGACAAGGAACGGCTCGGATCGGACTACACGTTGCTCTGGGAAGCCCGGGATCTGAATCGGCAACCGCTTCGGGTGGCTTACTACCAAAGCAATGTTACGTTCACCCTCGTGGAGCTCCGGAACATCAAGTTGGAGTCGGCTGACTCGGCGCTGATGCATCCCCCGTCCGGATTCCTCAACATGAGCCCGTTCTGATCCCGCTCTTTTCTTAGGTCGTCTTGTGCTGTCGCGCGATTTCCAGCACGGCCTCTTCGATCAGTCGTCGGTGATCGACGTCCGTCAAGCTGCGGGCGAGGACTTTTTCGGCGGCCAAGAGCGTGAGGTCCGCCGCCGTGCGCTGGATCTCGCGCAAAACCTCCTGCCGTTCCCGCTGAATCTCGGATCGGGCGTCGGCCAGCATCCGACGCGTTTCCTGTTCGATCCGCTGCTCGTTCTCTTCAAGTTGTTCCTGTGCCTGCTTCCGGGCCGCCTCTAAAATCGTCCGGCCCTCGTCATGAACCGACTTGAGCTTGGCCTCGTACTGACTTAAGAGCTGCTGCGCCTCCTGCTTGAGCCGTTCGGCCTGGTCCAGGCTGTCCTTGATCGTCTTCTCCCGTTCCTCCAACCTTCGGAAGATTTCGGGAAAGGCATATCGATATAACAGAAAAAGCAGCGCGCCGAACGATACGACGGACCAAAAGACCAAGGGCGATAGAAAATGAAGATCAAATTGGGGCATGACGATTTTCCTTTCTAATGCAGTTTGATCGCGTCGCCGATATAGACCGTGGTCAAGACCGTAAACACATAGGCCTGGATGAAAGCCACCAAGACCTCAAGAAGATAGAGGGCCACGGTGAAGCCCAAGGGCATCCAGCCCAGGACCACCCCGCCCAACAGCACCAGCCCCAGCAACACATTAATGACGGTATGGCCGGCCGTCATATTGGCGAACAGCCGCACCGCCAGTGTAATCGGCCGGGCCAGCTGGCTGATGATCTCGACCAGAATCATCAACGGCATCAGCCACCACGGCGTCCCCTGCGGCAAAAAGATCGAGAGGTAATGGGCCCCGTGCAGCGCCACCCCCATGATGACGCTCAATGCAAAGACCGCGAGGGCTAAAATCCCGTTCACCATCACCTGGCTGGTCACGGTATACGCGCCGGGGATCAATCCCAGAAGGTTTGAAAACAGGATGAAGAAAAAAAGCGTCGCGATAAAAGGAAAAAGCTTCATCCCTTTCTCGCCCATATTCTCCAAGATCAGCCCGCGGAGAAACTCGACTCCGAGCTCGGCTATGCTCTGAAGCTTGGTCGGAATCAGCCGGGCATTGCGGGTCGCGGCCCAGAAAAAGAGAAAAACGGCGGCGCAGACCACCCAGATCATCACGACGGCCTGGTTGATCGAGATATCCAGACCGAAGAGCCTCAATAGAATAAGTGTGTGAAGCTCGAAATGTTCAAGCGGATTTTCCATCGTCCCCTTTTTTTGAATTCGAAACCGGCGGACCGAGCGCCCGGTAGAGATTCCGGAAACCGGCGACCGTCCCCAACACCAGCCCCGCGAGCATCAGCCATGGACGGGTCGAAAGCCAACGGTCGAGACCGTAACCCAAAAGGGCTCCGACCACGATCGTCACGGCCAGCTCCACGCCGATCCGGGCCGCGAGGGACAGCCCGTTACGAAACGGATCCTGCGGATCAGCCACGCTCTTCCCACCGAAAGGGACAAACAAAGTTGTTATCTAACCAGAAACGTCGATTCTTGTCAAGGCGGAAGTTGGTTTAAGCCGTCGGCGCCGGCCCTGAGCGCTGAGGCACGCCGGAGCCTCCTTTGAGCAGCGATGCACCATTTAACCAACTGTGGTCAAACGTCAGATCGTCGAACGGTTGGCCATGGATAATCAAGTACAATTGTTGCGACTCGTGTCTCAAGCGAAGGGCTGGGACCGACGGCTGCTCGGCCTCATCTTTACTTTATCACCGCGACCGTGCGATAATCCGACGCATGACGAATGCAAACGAAAAAGTCCGCGTCCGGTTTGCGCCAAGCCCGACCGGGTATCTTCATATCGGCGGCGTCCGCACCGCGCTCTTCAACTGGCTTTTTGCGCGGCATCACAAAGGAACCTTTATCCTTCGGATCGAAGACACCGACCGTTCCCGCTCGACGGAGGAATCCATTCAGGCCATCCTCGACGGCATGCGCTGGCTGGGACTGGACTGGGATGAAGGGCCCGTCTGCCAGATGGACCGGCTCGATCTTTATAAAGAGCATGCCGACCGCCTCCTTAAAAAAGGCGCGGCTTACCTTTGCACCTGTACGCCGGAGGAGCTGGAGACGCGTCGCAAGGAAGCACAGGCCAAGAAACTGATCCCTCGTTACGACGGGCGATGCCGGGAGCGGAAGGGACCGGCGCCGGATCGGCCGGCCGCCGTGCGCTTTAAGGCCCCGCAGATCGGACAGACCGTCGTCGAGGATCTCGTCAAGGGCCGCGTCCGGTTCGACAACGCCCAACTGGACGATCTGATCATGCTCCGTTCGGACGGCGTCCCGACCTATAACTTCGGCGTCGTTGTGGACGATAGTTTAATGGAAATCACGCACGTCATCCGCGGCGACGATCACCTGAACAACACGCCGCGGCAGATCCAGATTTATCATGCCTTGGGCTATCCCTTGCCAAAATTCGCGCATCTGTCCATGATCCTCGGTCCGGACAAGAGCCGCCTCTCCAAACGTCACGGCGCCACTTCGGTCACGGAGTACCACGAGCAGGGTTATCTCCCGGAAGCGCTGATCAACTATCTGGCGAGATTGGGCTGGTCGCACGGCGATCAGGAGGTCTTCAGCCGGGAGGAACTGATCGAGAAATTCTCACTCGACCGCATCACATCATCTTCCGCCGTCTTCAATCCGGAAAAGCTGCTCTGGCTGAACGGCCACTACATCCATCAGGCCGAGAGCTTCCGCCTGGCCGGCCTGTTGAAACCGTTCCTGGCCGGTCAGGGCCTTTCGGCCGAAGCGATCAACGAAGGCATTCTGGATAAAGTCATCACGGCGGTCAAGGCGCGTTCACGCACATTGGTCGAGCTGGCCCAGGGCGCGACCTATTTCTTTAAAGACGAGGTGTCGTTTGATGAGCCGGCCCGGGTGAAATTCCTGACGCCGGAGATCCGTTCGGTTCTGATCGAACTCGTGGACCGGCTTTCGGCCTCGGCCTCCTTCGCGCCGATGGAACTGGAAAAGCGTTTCAAAGAAGTCCTGGAACAAAAAGGAATGAAACTTTCTCAACTGGCCCAGCCCGTCCGCGTCGCCCTCACCGGCCGAACCGTGAGCCCCGGGATCTACGAGGTGATGGAGATCCTCGGCCGGGACCGGTCGCTCGCCCGTCTCAAAAAAGCGATTGACTTGATCCCGACGGATATTGCAAAATGAGACCCCGGTTTCGTGGGACTTTTTAAGCAGCTTGCCAGGCATTGGGGGATCGTCTAATGGCAGGACGACAGACTCTGACTCTGTCTATCGAGGTTCGAATCCTCGTCCCCCAGCCAATTTTGAGTTTTGACCCCGGAGGCGATCAGGTCGAAGGGTTTTCTGTAGATAGGATAAGGGATTCCGTCTTTGAGGGTGCAGTTCGAAAGCACGATTCTTAAAAGACGGGTCTTTTCATGGGCAGTCTGCTTAACATACAGAGAATACGCATTATTTGACAGTTCTAAAATACGAATCCCCTCTTCGAAATAGTTTGTGTTGGCCTTCTGATGGCCCTTTATCTTGATCCCGATTTTGTCCTGTTCGTCCCTCCATTCCTCGGTCTTTGCTCTCCAGAATCCCTCAGAGATTTTTCCGTCTAGTTTGTCAAGATAGACCTGATCAATTCTGTTCTGGATTTTTGAACATTTGGCATGAAGAGTCGCAATCGCTTGATTGTGGTAGGCGCGTTCATCCTGATGGCTCATCTTTAGGGCTTTTCTGACCCATTCCAGTTTATCCTCGCCGATATGAATCGCCTTGATGGTCTCCCCAAGCTTATCGGCCAAGACTTCCTCGCGAACATAA
>JACQCA010000044.1 GCA_016201865.1 Nitrospirota bacterium
CCGGAGGTGGGACAAGATATCCAAACCGAGGTCGGCCTGATCACCCTCCGCGGCCGGACGACGGATACCAAAGACAGTCCATTGGCACAGATCATCACCGTGCCGGGCGAGCTCTTTCCCGAAATCGCGCAGGGTGGCTATCTGGAAGACCGCGACGTCTGCTGGACCGTCACAGAGAGAAAAAAGGCCATGGACGGAATCGGCAAGGAACGGGTCGCGGCCGCCAATCCAGGCACGGCGAGAGAACCGGTTCTTCGGGATTTCTTCAAAGCGCCTTATCTCTTCCTGTTCGGCCTCGCAAACGATGAACTCGGTTACATCGTCCCGGCCAACGATTTTGTTTTTCCGACCTACAATCCGGGACCGATCTTCGGCACGGACCGGTGCGGGAGCAAAGACCACTACGAAGAGACGCTTTCGGCCAGCTCACGCATGGCCCCGGCGGTCATCCAAGCCTTGACAGGGCTGATCCGGGATTAACCGTAACAGGATGATTCGCAATGAACCTCCGCAGAACCAAAGAACTCTTTTCTTTTCTGCTCGCCCTTCTCGGTCCGCAACTCATTGAAGGTTGTCTCTCGCTTGATTACACGCCGATGGATCAACAGCCCTTCTTTCACCGAACCGAGCAAACCCTTAACGCGCTCCGCGTGGAAAGGACGGAGGCGCATCCTCCCGGCCCGCTGCAGGTCGGCGCGGCGAAGATCGAGATCACGCCGCCGATCGGTCTGCCGATGGCCGGCTACGGCGCCCGAACGTCCACCGGCGTTTTGGATCCGATCATGGCCCGCGCGCTCGCGATCTCCGACGGCCGAGAGACCGTTATTCTTGTGAGTCTCGATCTGTTGGCCGTCACGGATGATCTCTTTCGTTCGATCTTTGAGAAGGTCCATGCCGTCCTTCCGCTTCCGGAAGAAAATTTATTGATCGCGGCCACGCATACCCATTCCGGTCCGGGAAGTCTTGGAAAACGTTTTTGGGAAACCCTCGCGGCCGGACCTTTTAACGCCGGCGTGTTTGAGCAGACCACGGACCGAGCGGCCCGGGCCGTGATCGAGGCCTATCGCCGACTTCAACCGGCCGTCATGGCATACGGCCGCGCCGATGCCGGCGACCGGATCCAGAACCGGATGATCCGGGACGGACCCACCGATCCCGATCTGAGTTTTCTCCTGTTCAAGACGCCGGAAGGCCGGCCGCTCGCCTATCTGGTCAATTTCTCGGCCCATCCGACCTTGCTGCGAAGCACGAACCGGCTGCTCTCAGGCGACTTCCCGGCCGCGGTCAGTCGGACTCTTGAAAAAGAGGACGGCCGACAGGAAACCGAACAGGCCGGAAGCGCGGAGGCCGTCGCGTTGTACACCTCCGGCGCGGTGGCCGATCAGCGCGCGCGTCCTCCGGCCGGGAAGGACGTTTACGAACGAACGGCGCGGATGGGACGGGAATTGGCCCAACGGGTCTTGACGGCCGGCGCTCATTTATCGTTTCAGAATCGCGCGACGATCTCAAGCCGAAGCCTCTGGATCGAACTCCCGCCGCCCCAAATCAAGGTCAATGAGGCCCGGCGCCTCCCCGGTTGGATCGGACGCGCCTTGTTGGACGACAAGACCCGCGTCCAGGTCGTTCAGATCGATCGGACCCTTCTATTGGCCGTTCCCTGCGATCTCGGCTCCGAGATCGGTCTGGTCCTGAAGCGACGGGCGGCCGCGTCCGGGTTTGAGGCCGTGGTGATCGGTTTCGCCAACGACTACATCGGTTATGTCATCCCCGGAAAATATTATTCTTCGCCGGCTTACGAGGCCTTCATGTCGTTCAACGGCCCGCACATGGAGGATTACCTGACCGACATCCTGGAGAAAATGATCGAGGGTTTCAATCCGCCTCGGAACGACACCGACAGATGACAGGATCTATAAAACGAGGTATACTCATTCATGACTTTTGTTTCCATCGCCGCTTTGAGAGGCCGCATGAAAAGGATTCTCACAGGGATCGTCCTTTGCATCGGGCTCGCGGCCTGCGCCGGACCGCTGTCCCAGTTCCACTTCAATGCGTTCGAATTAGGGCGGACGCCCGGCTTCACGCACCAGAATCTTGAGGATCTGAAGATTGGCATCCTTTCGGCCACCGGCGGCAACGCCTATCGGAGGGTCCTGAGCGACTCCTTTTCCAAAGCCCTGCTCCAGATCCATCCGGAGATCCCGCAAGTTCCGCCGCAGGAGGCCTTGAGCCTTTTAAACCGCGCCGACCTCGCCGACGAGTATACGAATATGCTCCGGGACTACGAGACCTCCGGCATTCTCCGAAAAGAGAGTCTCAATCGAATTGGAGAAACGCTGGGCGTGCGTTATCTAATCCAGCTCAGCCTGCTTCAATATACCCAGGACACCTCGACCCGAGTCTCGGTTTTTGGGGTTCGGTTTTTGGAAACCCGATCCTCAACGCTACGCGTCTTTGCGCAAATCTGGGATGCGGCATCGGGCGGGATCGTCTGGGAAGGCTCTTCGTCCGTGACGGTCGCCGGCGAAGACGTCCGCGAAAAACCGATCCCTTTTGAAGAAGTGGCCACCCGGGCCTGGCAAGAACTGATCAAACAATTACCCTGATACCGATGTTGAGTGTCATTTATCCCGCAACCCTGCGTTGGATCGGCCTGATCGGCCTGGCCGTCAATCTGAGCGGCTGTCTTTATTACGGCCATTACGCCGCCCGCCTCGAATCGCCCGCCGCAATGTCGATCGATCCGGATTATTTCCATCGGGAAACGCCTCACGCCCCGCCCAAGGTCCTCTACCATCGGGAACGCGACGGTTATACCATTGAAAAACTCCAGTTCAGGACGCACACCGCTTTTCTTTATCTCCCGGAGGAGGGGATAAATGTGAAATCCGTCCCCCGCCGGCCGGCCGTCATTATCCTCCCGATCACGCAGGGGGATCACTACACCAAAGAGATGGCCCGCTTCTTAGCCCAGTATGGGATCATCAGCCTCCGATTCCAAAGCCACGGGCATCTCCTTACGGCCAAGAACAGTGAGGACGCGTTGACCGAGTTCGAGGCGCTGTTGAAGGAGGACGTGATGGATGTGCTGGAGGGAATAGATTGGCTCGGCGCCCAGCCCTCTGTGGAAAACGAACGAATCGGGATCGTCGGAATCAGCATGGGCGCCGTCATCGGCAGCGTCGTGACCGGGGTGGACTCAAGAATCCGGGCGGGGGTTTTCATCCTGGGCGGCGGGGACCTCGCCGGCATTCTTTTTTCGTCCAAGGAGCCCAGCATCGTCTCGATTCGGAAACGGATCGAAGAGGAAGAGGACCTTACACGGAAGGATCTCTTGGCCGAGACCGCAAGGCGACTGCGAAACGTGGACCCCCTGACTTATGCGGCCCGGTTGGATCCGGGCCGCATCCTGATGATCAATGCCTATTTCGACCAGGTGATCAAGCGGCGGTACGGCAAGGCGTTATGGGAGGCGGCCGGGGAACCGCCGATGGTGATGCTCCCGACGGGCCATTACTCCGCTGCGACGTTCTTCGATTACGCCCAACGTCGCATGCTGGCCCATTTTGAAAAAGTCTTCGGGTTGGAGAAGAAATAGGGGGTCTCACTTGTGTTAGTTCGGCGGCGTCAGGAGATAGGCCACGGACCGTTCCAGTTCCTGCTCATCCCAACTGTTCACAATCTCATCCACCATCGTCCCGCTTAGCGAGACCTCGACCCCATGATTCGATGAGATGGGCTCTTCAGAAACCACATGGCTCATGAGATCGTCGAAGCGGTCCCTCTGCTTCTGTGACAGCCAGCCGTCTTTTTCAAGCCGTTCTTCCCACCGAACCCGGGCCGGGCTTTTCACGCGATGACGACTCCTCAGGGCCTCGCGAGCATCCCGCCAGAAGAGGTGATGGCCCTCGCCGATGGTTAGAAACCGGTCCTTAAACCGACCGATCTGTCTTTCGGAGGGCGGACCGTGCTTCTTGAGGATCGACCAGAGCTCCTCATGCGCCGACACCACGGTATCCTGCGGATCTTCCGTGACGGCGAGAACCAGTTCGGTGATCTTCTGGCGTTCCTCGGGTGTGAGGGATACCGCTTCGTCACCGTCCGCGGCGCAACCCAAGAACAAAACAAGGCTCAGAAAGGAAAGAACCGTTCCGGCCGCCCGGGGCCGCATCGTTATTTCGAAAACCCGATTTTTTTCTCCGGCACGGTAGCGACCTTGATCGGGCCGAAGGCTTTTTCGTACTTTTGAATGTTTTCCTGAAGGGCCAGCAGGAGCTGTTTCGTATGACTGGGGCTGGAGATGATTCGGGCGCGCACCCGGGCCTTCGGCTGCTGAGGCTGAAGGTAGATAAAATCGAATGTGAATTCGGTCTCGGTATGGGCCATCATCGCCAGGTTGATATAGATCCCCTGCGCGGTCTGCTCATCCATCTCGATCTGGATCTGTACGGGTTGTCCCGCCTGCGGCGGGCGTTCTTGATTCGACATAGAATCTCCTCAATTTGAAGTGCCGATTCAAACAGAACCTCACCCATTATAGGTAGGGATCGCCTCCGCGTCAATCGGAAGCCTCGATCTTCCCCGAACGCAAGGGTTGCTCCACAACCGCTTTATATGATATACGATATCCGTTGCCGGGAGAAATATCGGATGCGCATGAAAGAACAGTCTCGTTTCACGGCCTTTCTGGGTCCCTACGAGGAACCGGTTCAGGAGGCGTTGCGAACGCTTCATCAGCAGAAGTTTTCTGAACGGCTCTGGGCCAAGGATGCCTCTCTTTGGACGTCCGATCCGGAGGCTCAGAAGACGATCAAGAACCGCCTGGGCTGGTTGACCGTACCGGAGGCCATGGCCGGCCGGATTCGGGAAATTGCGGCATTCGCTCGGTCGGTCATGGAGACCGGTTTTAGTCAGGTCGTGCTCTTGGGGATGGGCGGAAGCAGCCTCGGCCCGGAAGTTCTTCTAAAAACGTCGGGTCTGAAAACCGGCCATCCCGATTTAGAGATCCTCGACAGCACGGATCCGGCGACGATTCTACGCGTTGAAGAAAGATTGAACCTCAAACGGACCCTTTTTATTCTGGCCAGCAAATCGGGAACGACCCTCGAAGTCGAATCGCTCTACCGCTACTTCTCCGAAAAGGTGCGGGCGATGACCGGAAAATCCATCGGCAACCATTTCGCCGCCATTACCGATCCCGGTACGCTCCTCGAACGTTTGGCCGGAGAGCAGAAATTTTGCAAGCTTTTCCTCAATCCGCCCGATATCGGAGGCCGTTATTCGGCCCTGTCCTACTTTGGATTAGTTCCGGCGGCCCTGATCGGGATCGACCTCGATCTCTTCCTGAAACGGGCGGCCGAGATGATCGAGGCCACGGCCCCTTCGATCTTGGAAGAAGATAATCCGGCGGTGCATCTCGGCGTCATCTTGGGCGTGCTGGCCCAAAAGGGTCGGGACAAGGTCACGTGGATCTCTTCGCCGCCCATCCAAAGTTTCGGGGTTTGGGTGGAGCAACTCTTAGCCGAAAGCACGGGAAAGGAAGGAAAGGGGCTGGTGCCGATTGAAGGTGAACGACTCGGAAAAGCGACGACCTACGGCGACGACCGTCTATTCATCGATCTGAGTCTGGACCCCTCCCGCAACAGGACATTGGATCAGAAACTAGAAACCATCCGGCGGGCGGGTCACCCCGTGATTCGGATCCGCCTTCGCGATCCGTTGGACCTGGCCGGAGAATTTTTTCGTTGGGAAGCGGCCGTGGCCGTCGCGGGGGCCGTCTTAAAGATCAATCCCTTCGACGAACCGAACGTGACCGAAAGCAAAGAGAACACGCGGAAGGTCTTGGAGGAATTTCAGAAGTCGGGACGGATCGCTTCGCAAACGATGATCCTGGAGGAAGACGGAATTCGGCTTTACGGAAATAGAAACGCCGGCCCCCAAAAATCTCTGAAGGAGGCAATCGACGTCTTCCTGAATCAGGTCCGGCCGCATGATTACCTCGCTTTGACGGCGTATCTGGAGCGATCCCGTTCTCATGAAACCCTTTTGCAGAAACTGAGACATTGGATCCGAGACGGCGCCCGTGTCGCGACCACGCTGGGATATGGACCGCGATACCTGCACTCCACCGGCCAACTCCATAAAGGCGGCGCCGGGAACGGACTGTTCCTCCAGATCACGGCCGACGATAAACGAGACATCCCGATCCCCGGGAAAACATACACATTCGGAATTCTAAAACAGGCCCAGGCCTTTGGGGATTATGAGGCGCTCACCCGGAGGGGATTCCGAGTTCTTCGGATCCATCTGGGAAGCCTTGTGGAACAGGATCTGAACAAACTGATTCGTCGGGTGGGGCTCCGTCTCCGGTGATCCTGGCGGGCGACATCGGAGGGACGAAGACCTTGCTGGCGCTTTTCCGAGGTCAAGGGGAAGGTCCGATTTCCGTCCGACGACAGATTTTCCTCAGCCGGACTTATTCCGGCCTGGAAGAGATCCTTCAGGAATGGCTTCCCGGACAGCCCCCTTCAATTCGCATCGCCTGTTTTGGAGTGGCGGGGCCCGTCATCCAAGGCCGGACCGAAACCACGAATCTTCCCTGGGTCGTGGATGCCGATCGGATTCGTCAACGGTTCGGCATTCCCTCCGTGGTCTTGCTCAACGACTTAGAGGCGACGGCCTACGGGGTCTTGGGTCTCAGCGAGAAGGAATTCCGGGTCTTAAATCCGGGACGGCCGGTCTCTCAAGGCAACCGGGCCGTGATCGCGGCCGGAACCGGCCTGGGCGAGGCCGTCCTGTTTTGGGATGGAGCGGAATACCGGGCCATGGCCTCTGAAGGAGGTCATGCTGATTTCGCCCCCCGAAATCCCATCGAGATCCGGCTCCTTGAATATTTATTGAAGCCGTTCGGTCGGGTCAGCTATGAACGGGTTCTGTCCGGCCCGGGTCTCTTAAATATTTACCGGTTTTTGAAAGAGACGGGATACGGCAAGGAACCTGAACGTCTCGCCGCCCGGTTTGAAAAAGAAGATCCCGGGACCGTGATCACGGAAGAGGCGCTCGCGGAAACCGCGCCGCTTTGCGTCAAGACGCTGGATCTGTTCATCTCGTTATACGGAGCCGAGGCCGGCAATCTGGCGCTGAAGGTCTTCGCCACCGGCGGGGTATATATCGGCGGAGGAATCGCGCCGAAGATTGTGCGGAAACTGGTCGAGGGAGCTTTTATGAAAGCCTTTGTGGATAAAGGGCGCTATTCTTCATTGATGGACCGGATCCCGGTCCGGATCATCCTGAACGAAGAAACCGGTCTGCTGGGCGCCGCCCGCTTCGGACTGCGTCGTTTGACGAGTGCAGGAAAAAAAGAGAGAGACTGAAGTGGGAGTCATGCTTCCGGATGACGAATACAATCGGACCCTGGTCCGAAACGTTCACCCCCCGGACTGGGTGAATCCGCAGCCGACCGGGCGATACAACCTCATCGTCATCGGGGCCGGCACGGCCGGGCTTGTCACGGCCGCGGCGGCGTCCGCCTTGGGCGCGCGTGTGGCCTTGATCGAACGGCACCTCATGGGCGGCGACTGCCTGAACGTCGGCTGCGTCCCGTCCAAGGGACTGATTCGGGCCGCGCGGGCCTGGGCCGAGGTTCGAAACGCGGCCGAATTCGGCGTCGAGATTCCAAGCGGCGCGCGGTTCGACTTCGCCGCCGCGATGACCCGAATGCGGAAGATACGGGCCCGCATCAGTCCCGCCGATTCGGCCCAGCGATTTAAGACGATGGGCGTGGACGTCTATTTCGGCAAAGGGCGATTCACGGGACCGGACGGCGTCGAGGTAGACGGCAAGACACTGAAATTCTCGAAGGCCGCGATCTGCACCGGAGCGCGCGCCGCCGTGCCGCAGATCCCCGGCCTGACGGAGGCCGGTTATCTGACCAACGAGACGGTCTTCTCGCTCACCGAGCTTCCACGGAGAATGGCCGTGATCGGCGGCGGCCCGATCGGAAGCGAATTGGCCCAGGCCTTCGCCCGATTCGGCAGCCGGGTGCATCTCTTTGAGCAGGCGGCCCATATTCTCCCGCGAGAGGATGCCGATGCGGCCGAGATCATTCAGGAACAGATGAAGAAGGACGGCGTCTCCTTTATCTTCGAGTCCAACCCGACTCGCATCGGGACACGGGATCATGAAAAGAAGGTTCATTATGAAACCAATGGGGACAAAAAAGAGTTGGTTGTGGACGAGATCTTCGTCGGAACGGGGCGGACGCCGAACGTCGAAGGACTGGGCCTGGAGGCGGCCGGGGTGGAGTATGATCTCACGACGGGTGTGCGGGTGAACGAGAAACTTCAGACGACGAACCCGCGGATCTACGCGGCGGGGGACATCTGCTTTCCGTTTAAGTTTACCCACGCGGCCGATGCACTGGCCCAGATCGTGATCCAGAACGCCCTTTTTCCCCATCCTTTTGGATTGGGCTATGCCAGGACCGATTTATTGACGATTCCATGGTGCACCTATACCATGCCGGAGCTTGCGCATGTCGGGATATCGGAAGCCGAGGCAAAGACCCAAGGCATCGAACTGGAAACCTTCACATGGAAACTCGAAGGCGTGGACCGCGCCGTCTTAGACGGGGAAGAACAGGGATTCGCGCGGGTGGTTCTTCAAAAAGGAACGGACACGATCCTGGGCGCCACCCTTGTGGCGGCCCATGCCGGGGAGATGATCGGCGAGCTGACGGTCGCGATGAAGGCCGGGTTGGGGCTTAAAACCATCGCCCGGACGATCCATCCTTACCCGACCCAGGCCGAGGCGATTAAAAAGGCGGCGAACGCCTGGCGGAAAAGCGGCTTGACCGAGGGAAGAAAAAAAATCCTCCGCCGTTGGTTTGCCTGGACGCGGTAACCGCGATCGTTCATTTCCTCATCTGAGGACCCGGTTTCGTCCGGCTTTGCGCAAACGCCTCGGCCATGGCCACGTCCTCCGAACTGCCGATCAGCAGCGGAACCCGTTGATGAAGATCGGTCGGGCGGATATCCATGATCCGCTCTGTGCCGGTGCCGGCGCGCCCCCCCGCCTGTTCGACCACGAAGGCCAGCGGGGCGGCTTCGTAGAGGAGCCGAAGCTTGCCTTGCGGCTTCTTGATGTCTCCCGGGTACAGGAAGATGCCGCCATGGAGAAGCGTCCGATGAAAATCGGCCACCAGCGCCCCCACATAGCGTGACGAGTACGGACGGCCGGTTCCGGCATCCGGCTCTTTTAAGTAATCGACGAAGGTTCGGGTTTGGGGCTGCCACAGGGCCGAGTTGCCTTCATTGATGCTGTAGGTCTTCCCTCGGGCCGGGATGCGGATATTTTCATGGGAGAGAAGAAATTCGCCGATCGTGGGATCGAGCGTGAATCCATGCACGCCCGCGCCGGCGGTATAAACCAGGATCGTGCCGGGACCATAGACCACATACCCGGCCGCGACCTGATCCGTCCCGACCCGCAGCCATTCCTTCGGTGTTTCGTGCTGATGGCCGCTCATTCGGTGATGAATCGAAAAGATCGTCCCGATCGGTCCATTCACGTCAATGTTGGAGGAACCGTCCAGGGGATCGAAAAAAAGGATGTATTTTCCCTGGGCACAGTTCTCCGGAAGATGTCTCGGTTTTTCCATCTCTTCCGACACCAAGGTGCAGACCAGTCCGCTATGGCCGAAAACGTTGATGAAGGTCTGATTGGCGTATTCGTCCAGCCGCTTGATCTCTTCCCCATGAACATTGATCTCATCGGTCACACCCAAGATATCCACCAGGCCGGCCCGACTCACCGCGCGCGCGACGATTTTGGCGGCGAGACCGATCTGGGCGAGCAGCGTCGAGAGTTCGCCGGTTGCGGCCGGATGGGCGCGTTGCTCGAGCAGGATATGGCGCGTCAGCGTAAGCCCTTTTGCGGTCATCGGCTCCTCCTTTTTATACCGGACCTTAGTTTACACTATTCCGCCGGAGCTGTCACCCTGATACGTTTCTTTTATTGACAGACGATCGATAGTTGGCTATTCTGAGGGCCTTACGGGGAAAGAAATCCTTATGGACAGCAACATCGCCAACCTGTTTCCTGAACTCGAAAAAGACTTAAGTTCCTTTTACACCACGGGAATTTTACCTTCACAGAAAATTAAAGAATTAATCGAAACAGGTTATATCAGCGCCAAAACTCCGATTTCGAACGATCAGATTCAACCGGCGAGCATTGATCTTCGGCTCGGACCGGTCGCCTATCGAGTTCGAGCAAGCTTTCTTCCGGGCGAGCATTCAACGGTGAACGGGAAGCTCGATGCGCTCCGAATGCACGAGATTGATCTCACCCAACCTTCCGTCTTGGAAAAAGGCTGTGTTTACATTGTGCCTTTAATGGAGGAACTATCCCTTCCTTCGAAAATATCCGGCAAAGTCAACCCCAAAAGCACGACGGGGCGCCTCGATGTTTTCACTCGATTAATTACGGATTACGGAACAGAATTTGAGCGTATCAAAGCAGGTTACAAAGGCAAGTTGTATGTTGAAATCGTGCCCCGCACCTTTAGTATTCTGGTTCACGAGGGAATCAAACTAAACCAATTGCGTTTTGTGCGAGGCGAACCGCCGCCTTCCGATAAGGGGCTGAACGAGTTGGATGAAAAGGAAACACTCGTCTACTTGGAGAATGATACTCCTGATGAGGCGATGATTTCTAAAGGCCTTTGGATATCCATTGATCTCCAAATAAGCAACGGCTCTGAAATCATCGGATATAAAGCGAAAAGACATGCGCCGCTCATTGACCTGGACAAAATTAACTATTACGATCCGCTTGAATTTTGGGAACCCATAGGCAGACCCAAGACAAACCAGATGATTCTTAATCCGGACGATTTTTATATTCTGGTCTCAAAGGAAAAGATACGCGTTCCGTCAAATTTTGCGGCGGAAATGGTCGCCTATGACCCCTCCGTGGGCGAATTTCGTATCCATTATGCCGGATTCTTTGATCCGGGCTTCGGCTATGGCAACAGGGATATTAAAGGGACCCGCGCCGTTCTCGAGGTCCGATCCCATGAAGTCCCTTTTCTGCTCGAAGACGGACAGGTCGTGGGCCGCCTGATTTATCAAAGGTTGCTTGCCGCGCCCGAGAAAATTTACGGCACGGGCATCGGATCGTCCTACCAATGCCAAGGCTTGTCGCTCAGCAAACAATTTAAACGCTTCTAAGCGTTACCCTCTATTTCAAAAGCGGCGGGACGGCCTTCCAAGCCGTCACCTTCTTGGCCCCTTTGGGAAGCTCCTGGTCATCGTCTTCCTCCGCCATGATGATCGCCCGGATCTTCATCTTCAATAGACCCTCCGCATCCGCCGCGGAACGCGAAATCCCGGCCGGGATGTTCGTGAAGCCTTTGTCCCGGATATCTTGAAGCCGTTCGACGAACCGCTCATCCCGCCCGGCCGACTCCCCCGGCAACCGCCACGTAAAAAGGGGCGCCGAAGGGAAGTCCTGGCTGGCGAGCCATTCCCTCGTTTCGGGCAAAAGCGCCTCATTGCCCGCCTCGATGTAAAGGATCTGATACCGGTTCGAAAGTTGAGCAAGAACTTTCGCCGCCTCCGGCATCGCCTCGGATGACGGGACCGGGCTGAAAGGAATCGCCGGGGGTTTGCTTGGAGTCCGGGTGGACGAAATCAGGACCGGGAAGACCGGATAAGAACCGGTTCGACAGGCAACATATAATTCGGCCGCATCGGCCTCATACCGCGGATTTTCGACCAGGCGAACCGTGATGACGTAGAGCCCCGGCTTTTCCGGAACAAAACTCTTGACGGCCATGCCGTCGCCGCCCGTGAGGGTTTGACCGAGAGAACGATCATTCAGTAGGAATTCGATCCGTTCACCGCTGATCGGCCGCCGAACGAGCGACAGACCGCCCGTCACGAGCCGGACTTCCAGACGAACGGGCCGGTGGGGCCGGACGAGTTGATCGAAGGCGATGATCGCGGCGGACGGCCGGGCCGAGACGTTACCGGCCGGAATGATCAGAAAGGAAAGAACGATCCAGACAAGACAAAACCGCGCCATTTTTCACACCGGAGAGCGGTCCGCGCGGGCTTTGGCCAGCCGCTCTTCCGCCAGACGGTCGGCCGCTTCAAGCGGCGTGATTTTTTCTTCCTTCGCGCGCGCGAAGACCCTGGCCAGGTTTTCGGTGATCCCGGCCACGCGTTCTTCGGCCCGATCCTTCCGGTACCCCTCCATCTCGCAGGCGATATTGATCAGGCCGCCGGCATTAATCACATAATCCGGGGCGTAAAGGATTCCGCGTTTCTGAAGGCGCCGCGCACCCTCAGCCATAGCCAATTGATTGTTCGCCGACCCTGCCACAATTCGACAGCGCAGTTTCGGGATCACGACCGAGTTCAGCACACCGCCCATCGCGCAGGGGGCGAAGATGTCGCAGGCTGCAGCAGGAATCCGGCTCGGGGGCAGGACCTTGGCCTCCATCTTCGAGGTCACGTCCCGCACCCGCGAGGCGTCCAGATCCGAGACGATCAGGTCGGCCTCCTCCCGATGGAGCAGTTCGACCAGATGCCGACCGACTTTTCCGAGGCCCTGAACCGCCACCGTTCTTCCACGAAACGAATCGGAACCGAACACCTCGATCAGGCAGCGCCGCATCCCGTGGAGAACCCCCCGGGCCGTCATGACGGAGGGATCGCCGCTTCCGCCTCGGTCTTCGGGTATGCCGGTCGCGTAACGCGTCACCTCGCGGATCACGTCCAGATCGGACAGCGTCATTCCCACATCCTCGGCCGTGAAATAAAGTCCGGCCAGGGAATCGACCGCGCGTCCGAAAGCCCGGAGCAGCGCCGGCGTCTTCTCCTCGGGCCGCGCCGAGATGACGGCCTTCCCGCCGCCCAGGTTCAGGCCGCAAATCGCGGCCTTATAGGTCATCGCCCTGGAGAGCCGGAGCGCGTCGGCGGCCGCCTCGTCGAATGTTTTGTAGAACCAAAAGCGGCATCCGCCGAGGGACGGGCCGAGCAGCGTGCTGTGGATCGCGATGATCGCCCTTAGACCGGTCTCGGGATCGGTCGAGACGACCAACTGCTCATGCCCCTCTTTCGCCATCACCTTGAAGAGGTCCATCTCAGATGCTCTTCTTTCGGGTTTGGGCCTTGGCCTTCTTCTGGGCCGCGGCCTTATCGATCCGGACCTGGTAGATGAAGCCGGCCCCTTTGCGGAGGTCTAAGACCGATACGGCATCTTCCCACCGCGTGTGCTGGATGGGCATGCCGAAGAGATCCTCTTGATAGGTATCGTGAGGCGCCCCGTAGCTCTTCTTCGTCGCCTTCACCAAATTCTCATAGAACGGCGTGTGGAAATAGATCCGGTCGTAGATGATGAAGATTTTGTAGAGGCGGCCCTGATAGAAATAATACTCGACGCGTTCGTGTTGGGAGGTCACCCGATAATAGACGTCCGGGTCCTCCTCGAAATGCTCCGCATAACCGAACCCCTCCGCCATATCGACCCGGGCCACGTCCACCTGGTTTTGAAGCTCGGCCAGGGTAATCCCCCAGCCGGCCCGGTCGTGCCCGTTGGGCAGACCCGCTCCCGCCGCAGACAACGGCATCAACAGAAGGCCGATGATGAGTCCAAGTCGGAGACGCATTCGCTTCACCCGATAGAGGAGCGTACAGTATCACTTTTGCGGGTGCTCTGGCAAGAGGTTCAACCCGTGCACCCCGCAGCTTGCACATCCGGTCGCCATCGGGGTAAGATGAAACGACTATGCCGGCGCGCGATCAAAAAGAGATGAAACTCATCGTGAGCGAGATCCGGACGGAGACGCCGGAGATCAAATCGTTTCGGTTCGACCTGGGCTTAAACAAGCCCTTTCCCTTCCGGCCGGGTCAATTCATGATCATCAAGGCCGAGGTCTGGAACCCGAAACGCAACCGGATGGGCCCGGTCAACCGCGCCTTCTCGCTCTCGTCTTCCCCAACCGATGAAGATTATATCGAGATCGCAGCCAAACGATACGAGGGCGGCCGACTCACGCCCTGGCTGCATGACTCCGTCAAGGTGGGCGACGTCCTGAACGTCAAAGGACCGGAGGGGCAGTTCGTCTTCACCGAAGGCGAGAGCGATGAGATCGTTCTGATCGCCGGCGGGATCGGCATTGCTCCCTACCGAAGCATGATCCGGTATATTCTGACGAAAGGATTGCCGGCGCAGGTCAAACTTCTGTACAGCGCTCGGACGCCGGCCGATTTTGCCTTTAAGCCCGAATTCGATGCCGCCGCGCAGGGGCACCCCAATTTTCATTGCGTCTACACAATCACCCGGCCGGCCGGGCTCCCGTGGTCCGGACGGATCGGACGATTCGACGAGGCATTCTTTCGAGACCATCTCGGACCGGTCGGAACCTTATACTATCTCTGCGGACCGGACCGGATGATCAAAGAGCAGGCCCAGATCCTAACCACTCTGGGCGTGCCTTATCCAATGATCCTGTCGGAACGGTGGTAGAAGCGCATATGCCTTCGGACCTGCTCTGGCTTCTCCCGTTGTTCCTAATCGCCGCGATGCTCTATGCCTCGGTCGGGCACGGCGGCGCATCGGCCTATCTGGCGATTCTGGTCCTATCCGGCTTTGCCCGTCAGGAGATCGCGCCTACGGTTCTGATCTTAAACATCCTGGTCACGACCACGGGGTTCGTCAATTATTTCCGGGCCGGGCATTTCTCAACCCGCCTGCTTCTGCCTTTCATTGCCACCTCCATCCCCGGCGCCTATCTGGGCGGAATGGTCTCGCTCCCCGCGCAAGTCTTCTCCGGGATTCTGGGCGGCGTACTGTTTATCGCCGGCCTCCGGTTTGTCTTCTTCACGAAGCCTATTCCGCCCCCTCCCGCCGCGGGACTCCGTCGGATTTACGGCATCGGTCTGCCGGTGGGATTGATCCTCGGCTTTCTGGCCGGACTGGTCGGCATCGGCGGCGGGATTTTCTTAAGCCCGCTTCTCCTGGTCATGGGCTGGGCCGACGCCAAACGGACCGCGGCCGTCTCGGCCGCCTTCATCATCTTGAACTCGCTGAGCGGCCTCTTGGCTCACACGCTGCGCGGCGGAATCAATTTTGAACTCGCTCTTCCACTGGGTCTCGCGGTCTTAATCGGCGGGCCGATCGGTTCCTGGTGGGGCGCCTTCAAAGTTCCGCCCAAGATCCTCCAGCAGATTTTAGGCATCGTCCTCCTGACCGCATCGCTCAAGATGATCCACGATCTGTTGTAGGAGCTCGCTGGGTTTGATTCCTTAAGGCTCATCCCGTATAATCTTTCTATGGCAACGTCAAACGTGCCGCACAGCAAGATGCCGTATTTTGCCTACCTCCTCGTCCTTGTCCCTTGGCTCACGGAATATCTGGAGGACGGGCATTTAGCGACGAGCCCGCGAGGGTTGATCACGGAACTCACTCTTGCGGTCATCCTTGGAATAGGCATTCATATTCTTTTATCCAACCATCGAAAGCTGCTTCAACAGAAAGCCGAGATGGAACGGCTGGCCTATACCGACCCGCTCACAACGCTGGGCAATCCCCGCGCCTTGGAAGAGGCCCTTGTGAAAGAAATCGCCCGGGCGCGACGGATGGATCGCTTCCTGTCCTGCATCTTCTTCGATCTGGATGATTTCAAAGCGATCAATGCCCGATTCGGACACACCGCGGGAAACTCCGTCCTCCAGGTCATCGGCAAATCCGTGCAGGCCGTCATCCGACACGACATGGATCTGGCCTTTCGCTACGGCGGAGATGAATTTATGATCATCCTTCCGGAAGCGGACAAGGCCCAGGCCTACCTCATTGCCCAACGGCTGCATCAAGCCCTTTCATCCCTCCGGCCACCCGTGATCCCGATAAGAACGCTTACGGCCAGCATCGGGATCGCACAGCTCCGCCCGGAACAGAATGCGATGGATCTCCTCAGTCTCGTGGACGAGGCCATGCGTGAGGCCAAAACCCGCGGCAAGAATCTGATTTTTGACGCGGAAGATCTGGAGAAGGATTTAAGTCTCTGACCGGAAGATCAGGGCTTGTTCTTCCGCATGAAAGGAACTTCGGACGAGCGGACCGGATTCCATATGGCGGAACCCGAGGCGAAGGCCCTCGTCCTTGAGGGCAAGAAACTCGTCGGGAGGGTAATACCGGATCACGGGAAGATGTTTCGGGGTGGGCTGTAAATACTGCCCTAACGTCAGAATGTCGCAACCGGCCGCGATCAAATCGGCCATCACGGCGTGAACTTCCTCGGCCGTCTCGCCCAGCCCCAGCATCAGGCCGCTCTTGGCGACCAGGCCGGCCTGCTTGGCCCGCGAAATCAGATCAAGACTCCAGGCGTATTTTCCCTGCGGACGGACGGAGCGATAAAGGCGCGGAACCGTCTCGGTGTTGTGATTTAAAATATCCGGCCAAGCCAAAAACACCTCGGTCTGCGCGCTACGCGAACCTTTAAAATCCGGAATCAAGACCTCAACCGTGCAGTCGTGGAGCTTCCGGACTTCTCGAATCGCCTCGGCAAAGATTCCCGCGCCGCCGTCGGGCAATTCGTCCCGATTCACCGAGGTGATCACGGTATGGCGGAGGTTCAGGGCCTTCACCGCCCGGGCCACCCGTTTCGGCTCATCCCGGTCCGGCTCGATCGGCCGCCCCGTGGCCACGGCGCAAAACCCGCAGCTCCGCGTGCAGACATCCCCCAGGATCATGAAGGTGGCCGTTCCCCGATTCCAACAGTCCCACAGATTCGGACAGCGGGCTTCTTCGCAAACCGTATGAAGCCGAAGGTCCTGCACCAGGCCTTTCATCCGCCGGTAGCGCGGACCCGAATCGATCCGAACCTTAAACCAGTCCGGCAAGCGGGGAGCAGATTTTAAATCCGTCCCCCCATTGTCATTGAGAACCGGTAATGAGTTCATCGTCCGGCTCTACTCCAGTTCCTCAATGATGGACTCAATCATGTCCTTGTTGATCGCCATGAACGGGATCACCTCTTTTGAAGCGTCGATTCGGACATCGGTCAGACTAACAAACTTTTGATTATCTTCGTTCATGACATCCGAGACACGCTTGCGCATGGGAGGAATGAGGAGATCCCCTTTATAGTTCCCGTTGACTGTTCTGACCTTCACACGCACTTTTTTACCGGTAGTCATCTTGGTTTTCCCTCCAGACTCGGCGGATTCGGTCCGCCCCGCCCTCCGAATTTGAGAATAAAAATGGTCTCCCGACTCCAGGGTTGGACCCTGTCCCGCCGAAAGCCGGACGCCTGTTCCGGGTCTATCGTTTCTTTCGCTGATGACGCATCTTCTTGCGGAGCTTGCGGTATTTGTGCTTGCGCATCTTCTTCCGTCGCTTCTTGACCACCCGGGACATAGACTCCTCCTATGGAACCCGTATTCTAACGACTTTCTTGTTGAAAGGCAAATTCTCTTCTATTCTATTCAGAGATCCTCTCATCCCTGGCCGCGGGCTTTCACCGGCCGTTTGGCCGAGGGCCGTTCACGGACCAGGAGGACCGGACAGTTTCCATACTCGATCACCTTGAGCGGAACGCTGCCCAAGAAGAACCGTTTGACGGCCGAGCTGCCGCTGGCGCCCATCACCACGATGTCGTGATCCTTCGCCTCGTCGATGATCACCTCGGAGGGGCGGCCGACACGCGCCTTCACCCGGGCCCGGATCCCCAACTGGGCCAGGATCATCTCGGCCCGCCGCCCCTGTTCCTGCGCCGTCTTCTGTTCGGCCTTTTCCGGCGCCACGGACAGAATCGTCACCTGCGCATTCAAGGCCTGCGCAATCTGGGCGCCGAACAACTCGGCCTTTTCGGCAAAGGCCGACCCATCGGTGCAGACGAGAAAATTATGCCCCGGGCGGATATTTTTGGCGATCAAGACCGAACAGGGAGCGAATTCGGCGATTCGAAGCGCCGTGCTCCCGACGAAGTAACTGGCAAAGCCTTTGTGCCCGCGGGATCCGGTCAGGATCAGGTCATATCGACCCTGAACGGCCTCCGTCAGGATCTCTTCCGCCGATTCGCCCTCACGGAGCTTCAGCCGCACGTGCGCCGGGCGGCGGCCGATCAGATGCAGCTCGACGCCCCCTTCCGACGATTCTCGAAAGGTATGACGAACCCCGGCTTCGCCGGAGGGCAAAAGAGGGACGAGACCGGCCTCGGATAGGATCTCCTTGGCGCGCTTTAAGGACTCGACGCCCGGAATCTCCAGATCCCACTCCCCCATTTTTTTGCGGGCCGTCGTCAGGTGGATCGAATCGCCGCGGGCGGCCTTCGGACGGACAAAGAGGACCGTAACGTCCGCGTCCAGTTCGTGCGCAAACTTGCCGCCGAAACGGATCGCCTCTTCGGCGTACGGCTGACCATCGGTGCACATTAAGATTTTCATCGCGGCAATCCCAACAGCCTCCAGTAACTTGCGGCGATCAGCAGGACCAGCCCCATCGAGACGAGGTTCATCTTCCAACCGGCCCGGACAAAATCGGTTCGCTCAAGGTAACCGCTGCTGTAGACCATGCCGCAGGCCGGAGAGCCGATCGTGGTCATAAAGGTGAAGGCCGATGCCGCCGCCGTCACCAGGCCCGCGGCGATGACGGACGTCCCCGAGAGATCGGCCATGTGTAATGTGACGGGGGCCAACAATCCCACCGTGGCGCCGCTGCTCATCACCGAGGCGACGGCCATCGTCAGCAAGGCCACAAAGAACAACAACGGGATTCCGCTCTGCAGTCCGAAGGGCCTGACCATGCCGAGCACGGCCTGGGCCGTCCAGTTGGCGGCGCCGGTATCCCGCATCGTGATCCCGAGCGAAATGGCGCCCGCATAGATGAGGATCACCCCCCAGTTGATCCCCCGGCTGAAGTCTTCCCATCGCGCAATGCCGGACATGAGATAAAGGGAAACGCCGATCATGGCCGTCGTCCCAAGGCCGATGCGGTCGCTCACGGTGATCCATAGGCCGACCGTCGTCAGAAAAATACCCACGGTGCACCAATCCTGCGCCGTCATCGTCCCTTCCTCCGCCACGCGCGTTTTGAGCTGTTCGATGGACCGGCGAAGGTCCGCCACCTCGGGTCGAAAGGTCTTCAGCAACACGAAGGCCGCGACGGGAATCTGAAGAAGGACCATAGGATAGAGATACTCCATCCAATGGAGATAGCTCACTTGCAGACCGAAGAGCTGTTTCCAGTAGGCCAGAACGATGGCGTTGCGGGCCCCGCCGGAGGGACTGCCGACGCCGGCCGCAACGGCGCCGTACGCGATCGCGAGCAGGACGAGCGCCGACAGATTCCTAAGCCGCCGCGGCTCCGGCGCGGCGGCCGCCACCAGGGTCATCCCGACTGGCATCATCATCGCCACCACCGTATGCTCTCCGATAAACGACGCGATCAGCGCCGAGACCGCGATCAAGCCGACCACCACCCGTTCAATGCGGGGACCGGTGACCCGCACGATCGCAAGCGCCAGTCGTTTGTCCAGCTTCTGTTTCACGATCGTCTCGGCGATCATCAGCGAGCCCATGATGAAGAGCAGCGAATCGCTGATGAAAGAGCGCGACACGTCCATCGGACCGGCAATGCCCAGAAGCACTTCGAACACGCCGATCAGAATCGCCACGGTCGGCAGCGGCATGGGTTCCGTGACAAAGAACAGGACGGCGACGGCCGCGATCGCCAACGACTTCTGACCCGGCGCCGTCAAGCCGGCGGGAGGCGGTAAAAGCAGGAGGAGCCCGCCCAGGAGAAAACCCACCACGATCCATCGCCGCTTGAACAGAAGCTCGACCAGGGCCCTCATGCCTCTCCATGGTCTGCCGATCGTCTAAAGCGCGCATCCGGCTCTGCCGGCGCAAACTGGGTAGTTTCCTAACACACCGTTCGAGGCTTGTCAAGAACAATCGCTGCGGCCTTGACCTTTCCCGGAACCCACCGTATAATGCCGTCATGTTTGGTCAAAACGGATTCGCGTTCGCTCTCTTGATCGCGAGTCTTCTCGCAACGGCCGGATGCGAACAGCCGCCGGTCAAACCTACCGAAGATTCGAGGCGCCTGCAGCAGATCGATGCCTTCATCGAAGGTCTGCGTTCGGCCTACGAGGGCCGCAACATTCAATCCTTCTCGGCAGGGTATCCGAGCGAGCGCCAAAACGATCTGAAGACGATCGCTTCGGCCTTGGATTCAATGACATCCCCTCGTCTGGATTTCATCATCGATCGGATCGTGCTTCAAGGCGAAACCGTCCGGGTGGCGCTCCACTGGGAGCTGCGGTGGCAATCGGCCAAAGACCTCCCGGTCAAGCAACGCGGCAACGCTCTTTTTCAATTCGCCGGCAAGTCCGATCTCCGTCTTCAAACCATCGAAGGCGACAATCCCTTCATGGCCGCCGCGTCCGTTGCGACTCCCGCTCCATGACCCCGCCTGTCCGACGAGATCTCTCGTTTGATATGACCGATTACCTTGTCATCGGCAGCGGCATCGCCGGCCTTCGCGCAGCCATCGAACTGGGACAACACGGCCGAGTCCTCATCGTCAACAAAGGGAATCCTCCGGAAAGCGCCTCCGAATTTGCCCAGGGCGGGATCGCGGTCGCCCTGGATCCGGAGGACAGCGTGGAGGCGCACATGGCCGACACGCTTCAGGCCGGCAAAGGCCTCTGCCGACCGGAAGCGGTCGAGATTCTCGTCAGCGAAGGGCCCGCCCGGGTCCAAGAATTGATCCGGTGGGGCGCTCAATTCGATCGACAACGGGACCGTTATGTTCTGGCCAAAGAGGCCGCTCACAGCTCCGCCCGGATCCTGCGGGCACGGGGAGACGCGACCGGGACCGAGATCATGCGCGCCCTGCTGGCCCGAGCGGAGCAGACCCCCTCCATCCGTTGGCTGACCGGATATTTCACGGCCGATCTGCTCATGGACGAGGGGCGGTGCATCGGGGCCGTGCTGCTCTCCGATTCCGACCGGATTCGGGTGGTCGGGGCCGACGCTGTGGCGCTGGCCACGGGGGGCGCCGGGCAGGTTTATTCACGCACCACCAACCCCCCCGTCGCCACCGGAGACGGGATGGCCATGGCCTACCGTGCGGGGTGCGTCCTCGAGGACATGGAATTCGTCCAATTTCATCCGACATCGCTCGCGCTTCCCCAGGCTCCGGCCTTTCTGCTGACCGAAGCCATGCGGGGCGAGGGGGCCGTTCTGCGCAATCCGCGGGGCGAGGCCTTCATGAAGCGATACGATCCCGCCGGGGAATTAGCAACGCGGGATATCGTCAGCCGGGCGATCTGGCAGGAGATGCAGACCGGCCAGGTCTCTCATGTCTACCTGGACGTCACCCACCTGGACGCCGCCTTTATCCGGGAACGATTCCCTACCATCACCCGGACCTGTCTCCGCTACGGTCTCGACATCACGAAGACGCCCATTCCCGTGGCCCCGAGCGCCCATTTCATGATCGGCGGGGTCAAGACCTCCCTGATCGGGGAGACCTCCCTCGAGGGATTATATGCCGCGGGGGAGGCGGCCTGCAGTGGCGTCCACGGCGCGAACCGGCTGGCGAGCAATTCCCTGTTGGAAGGACTGGTCTTCGGGGCTCGGGCGGGGGCCGCGATCGCATCCGCCCGAAAGCGCGCGGTCGAACGCCCGCGGCTTGAATCCGTTGCCGGCCCGCGCCTGTCCGAATGGATTGCGGAACGATCGTTCTTTCCGACCGGGATCGAGACGGCGATGCACCGCCTCCGGGAAACGATGTGGAATCAGGTCGGCATCGTTCGGGACGGGACCTCGCTCGCCGACGCGTTAAAGTCCTTGGACGGTTGGATATCCCTCTCCGCAGTTCCTATCGCTTCCCAATCGGAAGGGGAATTTAAGAATCAGGTCACGGTGGCGGTGTTGATCGCGCGGGCGGCCCTACTGCGGAAGAGCAGCGTCGGGGCGCATTACCGCTCGGATGATCCCGGACCGGGAAAATCCCCGGAGTCTCGTCATATCGCATTCCGACTTTTCGATCATCCGGAGGGTTACTGGGCGTAGGCCACCCGATAGCGGCGGGCATCCTGATACTGTTCCGGGACGTTGGTATAGGTCACGCGGCCGTCGGAGGAGAAGACTTTATAGACGGGCTTTCGGGAGGGCTCTTTTCCACGATAGGTTTTATAGGCCGCCATCACTTTCCGAACATACCGCTGCGTCTTTTCAATGGGCGGAACCCGGCCGTACTGCTCGACCGCCTTCGCGCCGGCGTGATAGGCCGCGAGCGTGAGCGTCAGGTCTCCGTTAAAACGGTCCAGCAATTGGCTGAGATGCTTGACGCCCCCGGAAATATTTTCGGTCGGGTTAAACGGGTTTTGGACTCCCAAGGTCGAAGCCGTGGCCGGCATGAGCTGCATCAGCCCCATCGCGCCGGCCCCCGAGACCGCCCGAGGGTCGAAATCCGATTCCACCTTGATCACGGCCTTGACCAGGGCCGGATCGACCCGGTAACGGCGGGACGCACTCAGGATCGTCTGGCGGATCTCGACAGGGCTGGGCGGGGCGATGGAGGCCGGATCCTGAACGCGTCGGTACCGCGGATCGGTCGGCACATTGGTATAATGAATCACGCCGTCGGCATCGATGAACTGATAAACCTCACCAAAAACCGGCTCCACCGTTACGGTCAGGCCGGAAATCATCAGGACCGCAACAAACGCAGCCCATCTGCAATCGCCTAACCGCACGAGAGGACTCCTCAATCTTCTCAACCGATTCGTCGCTCGCATCCGCAAACAGGCTCCGAATTCAATTAAGCGTACCACTTCGCCGTAACGGTGTCAACGTGCCGGAACTCGATGGGGGAGGGGGTCAGGGGGAAGAGTCAGGATCTCCCATCGACGTTGGCAAGCGCGGGGTGAACCTGCGCGAGCGAATCGAAACTTGACTGAAAAATACGATCATTTTATAATGAAACTGCATTACGATCCGGCAGGCTTTGCAGCGGACCGTTCGGGATGGATGCACAAAAGGAGTCAGTCATGGCGATCATTCGATGGGACCCTTTTCAGGACTTCCTGTCTCTTCAAGAACGGATGAATAAATTATTTGAAGACAGTCTCATCCGTTCGACCCTCAAACCCGGCGAGGTCCCCCAAGGCGCCTGGAGCCCCGCCGTGGACATCCTGGAAAAAGAGGACGAGATCATTCTCAAGGCCGAACTTCCGGGCATCCAATTGGACGACGTCGAACTGCAGATCAAAGACGACGTCTTGGCGCTCAAAGGTGAACGGCGATTCGAGAAGGAAGCAAAGAAAGAAAATTATTATTGTATTGAACGTTCGTACGGCATATTTTCCCGATCCTTCACATTGCCCGGCATCGTGGATCAGACCGGGATCAGCGCCAAACTCAAGGACGGCATTCTGGAGGTCAAGCTCCCGAAGGTCCGATCGTCCGAATCCAAACCGATTCCGATCGAAATCAAAAAGTAGATGCCCGATGATCCGGTTTGACCGCCTCACGATTAAGGCTCAAGAGGCCGTGCTGGACGCTCAGAAAACGGCCGAGCAAAACCAGCACCAACACGTGGATGCCGAGCATCTGTTATGGGCCCTCTTGAATCAACCGGAGGGCGTCACCCTGCCGCTGCTGAAGAAGTTGGGCGGGGATCCGGAAATCCTGCGCAAGGAACTCCTCCAAAACATCAATGACAGGCCCAAAATCACGGGAGGAGGCGCAGGCCAGTTGTACGCCACGCCGCAGCTCAATCAGGTCTTCGATCAGGCCCAAACCGAGGCGGAACAACTGCGCGACGAGTACATCAGCGTCGAGCACCTTTTCCTGGGCATCCTGGCAGGGGACGGTTCCGCGGCGCAACTTCTCCGGCGACACGGCGTGACGAGGGAGCGGACGCTGGCGGCCCTCGTCAAGATCCGGGGCTCACAGCGGATCACGGACCCCAATCCCGAAGATAAATACCAGGCCCTGACCCGATACAGCCGGAACCTGACCGACCTGGCGCGGCGGGGCAAGCTGGACCCGGTCATTGGCCGCGACGATGAGATCCGTCGGGTGATCCAGGTCCTCTCTCGCCGCACGAAAAACAATCCGGTCTTGATCGGCGAGCCCGGCGTCGGCAAGACGGCGATCGCGGAGGGACTCGCGCAGCGGATCGTCAACGGCGATGTTCCGGAGGGCCTGAAGAACAAGCAGGTCGTGGCCCTGGACCTGGGCGCCTTGATCGCGGGCGCCAAGTTCCGAGGCGAGTTTGAAGACCGGCTGAAGGCCGTTCTTCGGGAGATTACGGATGCCCAGGGAAGCGTCATCCTTTTTATCGACGAGCTGCATACCCTGATCGGCGCCGGCGCGGCCGAGGGCGCGATGGACGCCTCCAACATGCTCAAGCCGGCATTGGCGCGGGGCGAGTTGCGGTGCGTCGGCGCGACCACGTTGGATGAATACCGAAAACATATCGAGAAGGACGCCGCCCTCGAACGCCGATTCCAGCCGGTTCTTGTGACCGAACCTTCCGTGGAGGACACCATCTCGATTCTCCGCGGCCTGAAGGAACGATACGAGGTGCACCACGGCGTCCGGATCAAGGATTCCGCGCTGGTCGCCGCCGCCATGCTCTCGCATCGGTATATCTCGGAGCGCTTTCTTCCGGATAAGGCGATCGACCTGATCGACGAGTCGGCCTCGCGGCTTCGGATGGAGATCGACAGCATGCCGACCGAGCTGGATGAGATGGAACGCCGCATCCGACAACTCGAAATCGAGAAGGAGGCCATCAAGAAAGAGAAGGACGCCGCGGCCAAGGAACGCCTGGCAAAGATCGATCGGGAAATCTCCGGGCTTTCTGAAGACCGGAATCGGTTGCGGCTCCAATGGGAAGCCGAGAAGGAATCCATTCATAAGATCCGAAATGCCAAAGAAGAGATCGAGCGGGCCCGGATCGAATCGGACCAGGCCGAACGAGAAGGGAACCTTGGCCGCGCGGCCGAACTCCGATACGGCCGGCTGATCGATCTTGGAAAGCGGTTGGAGGCCGAAAACCGACGGCTCCAAGAACTCCAGTCCCGCCAGAAGATGCTGAAGGAAGAGGTGGATGAAGAGGACATCGCTGAGATCGTTTCGAAATGGACGGGCATTCCGCTCAGCCGGATGCTGGAAGGAGAGATCCAAAAACTGGTCAAGATGGAGGAGCGCCTGAAAGCGCGGGTGGTCGGTCAGGACGAGGCCGTTACGGTCGTGTCCAACGCCGTCCGACGGAGCCGGGCCGGCATCCAGGAACCGAACCGCCCGATGGGCTCGTTCATCTTCATGGGCCCCACCGGCGTCGGTAAAACCGAGCTCGCCCGGGCCCTGGCCGAATTTCTCTTCGACGACGAGCAGGCCCTGATCCGCATCGACATGTCAGAGTACATGGAAAAACATGCCGTGTCGAGGCTGATCGGGGCGCCCCCGGGTTATGTGGGGTACGAAGAAGGAGGCCAACTCACCGAGGCCGTCCGGCGAAAGCCCTATTCCATCGTCCTCTTTGACGAGATTGAAAAGGCCCACCCGGAGGTGTTCAATCTCCTGCTGCAGCTCTTAGACGACGGGCGCCTGACGGACGGCCAGGGCCGCACCGTGGATTTTAAAAACACCGTCGTCGTCATGACCTCGAACATCGGCAGTCAGCAGATTCAAGAACTGGGAACCCAAGACGAGGACGAGATGCGCAAAAGCGTCCTAACGGCGCTGCGCGCCCAATTCCGTCCGGAGTTTTTAAATCGCATCGACGACATCGTGATCTTTCATCCGCTGGGGCTGCCGGAACTCATGTCCATCATCGAGATCCAGATGAAGAACCTCCAGAACCGATTGGCCGAAAAAAAACTCACGCTGGTTCTCACGGACCACGCGAAAAAATACCTGGCCCAGGAAGGCTACGATCCGGTTTACGGAGCCCGCCCGCTCAAGCGGATCATCCAGCGCGACATCCTGAATCCCCTCGCACTGCGTCTCCTCCAGGGCGAATTTCGCGAAGGCGACACGATCGAGGCCGATATTTCGCCGGAGCGGGAGCTGCGGTTCAAGCGGATCCGCCCGCACGGAAGCGCCGCCGCATGATTTTTGATTGACAGGCCGTTCGAATTGTGATAAACAGGGCGCGGCATATAAAAGAGTTTCTCCACCGCTCAGAACCGTTATCGATGACGTACAACGAGTCTTCCGCTTCCTGGGTGTCGCCGTGCCCGCAAAGAGCATCCTTCTGATCCACAACGATCCCTCGCTGGTTGAATCCCTCCAAAAAGCGATCCGCGTCCCGGTTCTATCGATTCCGGACACGTCGCGCCTCCACCAAAAGTTTAAACAGCAGGCCTTCCCCTTTGTGATCCTGGAAATCAAAAAGGATTGGGCCAAGGACCTCAAACGCCTGATCGGGAACGGCAAAATGGACGAGGACCGCTACATCATCATCGGCTCCGCCGGTATGCTTAAACAGACCGCGGAACGAATCAATGAGATCACGGCACAGGTGCTGGAAAGAATCCCCTCCTCCGCTTCACCGGCTCATTTAAAACCGATTCCGCAAAAGATCGCGATGGATCTGGCACTGGAAGACGTCATGGAACACCGTTTGAAGAATTTCATCAAACAAATGAATGCCTCCGGGGGACGGAATCTCCACTCGATCCTCCTTCGAGAAATCGAACGTCCGTTGATCACGATTACCTTGAAAGAGACCAACGGCAACCAGATTCAGGCATCGCATTTGCTGGGAATGAATCGGAACACCCTTCGCAAAAAGATCAAGGAGCTGAAGATTCGAGTTCCTAAGAGCCCCTAAAAATAAATCAGGCAAGATTCTGCTTGACAACGGCGGCTCGAATTGATATTTTACCTGCGCTCTTGATACGAGTTGCCCGATTCCGCGGTTTTATCGACCCGCCGTTCGTTGTGTAACCGCTTGTACTGAGAGTCGACGCGAACTTCTCATCGAGCATTCTGAACCCGACGATACGTTCCCGAGTGCAAACGGGGAAGAAGACCCTTTCCATGACCAAACATGAGCTGATTGAGAAGATCGCCGGCATGGCCGGGATCAGCAAAGTGGCGGCGGGAGACGCCTTAAACGCCGCAATCGAGGGGATCACATCGGCACTGAAGAAGGGGCAAAAGGTCAGCCTGACCGGCTTCGGCAGCTTTTCGGTGATGAAACGAAAGCCCCGCATCGGCCGCAATCCCAAAACCGGGGATTCCATCAAGATCCCGGCCTGCCGCGTTCCCAAGTTCTCGGCCGGCAAGGAATTGAAGGCTGCCGTCAAATAGCTCCCCGTCCGTTTACTTGACAATATCAAGCGCTTTATATTACGATGCTACCGTCTTTAAACGGTTTTATAGGCGCGTAGCTCAGGGGTAGAGCGCTACCTTGACACGGTAGAGGTCGGCGGTTCAAGACCGCCCGTGCCTACCATATTTATTGGATCGTAGATACCGAGTAAGTCCTTGGAGATCTTCCCAGCGAGCACGGCGAGCGAGAGGGGGAGGCTCCATACGGCTTCGCCGGTGGAGTAAGCGAGGATCGGGCTTGGCCCATCCGAGCGCGGGGTCTGGGGGCATCGGAGGAGCAACAGCACCGCACAGGCCCCCAGACACAATGGTCGGCGACGCGAGCCCCTATATATAATAGAGCAGCGAATGAAAAGGCATCATAACGAACGGATTGTGTGACGTTGTTCCGGGATGAGTCATGATCCTGTTTAGACTCTAACGCGCACACGACCGGTTGTATAGGTGCCTTTGCCGTTTTAGCATGATGCCAAGATGATGATCAAAGACAACCACCCAATCACATGACGCCTCAAAAAAGCGTTAAAGAAACCGCTGCGTCGCTGCAAGAAGTCACGGTCCGATTCCCGGACGGGACGGAGTTGCGATTTGCGAAAGGCGCCCTCCTCTCCGAGCTGCTGACCCGAGCGAATCCACGATGGGCCGAGCCGACCGTCGCACTGAAGGTCAACGGAACCGTGATGGGTCTCGGTCAACGATTGTTAGAAGCACCGGGAGGAACGGACCCCGTTCTGATCGAGCCGATCTTCTTTTCTTCTCCCGAGGGTCAGGAGGTCTACCGCCACAGCAGCGCTCATATCATGGCCCAGGCCGTGAAGGAGCTATATCCGAACGCCAAGCTGGCCATCGGGCCGCCGATCGAGGACGGGTTTTATTACGATTTCGACCTGGGACGACCCTTTACGCCCGAGGATCTTGAAAAGATCGAGCGGAAAATGAAGGAGATCATCGCTTCCCGTTATCCGTTTGAGCGCAAGGCGCTTTCCAAAAAGGACGCGATCCGTTTCTTCGAAGAAAAGGACGAACGTTACAAAGTGGAATTGATACGGGAGCTGCCCGAGGATGAAATCGTCACGGTATATGAACAAGGCCCCTTCACCGACCTTTGCCGCGGGCCGCATGTCGTCTCCACTCAACAGATCGCGGCCTTCAAACTGCTCACCGCCGCCGGCGCCTACTGGCGCGGAGACGAGCGCAACCCGATGCTGCAGCGGATCTACGGCACCTCCTTCCCCACACAGGAGGCACTGGAAGCCCATCTGAAGCGACTTGAAGAGATCAAACGGCGGGACCATCGTCGCCTTGGAAAGGATCTCGATCTGTACAATATGATCGACGAGATCGGACCCGGGCTGGTCATCTGGCATCCCAAAGGCGCGCTGATCCGGAAACTGATCGAGGATTTTTGGCGGGAGCAGCACCTTCGCCACGGCTACGACTTTGTCTATTCCCCGCACATCGCGCGACTGGATCTCTGGAAACAAAGCGGTCATCTGGACTTCTATCGAGAAAACATGTATGCGCCGATCTCGATTGAAGGAATCGAGTACGAGCTCAAACCCATGAATTGCCCCTTCCATATCATGATCTACAAGTCCCATCTCCGAAGCTACCGGGACCTCCCGCTCCGGTTTGCCGAATTGGGAACCGTCTACCGCTATGAGCGTTCCGGCGTCCTCCACGGACTCATGCGGGTCCGCGGCTTCACGCAGGACGACGCCCATCTTTTCTGCCGACCGGACCAGATCGAACAGGAGATCCTCAAGGTCCTGGATTTGACGGTCTTCACTTTAAAAACGTTCGGATTCGACGAATACGAAATCTATGTCTCGACCCGGCCCGAGAAAGCCGTAGGCTCTGCTGAGAACTGGGAACGCGCCACGGCCGCACTGGAAGCGGCTCTCAGGACCAAAAACATGGCATACCGGATTGATCCCGGAGAAGGCGTTTTCTACGGCCCCAAGATCGATCTGAAGATCAAAGATGTGCTGGGCCGGTCCTGGCAATGCACCACCGTCCAGGTGGATTTTAATCTGCCGGAGCGGTTCCATCTGTCCTATATCGGCGAGGACGGCAAAGAACATCAACCCATCATGATCCATCGCGCACTGATGGGATCGATCGAGCGCTTCTTCGGCGTACTGATCGAGCATTATGCCGGCGCCTTTCCGCTCTGGCTGGCGCCCGTCCAGATGAAGGTCATGCCGATCACAGACCGGCAGCACGCCTATGCGCACGACGTGGCCGAGGCATTAACCGCGGCCGGTTTCCGTGTGGAAACGGACGCGCGGAATGAAAAGATCGGCCTGAAGATTCGCGAGGCCGAAATGGCCAAGACCCCGTACATGGTCATCCTCGGGGCGCGAGAGGTCCAGGGACGAAAGCTTTCGGTCCGAAAACGAAGCGGAGAAAATGTCGGTGAACTGGAGATCCCCTCCTTCATCGAACGGCTCAACAACGAGGTCTCAAATAAATCGGTTTAGTCAACCTTGCATCCGAGGGTTTCGGACCTCTCGGACGACAGCATTGAAAGGAGGAATCACCTATCGCGGTCAAACAGCGTGTTAACAACGAAATTCGGGTTCGAGAAGTCAGGGTCATCGGCGCCGAGGGGGAGCAGCTGGGCGTCCTGCCCGTCCGGGATGCCATCGCCAAAGCGGTCGAGCTGGGGTTCGACTTGGTGGAGGTGGCCCCGACCTCTCAGCCGCCCGTCTGCCGCATCATGGACTACGGAAAGTTCAAGTACGAGCAGAACAAGAAACAGCATGCAATGAAGCAGCACCAGAAGACGACGCATGTGAAAGAGATCAAATTGCGGCCCCACACGGATAAGCACGATCTGGATTTCAAGATTCGTCATATCCGGGAATTTTTACAGGCCAGCGACAAGGTCAAGGTGACGATGATGTTCCGCGGTCGGGAAATGGCCTATCTCGATGCGGGAAAGGCCACGCTGGCCAAAGTGATCGAGGCCGTGACCGACATCGGAATGATCGAACAGCAGCCCCGATTGGAAGGGCGCAACATGATTCTGATCCTGTCACCCAAACCTCAAACCGCATGACGTGAAAGGAAAGGATCGAATGCCGAAGTTGAAGACGCATAAAGGAACGGCCAAACGGTTCAAGCGGACTGGAACCGGGAAGATCCGGCACAAACAGACCGGCAAAAGCCATTTATTAACCCACAAAACCCGATCCAGGAAACGGCGTCTCAAAGGCCCGGGTCTGGTTTCGAAGGCCGATCAACAGACCGTCAAGCGCCTGTTGCCGTACGCCTGAGACAAATTAAGCGAAGGAGTTTTAAGCATGCCGCGCACAAAAGGAGGTCCTAAAACACGAGCCCGCCGCAAGGACCGGTTGAAACTGGCCAAGGGTTTCTTCGGCGGGAAGCACCGGCTCTTCCGCACCGCGACCGAGCTGGTTGACAAGGGTCGCCAGTACGCCTACCGCGACCGACGACAGCGGAAGCGGGATTTTCGCCGGCTCTGGATCGTGAGGATTAATGCCGCTGTATCCACCCATGGTCTTTCTTATTCGAAGTTCATGGCGGGATTAAAGAAGGCCGGCATCGGGCTGGATCGAAAAGTCCTGGCTGACCTGGCCATTACCGATCCGCAGGGTTTCGCAAAGATTGCCGAGACAGCCAAGGCAAAGCTCGCCGCGGCGTAACCTCGATCCGTGCGGTACGTCACAACACCAAGTCATCCAGACTTAATTCAAAAACCGCGCAGGGCATGGCAATCTGCCAGTTTTCGAGGACCTGTGGATGAAGTTCGCCGGTCAGGCCGACGTTGCGGCCTTCGACCACGATCTTCCCAACGCGGCCGTCGAGGAAGGACGGGTGAACAACCGGTTCCAATTGATAGGCTCGGCCCAAATAGTACATCAACAGGTCCAGGCCGGAATGAAGCTCTGAGAAGTTCGCCGCCGGATGGGCAATGAGCGCGGCCAGCTTCAGAACGGTTCGAGTCCCCTCGGGCGACTTCGCATCCGTGATGGCCGTCTCACCCGCCTCGAAGATCCGGTGGGGATAAAAACTTTTCGAACTGACGGCCTCCACCCGAAGCAGTGATGGAATAATCCCGTTCCGCAGCGCCGAGTAGGTCTGGGACATTACGTTCTCGACCGTCACCAGATCGCCGTAGCCGCTCGACGCCGGCAGGTTCATCCGCGCGACCGATTCATCAGGATTGGTCAGGATGTTCGAGATCACCTCCTGGAATCCCATCCCGATGACGGACTCCCGCACCCGGTCCGAGAACTGCTCGATGGACGAGAGCCCTCCCACGGTGAATTCGGACGGCATCTCGGGCACAAAACTTTCGTAGCCCCTGCTGATCGCGAAATCTTCCACCACGTCCACCGGATGAAGGAGATCATCCCGATAGGCCGGAACCGAGACCGTCAGGTTCCGACCGCGGGCCTTTGCATCATATCCGTAAGCCTTCAGAACCGAGACCGCCCCCGTCATCTTGACCGGCTCTCCGAGAGCGGATCTGAAATCATGGAGGGGGACCGTCATCGGCTTGGATAGAACCAACGGCATAACGACCTTCCGGCCGAAGTCGGTGAGATACGGATAGCGCACCTCAACCGGGGTGATCTCGGCGCCGCGATCGGCGAGGTTTGCCGCGAGAATGTTCACGGTGAGAATCACCATTCGAAGGTCGGTCCCGGTCACCTCGACAAACAGATCGCGGTCTCCGACCTGGACCTCCCCGACTTCCCGGCTGTTGATGATCGGCGGAAAAGACAGTATCTTATTTTCACGGTCCACCAACAGAGGATATTCGGCCGCCTTCGATAGAATACCGGCATAGGCCATCCCTTTCGGATGTTTCTCCAAAATTGTCCTCAGCGTCATCGGCGACTCGAATCCGAGCGGGACAAACCGAACTTCATCCGGCCGAACCGTCTTGTAGGTCACGGGGAAAACGATTTTGGCGAGACGATAAAGTCCGATCGAAACCAGAAGCCGTTTCCGGCCGAAACTCTCGCTCAGTTTCTCCTGCGTCTGAATGAGTTGAACCAGCGTCTCATTATCAATCGTCAGCCCGCGCGCGATGCAGGCGCCGATATACGGGCGGATCATTTTCAGCGATGGGGCCGCCTCGATGACGGCCGCCGCCTTTCGCTTTCCATTATAGAAAGGATACGGAACGGCCGTCTTCAGACGATGCGTCTTGATCTGCCGGGCTACGCCTTCCACGCACCACAGATCCGGCCGATTGGTGTCGTTCAGCTCAAGCTTTAACTCGCCGCTTGTTTTATCGTATCCTTTGATTTCACCCTTCACCAACGGCAGACGATCGGCCAGTTCCGAAATCGTGACGGATCGGCCGAGGAGATTTTCGAGATCCTTCATCTTGATCTGGATCGTCGGCAAAATTTACCCCCGCGACCGTTTGGTCCGGATCAGATCCAAATCGCTCGAAAAGAGATCACGGATATCCTGAATGCCCAGCGCGACCATCGCCATCCGGTCCAGACCCAACCCCCACGCGATTACGGGCACTTTGACACCCAACGGATGCGTTACCTCCGGACGGAACAGGCCGGCCCCGCCGAGTTCCATCCATCCTAATCCGCCTGAGGCGGACGGATGTCGGACATGCATCTCGACCGACGGTTCGGTGTACGGGAAATAGGCCGGAAGATATTTCACCTCGGTCGCATGGGCCATCTCGGTCGCGAAAAGCTTCAAAAGACCCAGCAGCGTTCTAAACGTAATCGTCTCGCCCAGAGCGATGCCCTCGACCTGGAAGAAATCCGGCGCGTGCGTCGCGTCCACCAGGTCGTAGCGGAAGCAGCGTGCGATCGAGAAATATTTTCCGGGAATGCGTGGAGAAGCGGCCAGCGTCCGGGCCGAGACGGACGTGCCCTGGCTTCGCAGCACAAGGCGTTTGGCGCGTTCGATGTCGAAGGCATATCGCCATCCGCGCGAGCCGGTTTTCCATCCCGTTTCGTGGGTCTTAGCGACTTGAGACGTATGCGGTTCGGGCAAAGACCGGACCGATTTGGGATGGTCCACGAAATAGACATCATGGATGTCCCGCGCCGGGTGGAACTGGGGCATGAACAGCGCGTCGCTGTTCCAGAATTCGGACTCGACCAGCGGCCCGCGCATCTCTTCAAAACCCATCGAGACCAATTTGGTTTTGACGCTGTCGAGAAACTCGCGGTACGGATGCTTGCGTCCGGTGGCCATGCGGGACGGTTTGAGGCCGATGTTGTATTTCCGGAACGACTTTCCAAGCCACGCTCCGTCCTTGAGCAATTCCGGCGTGAGCTGGGATACCGCTTCCTCACTAACTACTTCAGAAGTTAGTCGCTTGACGAGTTCGTACCCCAGATCGGTCAGTGCCAGCCGCTTCGACTTTTTCTCATGCTGCCTGACGACACCACGTGTTTTCCATTTCTTCTCCAGAATATCATTTAGTAGATGCTTCGATTCATCCAAAAGTTCTAATTGATTCATCGGTCCACTGGACGAGGCCAGCATCGCTAAAAGCAAGGGAAGCGCGTGCTCTATAGAATCCGGCAATGGAATTCCCGTAAGCTCCAACAGCCCGCCCTGGCCGACCCGAACGATCTCGTGATCTTTGCTCCTCAGATTTCCAATCGCCGTGCTGACTTCGGATGGGTCCATATCGGACCGCTCGCGGAGGTCTTTGATCGTCAGTTTCTTGCCCAACTGAATATCGTTCAGAATCCTCTTCTCCGGCATTCCATGTTCCCTGTATTTTTTGCCAAGCTCAGTAATGGACACGAAAGTGGTCGCTTTTTCATCCGCGACTTTGACGACGCCTTTCGTCATCAGCCATCCGAGCGCCATCGAGAGACGGGACTCATCCAGTCCGGTCTCCTGCATCAGCTCGTGATCCCACAAAATGGGACGGACTTTGAGCGTTGAAAGTACTTTACGCTCGAGCGGATGGAGGCCGGATAGAAGTTGTGTAATTTCTTGTGACATGAATCCTTATCGATAAAAAAGTTCGGCCTTTACAATACCGACGGGACGGGATTTTGTCAAGGCAGGATGACTTACAGAATTTTCTCGACGTTTTCGGGCGGGCGGCCGAGGGCGGCGCGGCCGCCTGACAGCACGATCGGCCGCTCGATCAGGATCGGGTGCCGGACCATCGCGGCGATCAATTGGGCGCGCCGGAGTTTGGGGTTGTCGAACCGGTATCGTGAGTATACCGCCTCCTTCGTCCGCATCAGCTCGCGCGGCTCCAGGCCGAGGAGCTTTAAGATCGTGTCCAACTCTTTCTCGGTCGGGGGCGTTTTAAGATACTCGACGATCTTCGGCTCGATCCCCTTCTTACGGATTAGCTCCAATGTCTTTCGGGACGTCCCGCAGCGTGGATTATGATAGATTGTCACATCGGCCATGGCGCGTTTCCTGATTTACCCGATCGCGGTTCGCATCTTCTGGATTGTGTCTTTATAGTCCTTACTCTGGAAAATGGCCGAGCCGGAGACGAAGATATCCGCGCCGGCCTGTGCGATGGCCGCGACATTTTCGACCTTGATCCCGCCGTCGATTTCCAATTCGACTTTTGCGCCGCGCTCATCGATCATCTTTCGGGCCCGTCGGAGTTTTTCCAAAATAGACGGTATAAAACTCTGTCCGCCGAATCCGGGATTGACCGACATGATCAGCAATAGATCCACTTCGCCCAAGATCTCCTCGACGCTGGAGAGCGGCGTCGCGGGATTCAAGGTCACGCCGGCCTTGACGCCCTCTTCCTTGATCGACTGGATCATCCGATGGAGATGAGGGCAGGTCTCGACATGAACCGTGATGTAGTTGCTGCCGGCTTTGATGAAGTCGGAGATGAAATCGTCCGGATTCGTCATCATCAGATGGACGTCCAGCGGAAGCCGGGTTACTTTTCGGATGGCCTTCACGATCGGCGGACCGATCGTGAAGTTCGGCACGAAATGGCCGTCCATCACATCGACATGGATCATGTCGGCGCCGGCCTCGGTCACTCTGGCGATCTCATCTGCCAGATGGGCAAAATCGGCCGAGAGGATGGACGGGGCTATTTTTCTGGACTTGGGCGGCGTCATGACGGCTCACGCTCCTTTCGTCGCACGGATCAGTTTTGCGGCAAAGAACTGATCCATTTGATACGGATTCAATAACGTGTTCAGGTAGCCCTCCGGCGTGATCAGCTCCGGCGATTCCGGCCAGAGCGATTGAAGGGATACGTTCCGGAAATCGGGATGCCCTGCCAGAAACGCCCCGATGACGGCTTCATTCTCTTCCGGTTCGGTGGTGCAGGTACTGTACACCAACAGCCCGCCGTGTTTCAAGAGCGGCGCGACCGCCGCCAGGATTTTAAGTTGGGCTGCGGCCATCGTCCCGATCACGGCCTCGGCTTTGTACCATTTGGCCTCCGGATTCCGTCGCAGGATTCCCAGTCCGGAGCACGGGGCATCGACCAGTATCCGGTCGTACGGAGCTTTTCCGAGAGGAGCCGGATCGCCGGTTAGATCTGCCACGATCGGCCGGATCGAGGCGAGACTGAGACGCCCGGCGTTCTCGACAATCCGCTCCAGTCGTTTCGCGCCGGCATCCGCCGCCACGACCTCACCCCGATCGCCCATCAACTCGGCCAGATGCGTGCTCTTCCCACCGGGCGCGGCGCAGGCATCCAGTATGCGTTCTCCAGGTTTCGGATTGACCGCAAGACCGACGAGCTGCGCCGCCTCATCCTGTACATAGAAATCCCCTCGTTGATAGGCCGGCAACTCGGTGAGATGCGCAACGCCTCGAAGCATCAGGCCGGACGATGAAACCCGACAGTACGTCACCTCGATTCCGGCCCGTTTTAACTCGGCCGACAATGCATCGCGCGTGGTTCGAAGCGTATTGACACGAACCGTCACCGGAGGAATCTCATTATTCGCGGCGCAGAGCGCGGCGGTCCGTTCCGCCCCCAGCCTCGGGAGCCATCGCTTCACAAGCCATTCGGGATGGGAATATTTGACCGAGAGATGGAGGACCGGATCGTCGGCCGGAGCCGGAAGCGGAATCGTTTCGGCACGCGCCATCGCCCGCAGAACGGCATTCACAAATCCGGCAATCGCGCCTTCCCCAAGTGTTTTGGCTAATCGGACTGACTCATTGACGGCGGCCGAGGCCGGCACCCGATCCAGAAACAGAATCTGGTAGGCACCCAGCCGCAGTAGATTTTTCAGTTTGACGGATTGACGGCGGCGGTGGGTACTGAATCGGCCGATCGCCCAGTCCAGGTAGCTCCGCCGGCGCAGTACGCCATAGACCAGTTCGGTGATGAAGGCGCGGTCAAGGGGTTTTAAACCGGGAGAACGGAGCCCGCGCTCCAGAACGAGGTCGGCCTGCTTCGCCGCTTCGACAAGACAAAGGATATCCCAGGCTGCTCCCCGCGCATCGGGTTTGATCGCGGCCTCTTATGCCGCCCGACGGATCCCGGCCATCGCCTCAAGCCGCGCGATGCGGGCCTCCATCGGCGGATGCGTCGAGAAGAGCGACAGTACGCCGCCCCCCGTCAACGGGCTGACGATGAACAGATGGGCCGTGGACGGATTGGCCTGCATCGGAATCCGTTGAGCGCCCAGATGAAGCTTCCGAAGCGCCTCGGCCAGCATCAGGGGCTGGCCGCAAAGCTTCGCGCCCCCCTCATCGGCGTCGTATTCACGCGAGCGCGAGACGGCCAGATGGATCAGCGTCGCCGCGATCGGTGCCAGGATCATCACGGCGATCTCGGCCACAAAACTCAGCGGATGCCGCTCTTCGCGGTCCCCTCCGCCAAAGAGCATGGACCACTGCAGCATCTGGGCCAGGTAGGAAATCGCGCCGGCGATCGTAGCGGCCACAGTGCTGATCAGGATGTCGCGGTGGGCAACATGGGAAAGTTCGTGCGCCATCACGCCCGTCAGCTCTTCTTCCGTCAGGACGCGAAGGATCCCCGTGGTCGCCGCGACGGCCGCATGGGCCGGATCACGGCCGGTCGCAAAGGCATTGGGCGCATCATTCTCGATCAGATAGACCTTCGGCATCGGCAGTTGAGCGCGCGTGGCCAGGTTCCGGATGATCCGGTGCAGGACCGGCGCATCGGCCTCCGAAACCTGCTTGGCCCCGTACATCCTCAGCACGATCTTATCCGAAAACCAGTAAGCCCCGACGTTCATGACGAGGGCGATCGCAAACGCGACCGTGGCGCCGGATTGCCCCCCGATCAGGGAGCCGACCACGACGAACAAAACAGCGAGCGATGCGAGGAAAAAAGTTGTTTTGAGTTTGTACATGACCTTAAAAAACCTCCTTCAGAATTTAAAAAGCATGTTTTAATTCTACATGAACCCAAGACCTTAATGCAACTTCATTGACCCAGCACCACGCCCGGCTCGACCGAATGCCCCGCTAAAAACTCGCGCACACTCATCCGTCGGCCGTTCTCCGGCTGGAGCTCCAGAATCTCGAGAAGGCCCTGACCCGTCGCGACCGAAACCCCCTCCCGTCCGGTTTTAAGGATCGTCCCAGGCGTTTCATCGCTCATTTTATCCTCCGGCGCCGCTTTCCAGATACGCCAGCGCTCATCCTGATAAAAGGTGTAGGTTCCGGGCCAAGGGGAAAGCCCGCGGATCCGGTTCACGATCATAACGGCCGGCCGGGCCCAGTCAATCTCGCCCGACTCCTTCCCAAGCATGGGCGCCATTGTTGCCGCGGAATGATCCTGCGGAATCGGGACAACGTCTCCGGCCTCGATCCCCTTCAGCGTACGGAGCAACAGGTCGGCGCCGCGCTCGGCCAGCCGGACCGAGAGGCTTCCGGCCGTATCCTCCGGAAGGATCGAGACCCGCTCATGAAGGAGGATGTCGCCTGTATCCATCCCGGGGTCCATCCGAATCGTCGTTATTCCGGTTTCCGGCTCGCCGTTGATGATCGCCCACTGAATCGGAGCGGCGCCGCGATATTTTGGCAGAAGCGAGGCATGGAGATTGACGCATCCGCGCGGAGGCAGATCGAGGATTTCGGGCGGAAGGATCCGGCCGAACGCAACGACCACGATGACGTCCGGGCCGAGATCGCGGAGATGGCCGATGAAGGCGGGGTCTTTGATTGTGTCGGGCTGAAGGACCGGCAGTCCGAACCGCTCGGCCATCACTTTTGCAGGCGGAGGCGCGAGACGCCCCCCGCGGCCTTTGGGCCGATCCGGCTGAGTGATGACGGCCAGAATCGCGTGTCCCGACTGATGCAGCGCATTTAGGCTGGGCAGCGCGAATTCCGGCGTTCCCATGAAGATCAGTCTCATCTATTATCTCGCTTCAGCCTTTATGCGCTTCTTGAGGCGCTTGAGATACATCTGCCGTTTCAGACTGCTCAAACGGTCCACGAACACCATTCCGTCGAGATGATCCATCTCATGCTGGAGCAGTCGGGCCATCAGCCCCTCGCCTTCGACCGTAATTTCTTTTCCGTTTCGGTCGAGCCCCCTGACGGCGACTTTATTCGCCCGAGCCACCTGGGTCCGATAATCCGAAACGCTTAAGCATCCCTCTTCACCCGTTTGCGTCCCCGATTTTGAGACGAACTCCGGATTGATCAGGACGCCGGTGTGACGGGGATGATCGTCCCCTTCTTTCAGGTCGTACACGAACAGCCGCAGCGACCGGCCGATCTGCGGCGCGGCGAGACCCAAGCCCGGTGCGGCATACATCGTCTCGAACATGTCGTCGATCAGCGCCTGCAGCTCGTCGTCGAATTCGGCGACCGGTTTGGCTTTTTCTTTCAGCACCGCATCCGGGTGTTCTCGTATCGGAAGAACCGCCATGGTCAATTTCTATCACGATGCCGCGGCGAAATCAAGCCTGTCATCCCAAAGTGATAATGTCCGGTTCTGCCAAAGTAGAAATGTCCTCTTACTGATAGACTCCCTGCTCCAATTAGGAGGGCAGGATGGTCAGAGAGGACAGGATACTCATGAGCATGAAGGAGTTGCAGCGGTTGC
>JACQCA010000046.1 GCA_016201865.1 Nitrospirota bacterium
CGGCGCGCGATGGAAAACACAACAGCGCCGTGGCACTGAAGCGGTTCCTTCATGAACCATGGATCAAAGCAGAGCCAAGGGCGAGGCTCAGGTCTTGAGTTTGGCATCACCATACCCCCTCCTCCGCGCCTGCCGACGGATTGGGGGGTCAGCCTGAGAATCGTTCATCCTCGTCCCAGTCCTCGTCTTTGTAGTTTCGTTTCCGGATCAGGAACCGGATGAATCCCAGAACGGTCAGGACCGCCCCAAGGAAGAAGAGGATGGCCGGGAGCCGGTTGCTCAGATAGACGATCCAGGTCACCCGCCGTTTGAGGTGGTCCCGCCAGGCGGCCTCAAGCTCCCCAAAGGAAACCGACACCGCCTCCTCAACGGCGGCCTCGATCCGCTTCCCATCCCTTAAGCCGCCCAGGATCCGAAGCAGCCCCTCGCTTCCGTACCGCTGGACGATAAACTCCACGAAGCTCCGACTCTGCTCGTACGCCAGGGACAGGGCCGGGTCGTCCGCCGGGAATCGCCCGGCCAGGGAGCGGAATGAAACCCATCGCCCGGAGAGAACGGCCTGTCTGAGCCGTGGGCCGGCTCCCTCCATCAGCGCGATCTCGGCGACTCCGCCGCTGACCCACTGGGCCACCCCTTCGTCCAGCCACCGGGGAAGAGCGTCCTTCGGAATATGGCGGTGAAGGATGAGATGGGCCAGTTCGTGGGTCAGGATCGGCTCAAGGCTGAAGGGATCGATCCGCACCCTGGAGTTGTCCATGACGATCAAGCCCCGCCGGGGCACGGCAAAGGCGACCGCGTACCCCCCGGCCCCCATCTCCACAAAAGCCTCCCGGTCCTTGACGATCATGATCTCCGGCCGGTAACCCAGGTCCCATCCCAATCGGCTCTCAAGATTCCGCCGGATCTCCGGGTAGGACCCCGCCGTCTCCTTCGCCACGCCGCCCAGGGGTTCATCATAATGGATGACCACTTCGGCCGTTTCGACAGACCCCGTCTCGCGCCCGAGCGCCGGAGCGTTCGGGAGTGCGGCCAGGGTTAGGATGAAAAGAAAAAGAGTCCGTTTCACGGCTGGGGTCAATACCCGTGGGATCATGGGCAGATTATATTCCCCTCCCGCTCATAATGCCATCGGGCCTCCGCCAGCCGGATGAGGGTTTGAGGTTGCAATCGCTCAGGCAGTATATTATTATCAGTCATTCACAATTGACCGGGGAGCCACAGCGACATGGGTAAAAAAAACAGGGATAAATCCAAACAAAAAACCACGGGACGTGAAAATAAGAGTCGTTCGGCCAATAAGACGCTTTTTATGGTTGCCGGATTTTTAGTTTTGCTGGGAATTGTCTATGCCTACTCGAATCGTCGTGGAAATACGGAGCCGGCCTTGACGGTCCCGGTGAATGCCGACACGTTGCCCGGCATTCAGATGAGCGAAGCGCCATGGCGGCCTGAGATGAACCATCTCCGGGATCGACTGAAGATCATCGGATTGCCCGCCCTTCTGGAAGAAGGCAGCGCCATGCACGCGCATCAGCATCTCGATCTGTTTATCAAAGGAAAATTCGTGTCGGTCCCCGCCATGATCGGAATCAATGTGTCGGGACGATTTATCACGCCCGTCCATACCCACGACACCACGGGAGAAGTCCATATCGAATCCCCGACGGTTCAGTCCTACAATCTCGGACAGTTTTTCGACATCTGGGGAGTCCGGTTTAGTTCAAAATGCATCGGCGCCTATTGCGAGGACCCGCAAAACACGATCAAGGTTTTTCTGGACGGTCGAGCGGTGGCGGGAGACCCGAGGCTGCTGGAGCTCAAAGATCATCTCGAAATCGTGGTGACCTACGGAACATCCGGGGAATTGCCGAACCCGATCCCCTCGGAACATCATTTTTCGGCCGGATCGTGATCGTACCATTACCCCCCTCCTCCGCGCCGGCCCACGGATCGGGGGTTATGGGTTAGGAGGATGCCATGAAAATAATTTTTCTCATTGTTTTTTCGACCGTCGTATTGAGCGCCCTTGCGGGCTGTGCAAGTGATACGGCCTTGAACAAGGCCGCATCGAAAGGCGACACCGATGCCGTTCAAGTGCTCCTGAAGCGTGGCGTAAATGTCGATCAAAAGAATGATGCCGGGCTAACCGCCTTAATGCGGGCCGCTTGGAACGGTCATACCGACACCGCTCGTCTTCTGATGGAAAAGGGTGCGGATCTGAATGTGGAGGATCAGGACGGCCATACCGCACTGATGATGGCCGCGAAGAACGGCCATACGGATACCGCGCGGGCTCTGCTGGAGAAAGGCGCGGATATCAACGCAAAAGCTCATTGGGGAATCACGGCACTGATGTACGCCGCGGCAAACAATCAGGTCGAAACCACAAAATTTCTCCTGGAAAAGAGAGCGGACATGAATGCAAAAAGCACAAAAGGAGAAACGGCCTTGATCAAGGCGCTCAAACACGGAGACGGCAATATCGAGATGGTAAAACTCTTGGCAGGCGCGGGTACCGATCTCAATACCAAAGATAACGATGGGAAGACGGCTCTTAGCTTGGCCGTTGAGAAGAAACGGACCGAAGCCATAAATTTTCTTAAAGGGGCCGGGGCTGTGGAATAGATCCTCGACAGGTAGCGGCGCTCGAAAGGGGTTCAGCTCTGAAACCCGCCACGCAGTACGCGGCGGGCGCCGAGAAAACGGATTCTCCAGTAATCCTGATCCAGGCTCTGGATGGCGACCACCCCGCCGGAATTGGAAGCGTGGACGAAATCACCACCGCCGATGTAGATCCCCGGGTGAACCGATTCTTCCCTCTCGATGGTGAAGTAGACGATGTCCCCCGGCCGAAGCTCCTCTTTTGTAACAGGCCTGCCGGACTTGGCCAGGTCATCCGGCTTTGGCGGCAGCGTGATGCCGGTCGCTTTATGATAGACATCCGGGATGTACCGGTTGCAGTCAAATTCCGTGGGCTCCGGCCGGCCTTCCGGGCAAGACATTCCCACCAACGATCGGGCGGCCTTGACCACCTCTTCCTGAAGATTCACAATTGGTGGTACCGGGCCACCGGCCGTACTGGAAAAACCCTCCCATGCCGTGACACCTGCACAGCCGGTAGCGGCAATCAGAAGGACCCCCACAATTTCTAGTAGATATCTCGGCCTCATGTTAAAAAGATATCCCAAAACCCTGGTTTGTCAAGTCAAGCGGAGCGGGAATGACCCACTGCACCGATCCGCAGTTCATGATACATTACCGACGTTTATCGATCTCTCGCCCACGACCCATTCCGTACGGCAGACCATGGACGATGCAGTACAATTGTTGCGGCTGCGCGGTGAGCGAAGGTCGGGAGCCGCCTGCGATCCCGCCTTGACTTCAGTCGCCCTTCACCTTACAATAACGTCTCACCGATGAAACACAAACGATCCGAACAACTGTTTGAACAGGCGCTTCGGCTGATCCCCGGCGGGGTCAACAGCCCCGTGCGGGCCTTCAAGGCCGTGGGCGGCCGTCCGCTCTTTATCTCGAAGGCCAAAGGCTCTAAAATTTGGGACGCGGACGGAAACGCCTATCTGGATTACGTGCTGTCCTGGGGCCCGATGATTCTGGGTCACGCCCATCCGCAAGTCATTCGTGCGATCAAGGCGGCGGCGACGAAGGGCACCAGTTACGGCGCACCAACCGAGCTTGAGGTTCAACTGGCCGGGCTGATCCAAAAGGCCTTTCCCTCGATGGAACTGATCCGGATGGTCTCCTCCGGCACGGAGGCGACGATGTCGGCGATCCGTCTCGCGCGGGGCTTCACCGGCCGCGACAAGATCCTCAAATTTGACGGCTGCTATCACGGCCATGCCGACAGCCTGCTTGTCAAGGCCGGCTCGGGCCTTGCAACATTTGGGGTTCCGGACAGCCCCGGCGTTCCGGCCGATCTCGCGAAACACACGCTCACCGTGTCGTACAATGACCTCTCGGCCGTGCGAAAAATTTTCGAGCAATATGGACAGGAAATCGCCTGCCTGATCGTGGAACCGGTCGCGGCCAACATGGGCGTCATACTGCCGAAAGAAGGTTTCCTTCAGGGCCTGCGCGACATCACACGCCAATACGACAGCCTGCTGATTTTCGACGAAGTGATCACCGGTTTTCGGTTGGCCTTCGGCGGAGCGCAGGAACGATTCGGCGTCACGCCCGACCTTACCTGCCTTGGGAAAATAATCGGCGGCGGGCTGCCGGTCGGCGCCTATGGGGGCCGACGGGACATCATGGAACGGATCGCGCCGCTGGGGCCGGTCTACCAGGCTGGGACGCTCTCGGGCAATCCGCTGGCCGTGACGGCCGGGATCGAAACGCTAAAACTCTTGAGCAAACCGGCCGTGTATCAACAGATGGAGCGGCGGTCGGAAGATTTATCCGAGGGGCTGGCCGACGCGGCGCGGAAGGCCGGCGCGACGGTGTTCGGCGCGCGCATCGCCTCGTTGATGACTCTTTTCTTCACGAAGCAAACCGTGACGGATTATGCAACGGCCAAGACCTCCGATACCAAGGCTTACGGAAAATTTTTTACGGCGATGCTGGATCAAGGAATCTACCTGGCGCCGTCCCAGTTCGAGGCCGCGTTTCTCTCGACCGCCCATACCGACGCCGATATTGAAAAGACGATCAAGGCCGCCTATAACGCATTCCGCGCAGTGTAACAAAAGTCAGTATACCCCCTCCTGCCGCCATTTACGGCGCCTGCTGATTCAGAGTCGTGTTGGTATCTGTAATCGCTGCTAATGCTACGGCCCGCCGCGCACCGGCCAGATATTGAAGCTATTGATCTTAGAGCTGGTTGCCGTCGCGGAATTGTACAGACTGGTGGTCCAGACGTAGTCCAGCCGGCTGGCGTCAGTCGTGGAGGACCAATACGGAGGCTTGGCCGGGACAGACTGGACATTGGTGAAACCCAAACCGTTGAGCCATGCAGCGGTGTCCGCCACGCCGAGATGAGCCAGGCTCTCCAGTTCCACGGCGTTGGGCAAACGCCAGTCGTTGTAGCCGAGATAGGCGTTGGTGTTGAGACAGGCGATGAAGTTGAGCGACTGCTGCCAGCCGCGCTCGGTCCCCGGCGTGCACGACGCCGGCCCCGGAGCATA
>JACQCA010000051.1 GCA_016201865.1 Nitrospirota bacterium
GGATACGTGGACAGTATGAAGAAAAACTGGTAGCATGAACCGCTTGCCTTGGAAGACGAAAAACAGAGGGAACCTCAGTTCGAACCCCCAATGACCTGGTCGCCTGCCTTGAGGTTCAGGAGTGCGTCCGGCACTTGGAGACCGCGGCTTGTCAGGGCGCTGAATAGCTTGTCGCCCATCTTGGGAACGTTAAAATCGCCCATCACGATGAGATCGTGGTCTTCGACGAACTTGTCTTTAAACCGGTGGTCGATCCAGTCGGCGAGCATTTGCAACTCGGCCTGGCGGCCCTCAATGCTATCGCCCCAGCGTGTGTGAGTGGCGATGGCGATGAAATCGAAGTTGCCCGCCCGAAGGATTGCGAGGTAAGGTATTCCGATTTATCCTTGCTGCGGGGCGCGTCTACTTCCGCCGCCAGCCCATTGAACGTCACGGCGCGACGGTCGAACAGAAAAGCCGTGCGTTCCTTATTGCCGCCGGGATCGTCAATCCAGTCCGAATACACCACGTCCCAACTCGGCCCCAGGATAGGCAAAACCCGACCGAGGTCAGTAAGATCATTTCGCAACTCGACGAGGGCTATGAGGTCGAACTGACCCAGGATTTCCGCGATATAGTGAATGGCCGCATCGGTGCGACGCACCTTCCCAAATTCCCGGATATTCCAGACCGCAACGTTGATGGTTTCGTCGAGCTTGGACGGCGGGATTTTGGCGGCTGCAATACTCTTTTGGAGAGTGAGCAGCCCTTGGGCGATCTCAGGTGAAACATCTCCGTGATGCATCGTATCCCCTACCTAAATAGAGCCACCCAAGAAAATTGGAGAACAAGCCTTCTAAATGGATTAGGCTAGGCCGCGACGATTTGCAACTTTAAACCTAGATGCAGTTTCTCTGCGTAACCAATAAGCCGATCCAGAGTAAAACCCTCAATCTTGCCTCGAAGAATATCGCTGATACGCGATTCATCGACACCAATTTGGGTGGCAATCTCCTTTTGAAGAAGGGCATGCTCTCTCTGGTACCGGGCAATCAGCTGGCATATTTGATACTTGGCTCGATCTGTCTCCGAAGCTTTCGCAGGCAATGCGATGTTGCCGCCCGTGTAGTTCGGATCAGACAGCTTCTCGCGGACCCTTTTCAGAGTCGCTTCGTCCGGAAAATTCACCTGTCTCTTTTTGGTTTTCATGAATTTATCTCCGAAAACAGTTAATGACCCCGATCAATGAGGAGCGATCCCCCATGCACCAGACGAGGCGATAGAACTTCCCTCCATGCTCAATCCGGTCGAGCATGAAATATTCCCATTCGCCGTCTTTTTCCTCCGCCAGAAACTCCCGCCCGTTCAAGTATCCGACCAATTTCAAAATCAAGGCATCGTCAATATCGGAATGCCTGGATTCATAGTGCGGATCAATGATGACCTCCTTTATTTTCCGGCCGTTGACGACCATGTTCACGGCGTAGCTGCGGCGTTGACTCATCTTGTGTTCAAGTATATCTCAAGTTGCTAAATATAGCAAGTCAATCATGATGTTTATCAAGACCGCAAAAGACCGGCAAGGGGCAATTGCAGGGATTTGGATTCGAAAACAGAAAAATGCGCGGAATGGCGTTTATAATCCAGTATCCGACCGAAGAGCCCGATCTTGTGGATTTCAGGAAGAAATCCAAGCTTTTTTTGATGTTGTCAGGCAGGTTGAGCGCGAGGATAGGGAAACCGGAAAGGGGTTGTGGAAGTAGATCTCAAATGATATATTTACGTTGGTTTGGAACGAAGGCGACATAGTCGTTGATTTTCATCTATAATAAAAATTGCAATTTCAAAACTCGAAGGAGCAAATTGTTGAACTTACTGCCACGAGGATCACTCTTGCGGACCCTGTTGATGATGTTCCAACAATACAGACATTCGGCTTCACCAAGAAGAACCAACCTCATGGCTGCTATGGCCCTTTCTTTTATCTTGAGCGCCTGCTCAATGTCGGTACTCATACGCCCGGACGATGCAGTCTTTAATGACGCTCAGCAGCGCTTGGAGCATACAGTCAAAATCGTCGATGAAATAAAACCCTCCTCATTGGAGCGAAACCTGTTTCTTCAGGGGGAAAGTTTTTATCGGTACCGATTTGAGCCTCCTCCCAAAGGCGTGGTTCCCTATCTCGCTGAAGGAGCCGCCGCTATTACGGATTTTCCTGGCTTTCAATCTCTATCCAGCTCACTCCAGTTGCAGGATTTACGATATCGCTCCTATGACAGTGCAATTCAGTTATGGGAAACTCTTCTCACCCGTTATCCCTCGACAAACCTGAAGTCACTGACATTGTATCGATTAGGCTGGGCTTACCGGAATGCGGGCGCAAGAGGTTTGCCGCGTGAATCCCCCGATTCAGCATTTGACCAACTCATCAAAGAGGATCCCAATTCTCCACTTTCCACACTGGCGCATGAAGCAAAATCTCTTTCGTGGAAGTCGAAAACAACCGCTACCACAAGGTCAGTTATACCGGGCTTAGGACAAATGTATGTTGGTGAAACACGCAATGGCTTGATTCGTCTTGGTGTAGCCGTTGCAACCCTTGCGGCAGTCATAGCACCCGTTTACGTTGCGGCCCATCGAAATAGCAATCTGACCTGGCACCGTGATTGGCCACTCATCGCCTCTGGTTTTGGCGGATTGATTGTCCTCAGCCTCGACTTCACTTCATCATACGAGGATGCGATGCGTGGCGTTGTCCAGTGGAATGAACGGGCAGAAGCCGAGTTCAATCATCTCCACCCTGAAGCTCCATAATATGCCAATCCGTTTTTTTGTGAAATTGCCCCCCCGTGCTTGCGTGGTCTTGGTCAAATATTGTTAATTGAAAATAGCTGGATTGAGAGTTACCATCTATAAGGTTCAACGCTTTTTAAAAAGAATGAATAGCGAATTGCAGGAAACAATGACGCCACCCACAAATCTTATAGGACCAACTGCCGGAGAATTGGTGATTATCGAGCAGAATAGAGTATAACACAGAAAAAGAAACACACATTCCTAGTTTTATTTCCCATGATATGTTCTATCGCTTTGGAAACCGATTCGGTCTTTCGGCCTCCCGGATCTTGGTCAACTCCTCAACCGGTAGCACGGCGATCACCCCATCGCCGGGGACCCCTGTCCAGGCCGCCTTCACAATCGCGTCCTTGATCTTTTTCACCCGTCCCTCCGACGTGATGATCTCGATCTTCAGATGGCTCACCAGATCATATTCCAGATAGCCCTTTTCCTCCCCAAGGCCTTTGATCTTGGTGACTGAAAAACTCCTTTCCCCGATCTTAAAAAGTGCCTGCTCGACTTCTTTCAGATGCGTCCAACGAACGATCGCACAAATCATCTTCATGGCACCCTCCAGTTTTTCAACCGATCGACCACGCCTCATAGGCGGTCATTAGAAAAAGAACTGCTCACTTAGTGCCTTACTAGCCGGCTTGATGCTATTTCACTTCTCAAGACTTCGAATCGACTCGATCAAGTGCTTGTTTAACAGAAGATGTTCAATCTTGTCCGTACTACCTTCTACTTCCACGCGGGTTATGTTAATGAAAATAGAATCGTGTTCATTGATTACATCCGAAAGGCGATTTCGCATCTTTGGAATAAACAGGTCGCCCGTATAGGTAGCATGGATGGTTCTTACCTTTACTCTTACCTTCTTCCCTTCGTTCGTAGAGACCACCTCCATCTTGGATCACTCAGTTTTCACATTATGAGATTTCTCGCTCAGTTTCTCCACCATGTAATACCTAGTGTAGGTAGGGCCAGAAGGGTTAGGGCGGTGCTGGTGACCATCCCGCCCACGATCACAGTGGCCAGAGGTTTCAAAAGCTCTGCCCCGGAGCCTGTGGCCAGGGCCAGCGGGACCATCCCGATTCCCGCAGCCAGGGCCGTCATCAGCACGGGACTCACCCGGTGCTCAGCCCCCGTGAGGATCGCCTCCTCCAGCGTGAGGCCCTCTTGGGTCCGGAGATGGTTAATATGCATGATCAGGATGATCCCGTTGCGGATCGCAATTCCAAATAACAGGATAAATCCAATCGCGGAAGGGATGGAAAGCACGCCCCCGGAAAAGAAGACGGCAAAGATGCCGCCCGCCAGCGCAAACGGGAGGTTGAGCATGACCATCACGGCCGATCGGACTGAGCCCAAACTCATATAGAGCAACAGGAAGATTGCGACGATCACGAGACTTCCCTGAAGCAGCAGTTCTCGCATCGCCTCCTGTTGAGCCTCAAACTGACCTCCGTACACCACATAATAGCCTTCAGGCAATGGCACTCGTTCTGAAACAGCTTTCCGGACCTCCTCGATAAAGGTCCCCAGGTCCCGCCCCTGAACGTTGGACTGGATCACGATCCGCCTGGAGACATTTTCACGGTTGATGGTATTGGACCCCTTGCCATAGGCAATCCGTGCCACACGCTCCAGCGGCACCTGCGGACCGGCCGGGGTGTCGATCAAAAGCTGGCGCATCTTCTCCAGGTCATTCCGGAACTCTTTATCCATAATCACCACGAGATCATAGGTCCGCTGGCCCAAGATGACTTGCGTCGCCACCTCACCCTTAAAGGCCGTCTCCACAAATTTTGAAATCTCTCCCACCGACAGCCCATACCGGGCGGCGGCCTTCCGGTCCACCTCAATCTGAAGCTGCGGGATGTCCACCTGCTGTTCCACCAGGACATCCGCTGCTCCGGGGATGGAACGGACCACCCCCGCGATCTCCTGGGCCTTGGAACGAAGCGCCTCCAGATCCTGACCGAACAGCTTGATCGCCACTTGGGCCGTCACGCCTGAGATCAGCTCGTCAATGCGGTGCTGGATCGGCTGACCCACAAAGGTCACCACACCGGGAAACTGCTCCAGCTTTTCCCGAACCTTCCTAAGCAACTCCTCTCTGGAAATCGTCCGCTTCTCCGGCGGCAGCACATTCACCAGGATCTCATTCACATTCACGCCTTCGGCATGTTCATCCTGCTCGGCTCGGCCGGTCCGGTTGGAGGTGGAGACCACTTCAGGGATCGAAAGCAGCGCTCTCTCCACCTGCCGGCCGATACGCAGAGACTCCTCCAGCGAGGTTCCGGGGAGCATCCGGACATTGATCACATAGGTCCCCTCATCCATGGTGGGCAGGAACTCTTTGCCCACAAAGGGGGTGAGCGCCACGGCGCCCGTAATGATCAGCAGCACGATCAGAATAACCGCCGCAGGCCATCGAAGGACCTTGATGAGAAAAGGCCGGTAGCCGCGTTTAATCCAGGAAAGGATGGGGCTCTCCCAGTGAGGGTTCCGGCCGCTTCCGGGGAGAAACAGATAACTTAAGGCCGTATTGAGCGTGACGGACACCAGCAGGGAGACCCCCATGGCCACAATGACGGTGATCGCCAAGGGTGAAAAGAGCCGCCCCTCCAACCCGGTCAGCGTAAAGATGGGGACAAACACCAGCATGATGATTACGGTCGCATAGACCACCGACCCCACGATTTCTTCTGTCGCGGCCAATACGATTGCCGCAAGCGTCTTTCGGGTCTCAGCCCCTCCGAGCTTGGCTTCCTTGAGGTGTCGGTGGATATTCTCCACGACAATAATGGCATTATCGATCACCAAACCAATCGCGGTGGCCAAGGCAGCCAGGGTCATGACGTTCAACGTCATCCCCTGCCACGCGATGAAGAGGACCGCGAGGATCAGGGAAAGGGGGATGGCGGTGAGGGTAATCAGTGAAGCCCGCAGGTTCCACATAAATGCAAACAGGATGACCACCACGAGCACAGCCCCTTCAAAGAACGAGCTCCTCACCGTGTGCATCGCCCGCTGGATCACCTCGGCCTGAAGGTACTCGGTTTTGATCGTCACCCCCTTAGGCAAAGCCCCTTTGAGTTCCTCGAAGATTCTTTGGATCTTTTCGGTCAGTTCCAGCGTGTTCGTGCCCGGCTGCTTCACAATCCGGCCCAACACCGCCTCCTCCCCATTCAGGCTGCCGACGCCTCGACGGACAGCCGGGCCGGAGATCATGACGTGGGCCACATCCTTCACATAGATCGGCACACCATTCTCGCGAGTCTTGACCACTACATTGCCGATATCGTCGATATCGCGGATCCGGCCCAAGCCCCTGATGAGATACTCCCGATGAACATCCTCGGCAAACCCGCCGGCCGCGTTGACATTGCTGTGCTCCAGAGCGTCAAAGATTTCCCTCAGCGAGATCCCGTAATGGATGAGATGCATGGGGTGAACGACGACGTGATATTCCTTCACAAATCCCCCCATGTTGAGGATATTGGCGATTCCCCCGGCCGACTGGAGCCGGAACCGAATCACCCAGTCGGAAAGATCCCGCAGTTCCAATGGGGAGAGCTTCTTCTGCTCATCGGTGACGGCGAATTCCACAATTTCTCCCAGCCGTGAGGCGATGGGCGTCATAAACGGCGCTTCGGAGCCTTCGGGGAGCTTCACGGTGGCCAGCCGCTCGGCCACAATCTGGCGGGCTCGGAAAATCTCCGTCCCCCATTCAAATTCAATAATGACCACGGAAAGGCCGATCCCGGAAGAAGATCGCACCCGCTTGACGTACGGCATGCCGTTAAAGACGCTCTCCAAGGGAAAAGTCATCAAGGTCTCGACCTCTTCAGGCGACCAGCCCGGGGCTTCGGTGAGGATGGTCACCCGGGGATCGGTGATATCGGGATAGACATCCACCGGCATACGAGACAGAACCTGGTACCCCACGATGAGCGCCAATAAACTGGCGGCCAGGATCAGGAACCAGTTTTTGAGGGAAAAGGCAACAATTTTTGACCACATGGTCTTTCCTCCGCTTAGTGCGTATGTTCCCCTACCCCGCCTTTGATAAAGATGGAGGACATGAGCTCGTAATTGCCCTGGGTGACCACCTGGTTCCCCGGCACGAGACCCTCAATAATCTCGGCAAAGCGATCATCCTGCTGACCGACCACCACGTTCCGCTTCAGATATTCATCGCCCCTTTTGATATAGACAAACGTTTCCCCGCCGGATTTCAGGAGGGCGCGCCCGGAAACCGCCAATACGGTCGACGCACTGCCCACCACAATGTTGAGTTGGGCGAACATCTCGGGCTTGAGTTGATACTCAGGATTGGCCACTTCGACCCAGACGTGCACGGTCCGCTTTTCCGGTTCAACCATCCCGCCCATGCGCACGATCTTTCCGGTGAACACTTGATCAGGCAGGGCGATCATGCTGACCCGGACCGCCTGGCCGACCCTCACGAGGTGGGATTCGTGCTCCGGGACATCCCCTTCCACCCAGACCACGGAGGGATCGACGATCTCAAAGAGAACCTTGCCGGGATCAACCGCCTCACCGACCTTGGCATCCCATTTTGAAATCAGTCCGCTCATCGGAGCCGTCAACGCAATCAGGGGTGGAGGATTGCCAAACTGGCGGCTTCTGACCTCGGCCAGAACCTGGCCCGCCTTGACCCGGTCCCAGGGCTGCACCAGCGTCTTCTCTACAATGGCGTCGATCTTAGGGCTGACCTGCGCCAGCCGTTGCGGTTGAGGCTTGACGATTCCATTCACGGTGATCACGGTCTGGATCGGCTGCTTTCCCACCGTCTCAGTGGCCAGGCCGATGTTCCTCTTTGCCTCCTCGCTGAGATGGATCCCCTCTGCCTCCTCATCGGTATGGGGCGCTTTCTCCTTCTCGTCGGAGTGGATGGCCGTCCTTGCCGAGTCGAGGTGTTTTCCATCGCCGCGCCAGAAGAAATACAGAGAGAGCGAAACTACGCCCAGAACAACGAGGCTCACCGTTACTCCAATGACGCGATAAGATCTCGGTCGGTTATTCACCTCACTCATTTCATGCCTCCTTCCTGACTCCCACTCGTTTCAGGACGGGTTGGATTCAAACCAATCACCCGTTCCAGTTCAACCAGCGCCACGTTGTACTCATATTGAGCTTCCAAAGAACCCAGCCGCGCTTCGGAAAATCGCCGCTGCGCCTCCATCACGTCCAGAATGGACGCTTGCCCTTGTGCATAGGCCGCCTCCGTCTGCCGGAAATGGCGCTCGCTCAGTGGTAGGATGGCCTCTCGAGAGCGAGTCAGTATCTGTTGGGCCACGCGAAGCCGGGTCGCCGTGTTGGTCACCTCTTGTTCGATCCGGGCCCGCAACAGGTCACGCTCCAGTGAGGCCTGCTCCCGACGCACGTTCGCTTGGAGGATCTCCCCCTGGTTTCGGTTAAACAGCGGGATCGGCACCGACAGCTTCAGGCCGGCCAGACGGCCGCGATCTGTGAAATTCAACCCGGAAAAGACCGACCGCTCCTGGGTATAGTCAACGGATAGTGTCACGTCCGGGAGACGGTCCGCCTTTGCCAGATCAATGGCTGTGCCGGCCATGCTCAGAGCTACCTCCCGGGCCGTGAGGTCGGCACGCTGCGAAAATGCGGCCTGCGTCAAACGGGCAAGGTCCAGATCGAGTTCCCGGTCGCTGAACACGCCTTGTGCGATCACGGGAGCATGAGCGGGCTGCCCAAGAAGAACATTCAACCCGGAGCGGGCATCGGCGAGCGCCTTTTCGATTTCAGCGCGGCTGCGTTGGACCTGCTGAAGCTGGATCCTGGCCAAATTCAGGTCCAGTTCGGGTGAAAACCCTTCCCGAAACCTTCCCTCCGTTAACTCAACCAATCGCTCATTCAGCGCGATGAGCTCATCGGCCAGTTTCAGCTTCTCCTGGAGGAGCAGAACCGTGTAGAAGGCTTCCTTCACTTCGGCGATCAGCAGCCGACGGGCATTCTCAACGGCTTTTTGTGTCCTTCCCAAATTAAGCTCCGCAATCCCGATCCGATGCCGTCGCTTCGAGCCGACGAGGAAGGTCTGGCTGAGGCCGACGGAAAATCGGCCGGAGCCTTCATTGGAAAAAGGAGCATCGGTTTCCCCCTGCAGATCAAGCTCCGGATTCAGATACAGCCGCGTCTGGATGAGGTCACCCTGAGCGATCCGTATATCCTGTTCCTGAATCTTGAGTTCCAGGTTCTGCTGCAGGGCTATTCGGACAACTTCTTCCACGGTAATCGCGTACTGTACAGGCTGTTCCTGGGCCATCACAGACCCCGTCCAGAGCCAGCATACCGTGCTGAAAATCACAGCAACGTGATGAAATGACTGTTTCCTCATAATTCAAATCTCCATAAATGGAACGACGCGACACGGCCCCTCTTCTGAAATGCCATGAAGTCAGAAAAGGGATGTGCTAGGAAGACAGGGCTTTAGAGGCGGTATGTGCAGATGAGCTTGTACAGTTTGACGCTACAGTGAGAAGAGACCGGAGGAGCCGCTTTTCCATTCATCCGGTCTGATCCGACTCCCTCAAAATCCAGAGGAGTGAATGGATGGACCAGATGATCTACGGGGTTGGACGCCCCGTCGGACTTAGTCGCCATCGGTGTCTTGGTGATAGCCGAAGGAAGTGTCGTGGTCTGGCAGGACTCCTCAACCCCCGCTGCCGGACCATGTGGCTCATCGCCAATGGCGGGATGGACCTGGCAAAGGATAAAGACAGCAAGCCCGATCAGAAAAATGGCGGTTGCATGAAGATTTTTGCGTTTTTTAGAAACCATGTAAAGACCTTAAAGTAAATGAAGTTTTTGATAAGAAAATAATCTTGGCTTAACCAGGCTCTTCGCATCAAGAGGAGCGCCTGCTTAAGAAGGTGAGGTCAGGGTATTAAAGCCGGTAGATGGAAATGAGCTGGTAGCGTTTAATAGAGGCCGGGTGATGGGTGGCTGGATCAGTTGGAGGAGAGAAATCTTCTGCATTGAATGAGAATTTATAAGCGACAAGAACGCCCGACTGGAGGTCAGAATGAAGCGGCATGACAGACGGCTGTCCGATCACCGCAGTTTGACGGGCATCACTCGTGGTCAAACACGCC
>JACQCA010000053.1 GCA_016201865.1 Nitrospirota bacterium
CGCGAGCGGCGCGCGATCTCGTTCGCCCCTGCGGCATCGACTGCGATTTCTAAAATTCGCGCCGAACGGTTTACGATCTCTTCCAGCTCGGAGAGCTGATAGAAGTCGAGCCGGTTGATCACACCGAACCGTTCGCGAAGCGGCGAGGTGAGCAGTCCGGCCCGCGTCGTCGCGCCGATTAGTGTGAACCGGGGCAGCGCCAGCTTGACACTTCGGGCCGAGGGCCCCTGGCCGATCACGAGGTCGAGCTGAAAATCCTCCATCGCCGGATAGAGGATCTCCTCCACCGCCGGATGAAGACGGTGGATCTCGTCGATGAAAAAAACATCCCGCTCCGAGAGGTTGCTCAAGATCGCGGCGAGATCGCCGGGATGCTCCAGCGCCGGGCCGGAGGTGGCCTTGATATTGACGCCCAGCTCCCGGGCGATGATATGCGCCAGCGTCGTCTTGCCGAGCCCCGGCGGACCGTAGAAGATGACATGGTCCAGTACGTCGCCCCGAAGCCGCGCGGCCTGGATATAGATCGTCAGGTTCTCCTTGAGCTTCGTCTGGCCGATGTATTCGGTCAATGAAGTCGGCCTGAGCGAGGCCTCGTAGGTCTTTTCCTCCTCGTTCAACTGCGATGTCAGTATGGGATCGGGCATTTATGTCCTTGATAGAACCTTCAATGACTCTTTGATCAGCTCCTCAATCTCCCATGTCCGATCGGCGTCGCCGTTTTCGGCTTTCAGCACTTGCTTGACGGCGTCCTTCGCCAGCGGGGATTTATACCCCAGATTAACTAACGCCGAAACGGCATCCTCGATCCGGCGTGAATCCTTCTCTGCGGCCGGACCTCCCGCAGCGGCATCCGTAACCGACACGGCTGCAATCTTCTCTTTCAACTCCAAGGCCAGACGGGACGCCGTTTTCTGGCCGACGCCCGGGATCGAGCTCAACTTCGCGATATCTCCTTTTCGGACGGCCGCGACCAACTCGGCCAGCGGAAGGCCGGACAGGATATTGATCGCCAGCTTGGGCCCGATTCCGGAAACCCCTAGCAGCAGCAGAAAAACGTTTTTTTCATCGCCGGACGAAAAACCGTAGAGTTGAAGGGCGTCCTCCCGTACATGGGTGTACGTCCAGAGATGGACCGTCTCGTTCTCGGACGGAAGGCGATAGAAGGTCGTCAGCGGCGTCATTACCTCGTAGCCCACGCCGTGAACGTCGAGGACGACCGACTGGGGCGTCTTCCGCTTCAATGTCCCGGTGAGCGAGGCGATCATGGCGATACGGCCGCCTTCGATGCCGGATAGTCGCGGGCCAGCGCGCGGATCTTGGCCGAATGGAGATAACAGATCGCGACGGCCAGCGCGTCGGCCGCGTGATCGGAATCGGGAGCGACCTTGAGATTTAAAAGACGGCCGACCATGCTCTCGACCTGATCTTTCCGTGCCGCGCCGTACCCGACCACGGCCAGCTTCACCTCGGTCGGCGTGCATTCATACACCGGGACACCGTATTGTTCCGCGGCGAGAAGGGCGATGCCGCGGGCCTGGCCCAGTTTCAACGCGCTCTGGAAATTTTTTGAGACGAAGGTGTTCTCGACCACCACGGCCGACGGTTTCTGGGATCGGAACACGGTCAACAGCTCGTCATAGATTTTTTTGAGTCGTTTCGGGAGCGGTTGTTTCGAGACGGTCGTGATCGAGCCGGAGGCGACGTACGAAAGCCGGTGATTCTCTTCATCCACCACCCCGTAGCCCGTGGTAACGGTTCCCGGATCAATCCCGATCACGCGCATGAAGGGTCCTGTCTCCTTACTTTGCGGCCACCTTTTCCATGACGTCCTGCGGGATGTCGAAATTCGCATGGATGTTCTGGACGTCGTCGTGATCTTCAAGCGCCTCCATCAGCTTCAGCATCTGTTCGGCGTCCTTGCCTTTGAGACTCACGTAGCTTTGAGGAACGGAGGCCACCTCGGCCGAGATCATCTCGATCTTTTGATCTTCCAAAACCTTCCGAACCTTCTCGAAATCATGCGCCGAGGTGATCACTTCAAAACTGTCATTCTCCTCCGTGCGGAGGTCCTCCGCCCCGGCCTCCAGGACGAGGCTCATCAGCTTTTCTTCGTCGGCTTTGGATTTCTCGATCACAATCCGGCCTTTTCGGTGGAACATCCAGGCCACGCTTCCGGCGGCGGCCATCCGGCCGCCGTTTTTCTCCAGCAGGTTCCGTATCTCGGAGACGCTGCGGTTTTTATTGTCCGAGGTGGTCTCGATCAGCATCGCCACGCCGCCGGGGCCGTAGCCTTCGTAGACGGCCTCTTCGTAATGCACGCCCGGCAGCTCGCCGGTGCCGCGCTGGATCGCCTTCTTGATGTTGTCGGCCGGCATGTTGACGTCCTTCGCCTTGACGATTGCGAGACGAAGCCGCGGGTTCCCGTTGGGATCACCGCCGCCGACGCGTGCTGCGGTCGTGACTTCGCGGATGATCTTGGTGAAGACCTTCCCCCGCTTCGCGTCCTCGGCGCCTTTTTTCCGTTTAATTGTGGACCAGTGCGAATGCCCGCCCATAAGAAATATCACTTGCCTTTCTTTAATCGGTGGATGCGCTATTTCTAACACAAACCACGACGGGAGTCAATGAAGAGGCCGCTTGTGTTTAGTAACGCGCCTTTGTAGATAAGGGCGTCTTGACCGCTACGGGCAGGTATGATAAAGTAGAATACCAATGGAGGTGTTGGATGCCTACCGCAAAAATTGCGATCACGCTGGACGATGAGATCGTTAAAGAGATTGACCGCTGGGTCCGAGAAAGAAGGTACCCGAATCGGAGCAAGGCCATCGCCGAAGCGGTGAAAGAGCGCATGGCCCGCTGGCGCAAGACCCGACTCATCGAGGAAGCCGCGAAACTCGACCCCAAAGAAGAAAAGGCCCTGGCTGAAGAAAGTCTCGCCGCGGAGAACGAGGCATGGCCCGAATATTAAGAGGCGAGATTTACTGGGCCGACCTCAATCTCACGCGCGGACATGAACAGGCGGGTCTGCGCCCCGTTCTGGTCATCAGCCATGACATTCTTAATGAGCGCTCGGGCACCATCATCGCCTTGGCGCTCACCAGCCAGCCCCAACGGGCCGGTTTCCCGCTCACCTTTCAACTCACCGGCTTAAAACTTCCAAAACCTTCCTGGGTCAAGATCAATCAAATTCGGACGCTGTCGATCGAACGTCTCGGCCGCCGCATCGGGCGAGTCGGTGAAGCGGACTTGGCCAAAGTAATCGAAGGGCTTTTTGAATTAGTCGGTTGAATCGGAAATCATAGGAAGGCTTGTCCCAGATCCTACTACGCCGATTCAGGCTTCGCGGCGAGGCGCATGAAGGTTGCGTCATTTGTCCTCACCGAGCTTGCGGGTTCGATAGCCCTCATAATCCGGCACCAGACGTTCATAATCACTGTCCATCAATGGGGAGGAGATCATGAAATCGGCGGTGGAGCGGTTGCAGGCGATCGGAATGTTCCAGACCACCGCCATGCGAAGGAGCGCCTTGACATCCGGATCGTGCGGCTGCGGCTCGAGCGGATCCCAGAAAAAGATGAGAAAATCGATTTCGCTGTCGGCGATCTTGGCCCCGATCTGCTGATCCCCGCCCAGGGGTCCGCTCTGAAGCTTTGTGATTTTGAAACCGAGCTCTTGCTCCAGGATCCCCCCGGTCGTCCCGGTCGCATAGATTTTGTGGTGCGCCAGGAGATCCCGATTATATTTCGCCCATTCAACCAGATCGCGCTTCTTGTTGTCGTGGGCGACCAGCGCAATCTTCTTATCGTGTTCCATCGTAATTTTTTTGTGCGCCATACCCGTTCATCCCCTTTCTCTATAATAACTGTTCTCGTCAAACTTCACGCCCAGCCAGAGGAGGCTTCCTAAAAAGGCCAGGCCCGCCGCCACGGTCAGTGCAACCGGCCATCCCCATCGCTCGCCGATCAGCGGGGTGAGCGTCGGTGAGATCGTTCCTCCGAGATTGGCTCCCATGTTCATCAAACCGGATAACGCTCCGGAATGTTTATGGGAAAGATCGATCGTGGAGGCCCAGTACGCGCCCACCGTGGCGTAGAGAATTCCCGCGCCCAAAGAAAGCAAGAAGATCGCCGTATAAGGATTCGCGGCGATGGCCCCGCTATAGATCAGCAGAGAGGTCAGAAGCATTCCGGCCCCGCCAACGCCGGTTCTCCCTTTGCGATGGCCGTATCGTTTCGTCAACCCATCGCTCAACCAACCTCCCAAGGGACAGAAGATGGCCATCGCAATAAAAGGGCCGGCGGCCCAAAAAGATCCTTTCAGCACGGTAAAATGCCGGACATTCACTAAATAGAGAAAAAACCAGGAAAGGTAAATATAGGCGATATAACCAAGCATCGTGTAGCTTAACGTGAGAAACCAGACCGAAGGCATTTTTAACAATTCACCGAATGCCTGCTTGGATGAAACGATGGGTTGAGCTTCCGCCGAAGTCTGGGTGATCCAGGCGAGTTCCGATGGATTGACTCTTGGATGTTCGCGAGGATCATCACGGGAAAAAAGATACCATGCCGCCGCGACGAACAGGCCGATCGCTCCGGTCACGTAGAACGCCGTCTTCCATCCATGCAGGATCATCAGCCATGCGACAAGCGGCGGGGTCGCGGCCGAGCCCAGTCCGATGCCGCCGATCGAGACGCCCATTCCCAATCCTCTTTCCGATGGCGCCAGCCAGTTCGCGACGGTTCGATTAAAATTCGGAAGCGCCGCCGCTTCGCCCACTCCGATGAGAAACCGGATCAAAATCAATGAACCCAAGATGCCGACAGACGCACTGAAAAATAAATCTCCTGCCTCGGCCGTGAGAACAGTGAAGAGAGACCACCAGAGCACCGCGAGCGTTAAGACGCGCCGGGGGCCCCACCGGTCGCCCAGCCAGCCTCCCGGAATTTGAAAGAGCGCATATCCCAAAACAAACGCCGAAAAAACGGTTCCCATCTGGACGGAAGATAAACCGAATGCAGGCATCATCTCTTTTCCCGCAACCGAAATATTCACGCGGTCGATGTAAGTCACGACGCTGATCAGAAAGAGCAGCCCGAGAATCTGCCATCGAACGCGGCTTCGCTTATGATTCATCATTCCGCTTTTGTTTTCCTTGTCGCGGCGGTTTATTTCACGCCTTCCTGCGCGGGCTCGGACTTTGCGGTGAGGCGCATCACGACGATATAGAGAATGACCAGAAGAAGCGCGAGGCCCGCGAACCAGCGGAACCGGTCGGCAAGAACCCGGATCATTTGATGAGGATCGTTGAGCAGCTCGGGCCGGTCGCCGATCACTTTCGCCCCGAACCAGGCTAATACCGTGCACCAGAGGGCCGAGCCGGTAATCGTCATGAGGCTGTAAATCCTGAAATCCATCCGAACGATCCCGGCCGGGATTCCGATCAGATGCCGGACGACCGGGAGGAGCCGCGCGAAGAAGATGCCGCCGGCCTCGTACCGCACCAGCCATCGCTCGGCGCGAAGCAGCTTTGATTCGGGAATAAAAAAATACTTTCCATGCCGGACGACGAGCGGCCGGCCGATCCATCGGGAGGCCCAGTACATCACGGCCGCGCCGAGATAACTCCCGACCGTTCCGGCCAGAATCACGCCCCAGAAGTTGTACCGCCCCTGAGCCGCCCAATAAGCCGCCGGCGGGATGACCACCTCGCTCGGAACCGGAAGGATAGAACTCTCCATCGCCATCAAAAGGACGATCCCGAGATAGCCCCAATCCCGGACCAACCCGAACCAGATTACGATCCATGCATGCATATCGGATTTACTCGACGTACCTGTGAAGGGTTTCGTTGGAATGGATGTACGAATTGGACGACGCCATCGTTAATCCAGCGTCGCCTTCAGCCCTTGGGCCATCTTGATCTCTTTGGCGTTATTGACGGTCCAGGCGGTGCGGTGCGTCACGGCGTCGATCAGTGTTGCGGCCGACGGCATGCCGGTCCCGCTTTTCTTCACGCCGCCGAAAGGAAGATGCACCTCGGCCCCGATGGACGGCAGATTGACATACCCAAGGCCGTACTCGCATTCTTCCCGCACTCGCCGGGCCTTTCGGTAGTCCTCCGTGATGACGGCCAGGGCCAGACCGTAATCGGTGTCGTTGTAGATCCGGATCGCGTCCTCGATCGTTCGGAAAGGCACGATCGCGACATTCGGCGCGAACACCTCCTCGCGAAGAACGCGGGATTGGGGGTTGTAGTCCATCTGATACACGAACGGGGAGACAAACCAGCCTTTATCGCACCCCCTTCCCTTGAGCGTCCCGCCCTCAAGAAGGATGCGGCCGCCTTCCTTGCGGGCCAGGTCGTTATAATATTCCATCTTCTTCCGGCCGGCCGCATTGATCAGCGGCCCCATGAAGGTCTTCTCATCCAACGGGTCGCCGATATTCACGCGCCTTGAGAGCTTGACGAACTCTTCGCAGAATTTGGGGTACAGCGTCTCATGGACGATCAGCTTCCCGGACGAGACGCACCGCTGGCCGGTCGTTTTATAGGCCGAAAGCAGCGCCGCGTTGAGCGCAATTGAAACGTCGGCGTCCTCGAAAACGATCACGGCGTTCTTCCCGCCCATCTCGCAGACCGCCATCTTATGAGGAGCCTCGGCGCAGATCTTCCGGATCTCGGAGCCGACCTCAAACGATCCCGTGAAGGCGACCACATCGACATCGGAATGAGCCGCGAGCGGTCGGCCGGCGCCTTCGCCGTCGCCTTGAACCAGGTTCAAGACCCCGGGCGGGATGCCGGCGCGTTCCAGGTATTCCGCCACCTTCTCGCCCATCAGCGGCGTATCTTCCGAGGGCTTGAAGACGACCGTATTGCCCTCGACCAGCGACGGGCCGAGCAGCCAGAGCGGGATCGCAAACGGAAAGTTCCACGGCGTGATGGCCGCGACGACGCCCTTGGGGTGGCGGCGCATATAGGCATCCTTCTCGGCGATCTCGGAGGCGATCACATCCCCGGCCGGTGTTCGCGTTATGCCGAAGACGTATTGGGCCATATGAATGCCTTCCGTCACGTCGGCGCGGGATTCATTGATCGCCTTGCCGCATTCCCTCGCCATCAGACGCGACAGTTCTTCATGGTCCTTTTTAATGAGCTGGACGAAATTGTCAAAGACCTCACCCCGCTTGATCCGTGACATCGCACGCCAGGCCGGGAAGGCCTTTTCGGCGGCCTGGACGGCCCCATCGACGTCCTGCGCGTTGGACAACGGGAAGGTCCCTATGACGTCGTCCCGGTCCGCCGGGTTGCGGCTCTCAAAAATTTCGCCCGAACCGGAAGCGACCCATTGCCCGTTGATGAAATTTTTGCCCTTCATGGCGCACTCCTTTTATATCTGGGGGCCCGTGCGGCAAACAAAAGATGAGGTCCTCCGATGCCCCCAGACCCCGCGGCAGCCCCAGGCAAAGCCTGATGGCTGCCTTGCTTATTTATTGCCGCCCAGCTCGATCGACCGCTTCGTCGCCGCCTCGACCGCCTCGATCAAGGCCGCTCGCAGTCCTCCACGCTCCAACGCCGAGATCCCGGCGATCGTCGTTCCTCCGGGTGAGGCGACTTGATCCTTCAGTTCTCCGGGATGTTTTTTAGTTTCCAGCACCATCTTCGCCGCGCCCGACACGGTCTGGGCCGCAAGAAGCATCGCCACGACCCGGGGCAGGCCCATCTTCACGCCGCCGTCGGCCAGCGCCTCGATCACCATAAAGACGAAGGCCGGGCCGCTGCCGGAAAGACCGGTGACGGCGTCGAGATACTTTTCCGGCAGCTCGACCGCCACGCCCACCGCCTCGAGGATCGCCTTCACGTCCTCGACATCTTCCCTCGTCGCTTTCTTGCCTGGACTGAAGGCCGCAGCCCCTTGGCCGATTAAGGCCGGCGTATTCGGCATCACGCGCACGATCCGCGCCTCGCTGCCCACGACCTCTTCGATCGCTTTGATCGGCACGCCGGCCGCGATCGAGACGATGAGGTGGTCTTTCGTGAGTGAGCCCTTCACTTCCTGAAGGACCGGACGGATCATGTCCGGCTTTAAGGCCAGCAAGACGATCTCGGACGATTTCACCACGACCGAGTTGTCCGATGTCGTCTTAATGCCAGCGTCCTCTTTCAGAGCCGAAAGGAGAGCCGCATCCGCATCGCTCGCCGTGATTTTATCGGACGGAAGCGCTTGGGCCTTTAAGATTCCGCGGATCAAGGCCGAGCCCATCTTGCCCGTGCCGATGACGCCGAATCGCCTCTTCAGTTTTGCCATCGCAAACCCCCTTCGGTGGAGACGGACATCGTCAAACTCATTTTTTAAGAATACTCCGAAACGCCTCCCTTTTTCAAGACGAAGCCTCCTTACTCATACCGAAGCGCCTCGATCGGGTCGAGCGAGGCGGCGCGCCGCGCCGGATACAGTCCGAAGAAGACGCCGATCGCGATCGAGAAGGTAAACGCAAGCAGGATCGAACTTAGCGAGATGATGGTCGGCCAATGGACAAACGCCGAGACAATCCGAGAACCGACCACGCCCAGGATCACTCCCAGTATTCCGCCGGCCAGCGACAGGACCACCGCCTCCACGAGGAACTGCAGAAGGATGTCCCGACCCCGCGCCCCCACCGCCATCCGGATGCCGATCTCCCGCGTCCGCTCCGTGACCGAGACCAGCATGATGTTCATGATCCCGATCCCTCCGACAATCAGGGAGACCGATGCGATGCTTCCCAAGAGAAGCGTCATCACGCTGGAGGAGGCCTCGGCGGCGGCGGCGATATCGCTCATGCTTCTGACGGTGAAATCGTCATCCTGGCCGGGCGGGATGTGGTGCCGCTGGCGGAGCAGCAGCCGAACTTGCTCTTGGGCGACCGCGGCCTCGAGAGGAGAATTGGCTGAAACAAGGATCGCCCCGACGTTGGTCACCCCCATGATCCGTTTCTGGAGAGTTGAGAAGGGAATAATCACGGTATCGTCCTGGTCCTGTCCCATGGCCGATTGACCCTTGGGCGAGAGGACCCCGGCCACCTTGAACGGAACATTCCGGATCCGGACGATCTGGCCGATCGGGTCCCGCGAACCGAACAAATTGTTTGCCACCGTCTTTCCCAACACCGCCGTCTTTGTCGCCCCATCGACGTCCGATTGGGTAAACGGACTCCCCGATTCAAACGACCAGTCACGAATCGGGAAAAAAGCCGGCGTGCTGCCGGTCACCGCCGTCGACCAGTTCTGGTTTGCGCTCACGACCTGCGCCACGGTTCGGACAGTCGGCGCCGACAACCATACGGAAGACAACTCCTTTTTGATGGCCCTTGAATCCTCCTCCGTCAGAGTGGTCACGGTCCCCGATCCGGCGTGGACTCCTCCCTGGGTCGTGCTGCCCGGAAAAACCATAAGCAGGTTGGATCCGATGCTTGCGATCTGGGCCTCGACCTGGGCCTTGGCGCCCTGCCCGACCGCGACCATCGCGATGACGGCGCCGACCCCGATGATGATTCCCAGCATCGTCAGCGCCGACCGCATGGTATTGCGGGCCAGGGCCCTCCCGGCGATCTTGAAGACGATCAGCAAATTCATGGAACCTCCCCCCTTGCATCTTTTGAAGATTCAAACAATCCCTTTGACAAGACCTCTTTCGCATCGGTGTGACGGGAGACGGGCCGATCGGAGCGAATGATCCCATCCCGAAAGGCGATGATCCGGGAGGCATAGCGTGCGACATCCGGCTCGTGGGTCACCACCATGATCGTGATCCCATCCCGATTCAATTCCTGAAAGAGCGCCATGATCTCGACCGAGGTTCGGGTGTCCAGGTTTCCGGTCGGCTCGTCGGCCAGGATCAATTGCGGCCGCATCACCAGCGCACGCGCGATCGCCACGCGCTGCTGCTGGCCTCCGGAGAGCTGGTTGGGATAGTGGTATCGTCGATCCCCCAAACCCACACGTTCCAGCGCCTCGCCAGCACGCGCGGCACGCTCGCGGACCGACAGGCCGTCGTACAGGATCGGAAGCTCCACGTTTTCGATCGCGGTCGTCCGGTGAAGGAGATTAAATCCCTGAAAGACGAACCCGATCTTCTGATTCCGGATCCGGGCGAGATCGTTCGGTTTCAGCCCTCCGATTTCCACGCCGTCTAAAAGATAGCGGCCGCGGCTCGGCCGGTCCAGGCAGCCGAGAATATGCATCAAGGTTGACTTCCCCGATCCCGACGGCCCCATGATGGCGATAAACTCCGCCCGGGTTACAGAAAGAGAGATCCCTTTCAACGCGGCCAGTTCGATCTCGCCGGTTCGATAGATCTTCCAGAGATTTTCGGTCTGGATCAGCGGCGGCATACTTTCATCAGAACCGCATGAACGGCGGTCTGCTCCCTCCCTGCGATGAGCTGTTCTTTCGGATCCTTTCAATAATCAATTCATCGCCCGGCTTCAACGCCCCTTCGACCGCCTCGGTGAAGCTCCCGTCGCTTAGCCCCAAGGTCACGGGTATCGGAACTTCCTTGCCGTTCTTGAAAATCCAGACATTGGCGGTGTCGGCCTTCCCGGATTTGGACTGGGCCTCCAGACCGGAGGCCTTTTGGGGGCTGTAACGGAGCGCCGCATTGGGAATTTTAACGGCATCGTCCTTGTGGCCGACCTTGATCGTGATGTTGGCCGTCATTCCCGGCTTGAGTTTAAGATCGGGATTCTTGACCCGGATGATCGCGTCATAGGTCACGACATTCTGGACGATGAGCGGCTGATTATAGATGTCGTGGACCGTCCCATGAAACGGGCTTTCGGGATAGGCGTCCACGGTGAACTCGGCCTCCTGCCCGACACGGACCTTTCCGATGTCGGCCTCATCCACGCTGGTATCCACCTGCATCTCGGTCAGGTCCTGTGCGATGGTGAAAAGGGTCGGGGCCTGAAGCGAGGCGGCCACGGTCTGGCCGACATCCACATTCCGGGAGATGACGATCCCGTCCACTGGCGATCGGATCGTCGTGTAACGAAGATTGGTCTCGGCGAGCCTCAGGGCAGCCTGATCCTGCATGACCTGCGCCTCGGCGGCCTTCTGTCCGGCGAGGGCGGAGTCAGAGGCCGTCTGCGCGGCATCCTTATCGCTCTGGGAGACCAGGTTTTTGGTGAGAAGCTCCTCCATCCGGCCGAGGTTTCGCTTGGCATCCGTCAGGACGACCCGCGCCTTTTCAGAGTTGGCCTCGTCATTCGCCAGCTTCGCACGGGCCTGCGCCACCTGGGCTTCAAGAAGGGACGGGTCGATCTGGGCCACGATCTGGCCTTTTTTCACACGGGAATTGAAATCGGCGAAGAGCCGTTGGATCGTCCCGGAGACCTGGCTCCCCACCTGAACGGTGACGACCGCATTGACCTTTCCGGTCGCCGAAACGGCGGCCGTGATCTCTCCACGCCCCACCTTCGCGGTCTTGTACTGCGCGGCCGGCTCACCGCCCCGAAAGAAGACGATCCACGCGAGGACGACGACGGCCACAAGACCGACGAGAAGGAGCCATTTTTTTCCAAACAGATCAAAACGCATCATTATTCTCTCCGCATTATTGTCTACGACCCATGGCCTTCTGCAGCCGGGACTCGGCCACCCGGTAGTCATAAAGAGCCTGGACCCGGGTGGTCTTGGCGTTTGTCAGCAGCACCTGTGCATCGGTCCGCTCCACCGAGGCTCCCAGGCCGGCTTGGAAACGCCCGTTGGCCAGGTCGAGATTCTCCTCGGCCTGGCGAACCACGACCTCCGAGGTCTGAACCCGTTCCTCGGCTTCTTTGAGGTTTGAAAAGGCCTGATGGATTTCCAGGATAATATTCTGCCGAAGGACCTCTTCGTTGGCGCCGATCACGACCAAATTGGCGCGAGCCTCGGCGACCTGGGATTGCGTCAGGTAGCCGGAGAAAATCGGAAAGGTCAGATTCACCCCCGCGTCCCAATTCCAGACGAGCGGGAAGTCCTGTCCGCGATAGGTGTAGTCCGCGATGCCGGAGAGAACCGGGAAATAACTCCGTTGGGCGGATCGAACCGATGCCTCGGCCGCACGGCGCTGCGCCGAAAAGGACAAGAGCTCCGGCCGAGTCGTGAGCGCTGCCCCAACGGCCTGACCTTCGGAGATCTCGACCTTCTTGAAACCCAACAGCTCTTCTAATTCGCCGATCGGTCGGTCGGGCAGGCCCATCGCGTTGGCCAAGGTCGCACGGGCCACCTCTTCGGCATTCCGCGCCTTGATGAGATCGAGCCGCGCGTTGGTGAGATCCACTTCGGCCTTCGTGACGTCGAACCGGGCGCGGGTGCCCGCTCGGTGGAACCCCTCGACCTGCTCAAGATGAAGCTCAAACTGCCGGACCGTCTCCTCATCGACCTGAACCAGGCGCCGGGCCGCCAGGAGACCGAAGTAGGCCACCTTGACGTTGACCGCGACGGTTTGCCGGGAGGCCTCTTCACTCAAATCACTTCCCTGCAAATTCTCACGGGCCGACTCCACCGCGGCGTCGGTTTTTCCGAAATCATAAATCAGTTGCTCAAGCGAAAGGTTGGCCGAGTAGTTGTTAAACGCCGTATTGGAGCGATCCGAAGATGTATTGGAGCTTCCCGAAAGCGTGGATGGGGCGGTATTGGCGGTTGCACGGCTGTAATCGGATCGGAGTTTGAGCTGGGGAAGAAAGTTCGCCCGCGCTTCTCCCACGCGTGCCTGCTGAACCTGCAACGCTCCCCGCGCAGCCAGAAGACTGGGATGATGACTCAGCGCGATCTCGACGACCTCTTGCAGTGTCAATCGACCGACCGTTGCCGAAGGTTCTTCCGCAAAGACATCCGTTGAAAAAACGCACATGATAATAAGAACCCCCAAGCCGAATATTTGATGACGATTCAGTTCCATGCTATCACCTCGTGATTCGCATTTTGATGCGGAAGGAAGACCCGAGTGGAATAGGCCGGGGCATTTCCAACGCAAAACGTCTTCGAGGGCGGTTGACGCCGTCAAATGCATTGGTTTCAAGAATACTCCGAAACCCTCACCTTTTTCAAGCTGGAGAAGGGCCCCGCCAAACAGGGCTTCTGATTTAAGCGGGATAAATAGGCTTTGTCAGGCGTACAGATGGGCAACGTATTTTTCGTAGCCGTTGTAGAGAAGCGTCGGACGGCGCTCGCCGGTGCCGATCATCTTTTCAGTCGCCTGGGACCATCGGGGATGGGGAACCTCGGGGTTGACATTTGCCGGAAAGTCATACTCTTCCGGAATGACCGTATTCCAGAACGTGCGCGGCCGCTGTTCCGTAAACTCGATCCGGACGATCGACTTAATGCTCTTGTAACCGTACTTCCACGGAACGACCAGCCGCAGCGGCGCGCCGTGCTGCTTCGGAAGCGGGTGGCCGTAGATTCCGGTCACGAGCATCGTGAGCGGGTTGACGGCCTCTTCCATCGTCAGCCCCTCGGTATAAGGCCAGGGGGCGTTCCAAGTGAAGGGATTTGATCGACGGGCCGGATGGAAGGTCGTGAACCGGATGAATCGAGCCTTCGAGAGGGGTCGGACAGTGTCGATGAAAGCCTTCATCGGGAAGCCGGTCCAAGGCACGGCCATCGCCCAGGCCTCGACGCAACGGTGGCGGTAGAGCCGCTCTTCCATCGGCATTAATCGGAGCAGATCGTCCGGATCGAAGGTTATCGGCTTTTCGACAAGCCCGGAGATTTCGATTGTCCAGGGCCGGACCGAAAATTTTTCAACCTTCAGATAGACGTCGTCCTTGTCGCTTGAGAATTCGTAAAAATTATTGTACCGGGCCGCGTCCGGAATCTCCCAGCCTTTAGGAATTCGGATCAGCATGGGTCGGCTCCGTCAAGGGTTTTGTGTCGCCGGAAACTCAAATCCCAGCATACCATTCATATCCCTGGTCCTCCCAATAACCCCCGTTCCCGCCACCGATCGCCACCAGGTTATCGACCAACTCGATCCGCATAATATATTTGGCCATCTTATAGCCGAGCTGACGTTCGAGCCGAAGACGGATCGGCGCGCCGTGCGCGATCGGGAGAACCTGATCGTTGATTGCATATGCCAGGAGGGTTTGTGGGTGATAGGCGTCGTCGAAATCGATGCTCTCGTAATAGTTCTGGCCCGACTCATCCGGATCGGCGCAGTGGAAGACGACATAGCGCGCCGAAGGAAGAGGGCGAACCCGATTCAATAGCTCACTGAGCGGAACGCCTTTCCATTTCGCGATGGCGCTCCATCCTTCGACGCAATCGTGACGGGTGATCTGCGTGCGGGACGGAAGCCGGCGCAGCTCGGAAAGCGAAAACTCGGCCGGCCGCTCGACTAAACCCGAAACGGTCAGCTTCCAGTCGGCGAAATTGTTTTTGGCCAAGACTTGGTAGTCCGGATTATTCGGATCGATATTCCCGTTGGTCGGGAAAACGGCCGAGCGATCGGCTTCGGTATACTCACGAGCCATCGCCTTTCGCGGTGTGATGAGACGCTGGACTCTCCGGGTCAAGCCTTCGGCGCTGCCCAGAATTCCAGGAAACCACTCGGACCGCGAAAGCTTATCGCAACCGGCCAGAAGCATCAGGCCGACGGCCTGAGCGGACCGAATCATAAAACGCCGACGGTCAATTCGTTTCTTGATCATGATGGTCGACTCCCAATTCCGCGATGTGATACCGTCCGATCAGCATGGAACGGAAATTGTTCCAAAGCCCGGTCACGGCCACCATAAAAAGATGGATCGCGACAAATCCGACAAACGCAAAGCAAACGACAAAATGGATCGTTCTCGCCGATTGCCGTCCGCCGAAAAGGGTGAGAAGGCCCGGAAAGGCCGCGTCGAGTCCCGGGGACATCGTCATTCCGGTCAAGAGGATCAGCGGCCCCAGACCGAAGACCACGCCGGTGTAGGCGAGCTTTTGGAGTACATTGTAACGGGCCGCCTCTTCCCCCTTCGGATGGCGAAACAAAAGATGATCCCGCACCGCGCGTCCGATGCCGCGAAGGTCTTTCGGGAACGGAATCAGGTCTCGATCAAGATGCCGGCTGAGGAGGGAGTAGAGGCCGAAGAGAAGTCCGTTGAGGACAAAGACCCATGCGAAGAAAAGATGCCAACGACGCCCCATCGCCAGCCATTGATGGCTTGGAATCGTGACCCAGGTCGGAAACCCGCGACGATGAATCTGCCCGGCGGAATCTCTGGAGGCCCCCAGCCATCCCGTGGTGTCGAACGAATATCCAAAAACTGCGGTGATCCCCCGGATCTCGCCGGAGTCGGAAAAAACCGTGTCAAGCGAAAGAATCGGCCGGTCACGATCCGAACGCTCTCCAAGGTAGAGGGCCGGATGGGCGTTGAAGATCTGAAGACCGCTCATGACCAGAATCGGAAGGCAGAGGACATTGACCCAATGGGCCAGTCGGACGGGAACGGTATGACGATAAATCCAGCGGACAGCCGGAGCGTGAGAGTCGGTGGGAACCGGCGGTTCCGTGACGGGCAACTCGGATGGAATGGCAGAGGGTCTGATCTCTTCTGAACGATTCTCTGATTCCGGTGCTTCAGAGGGCTCGATCCGGTTGTCATTGGAGTCCGACATTGAAGCTCCCCTGCCCGCATTCATTCAATTCATAGTACGATGGTGTTCAGTCAGATCATCCGGCCAGGATAAGATAAGGTCATTTTACCGTTGCCTATTGTGCTTCGGCAAGGAGATTCTGAATCATCCTTTCGGTTTCTGCATAGCTTCCCTCCCCCACCCGGATGTACCGTATAACACCCTGTTTGTCGATCAGATAAATGGCCGGCCAGTAATGGTTTTGATATTGATTCCAGATGGTGAAGTCGTTATCGATGGCCACGGCGTAGGGGATCTTTTTTTCTTGGACATACCTTTTGACGGCATCCACCTCCTTCTCATACGAGAACTCCGGAGTGTGAATTCCGATCACGACGAGCCCGCGGTCCGCATAGGTCTGGTGCCACTTTTTAATCTGGGGCTCCACGTTCCTGCAGTTGTAGCAGCCAAACGTCCAAAACTCGACCATGACCACCTTCCCTCGAAGGCCGCTCAGCAATTGGGGATCTGAATTGATCCATACGGGGCTGATGATCTCGGGGGCCTTTTGGCCAACAAATGCGACGGCCTCGTCGAAATGGATCAACAGCATGCCGAAAATGATTGCTACGAACCCTCTCAGGAGCATCGTCATTTCATCATCTCCTTGCCTTTATCTTTCTCCATCATCTCGCCATGGCTCTGCGATCCTGTAAAACCGAGGACCATGACCAAGAGTACAGAACCCAGGTGAATCCTCTGGATATTTCGCATCTGGAATCCTCCTTTAAAATGCTTTGGTGAGAGGAAAAGCGGCCGGCCTCAGATGAGCCGGCCGCCGAGTCCGTTATGTCTGTTTCCCAGGCAGGGCACCGGCTATTTGCCAGCCACGCGCAGGATTGGGCAGTTGACGATGATGCCGGGTTCGGGCCCCGCCGTCATCTGGCCACTTGCGACCATCTGATAGATCTCATCCTCAGAACGGATCAGTGGATAAGACCTCCGCGTCTGGTCCGTGAAAGCAACCGGAACCACATCCCACAGCGGGCTATAGTCGGGATCGATGTTTGATGGCCCGACCGGATTCGGGGCTGAATCCACGACCGTGCGCTGGGCTGGATTCGTGTTGCCGAAAAAGGGATAGAGATCCGCCTCGGCCCCGCTTTCACGAGCATTGGCCAATTTGGGCACGAAGTTCGTCCCGTCTGCGGCCGCCACGGCAGAGTCAGAGGTGTCCGTATTGATATAGAAGATTGTATTGCCATGTGCGAATCCCTTGATGAGCGGCAACGTAATCGTCGCTCCCGCCTCTTCATCATCAACGTCGATCTCGATCGCGCTTGGGAGAACTCCATCGGGGGTAGCAACAATGGGACAGTTGACCACGATGTTTGTCGCCTCCACGATCACCTTACCGGAAGCCTGAGCCGCCAAGACCGCATCTTCCGAGGTCAGGATCTCCGGAGTAAACCCCGGCTGCCAGGCGACAAGGTGGATTTGCCAGAGCGGACTATAGTCAAGGTTGGTATTACTCGGGCCGACAGGGTAGGGTACCGAGTCGAGTATGTTGGGTTGGCTGAAATTTGTGACATGGAACAGGTCTGCGGTGGCGTTTACTGCGATTGCATTGGTCAGCTTCGGCACGAAAGTTGTGCCATCGGCAGTCGCCAGGCCAAGATCAGAGGCTTCTGTGTTGATGTAGAAGACCTGCTGCCCATCATAGAATCCCTGTATAAGCGGCAGTGTGATTTTGGGACGGGCCTGGGCCGTTCCCGGGAGCGCCAGCAGAACCGAAAATAGAAACAGCCCGATCGTACTGACCAGCGAAACGAAAGGGACATGCCAATTGATGAGTCGCTTCATGGATTTCCTCCTTATGGAAAGTGGTTGGAATGGATCCGGGGAACGCCGATCCGGGGCGTTCTCTCTGTCCATTTGAGTTCATGATAAACAGACGAGATCACGCGATCCTCCCAAAACAATCACATTTCGGTCACGGGATAATCTTTAATGAAAAAAGTGTCCGATTTAGGCTTTATAGATAGGCAGGCGGCGACGCGTCCGATTCAGTTGGATGGAATCGGTTCAGAAGCGGGGATGAACTTGAGCGACACGCCGTTGTTGCACCAGCGCTGGTAAGTCGGCCGAGGGCCATCATCAAACCGATGTCCCTGATGTCCGCCGCAGCGGGCGCAATGGTACTCGGTGCGAAGATAAATAAGTTTATAGTCGGGTTTAGTCTCCACAGGAAGACCCGTCGGGTCATAGGTCATTTCCCCCACAATTCCTTCAGCCGCTGATCCCGTCCGCAGGTGTGGCGGTAGAATTTGTACCGGATCGGGTTTTTCTCATAAAAACCCTGGTGATACTCCTCGGCTTTGTAAAACGTTGAGGCCGGGGTTATCTTCGTCACGATCGGTTCCTTAAAGGATTTGGTCCGCTCAATCGCCGCTCGGGACCGCTCGGCCAGTTGCCTCTGGTCATCATTGTGGTAGAAGATTTCGGATCGGTACTGCCTGCCCTGATCGCAAAATTGGTGGTCGGCCGCGGTAGGGTCGATGTTTCGCCAAAAGACGTCGAGCAGCTTTTCGTAACTGATTTTCTTCGGATCGTACAGGATCTCCACCGCCTCGGCATGCCCGGTTCCTCCAGCCGAGACCTCTTTGTAGGTCGGATTCTCCTTGCGTCCGCCGGTGTAGCCCGATGTGGTCGAGACGACGCCGTCGAGTTTGTCAAAGGCATGCTCCATGCACCAGAAACAACCGCCCGCAAAGGTGGCCTTTTCCAGATCGGCGGTGGCGTCCTTGGGCATCTCCCCGGCCCGGGCCGTTACCGTGAGGGTCGCGAAGAGGATCGCCGCCATTACCAGAGACTGACACATCCAGAACCGTTTCATGATCGTTCCTCAACCTCCATATCTTGCCTGATCCCTAACAGGCCCAATATTATTTTTTCATCATCTCCTTGTCCTCTTCCATCATTCTCTTCTTCTCATCCATCATCATACCGCCTTTTTCCATCATACCACCTTTCTCCATCATGAGCCCGACCTTGAGCGCGGTTCCATGATTCTTCATATTCTTGGGGTCCCCATCGGGATGATAGGCGATCTCAAGCATCTGCCATTTGCGAAACTCATCGGAAGACACGGTTGCGGAGTAATGCCCGTTGCCCTGATCGTCGCTCTTAAAGACGTAGTCCCCTTCCCCGATGCCGATCATGTCCATCTTGGGTTTCATGTTCACCAGCCAGACGGTGTAGACCGAATTGGGTTTCAGCCCCGTCATATGGAGAGTGATCTCCTTCTGACCCGCTCCGCTGTCTTTGATCACCGCTTCTCCCTTGGCCCCTTTGCCGGCGGAATCCGCCATCAGAGCCATCTTATGTTCTCCCATCATGCTTTCTTTTCCCATCATTCCTTTTTCTTTTTCCATCATCTCGCCATGCCCGCGTGACACGGCTAATCCGAGAACAATCAACAACGCGGCTGAACCGATTTTCGTAATCTTTCTCATCTGGGATCCTCCTTTTATTGGTGGTGAACTGATTTTTGATTCCGGGAGACGGATGGAACGCGCTCCCGCTTCTATTCTGTTTGGAGAATAACCGACCGAGATCACGCGATCCTCCCGAAAAGATCACTTTTCGGTCACGGAAAATAGAAGGGAATGATCTATGGTTTATAGACGGGCAGGTGAAAGGTAAAGGTGGTGCCGTTATTGACGACGCTACTGGCTTCGATGGAACTTCCGTGGAGCTCCAGAATGCGCTTTGCGATCGCCAGGCCCAACCCGGCCCCGTCCGACCGCTCGTGCTTCTCGACACGGTAGAAGCGGTCAAAGATATAAGGCAATTCTTCCTGCGGGATTCCGCAACCGGTATCGGCCACCTGGATCTTCACCCGGTCGTTGTTGAGAACCAGCGCGATGGTAATCGCCCCGCCTTCGGGCGTGTACCGGAGCGCGTTCTCGATCAGATTCTCAAGCACCCGTTCGATCAGCCCAATGTCGGCCGAAACAAACGGAAGATTTTTGGGAAGCTCGGCCCGTAGCCCGACCCTTTTTTTCTCCGAAGTGAGCTGGAACTTCTGCACAACATCCTGAACCAGCTCGCTTAAGGAGAAAGGCTCGACGTGAGGCTGGGTCTCGTAAGAATCCAGTTTGGCGAGTTCAAACAGTTCGGAGACGAGTTTTCCCAACCGTTCGCTGTGTTTCGTGGCGATCTCAAGATAGTTTCGATGTTCCTCCGGGGTCAGCGTCCCTTCTTTTAAAAGCAGTGTCTCAAGATAGCCGTGAAGCGAAGCGAGCGGGGTGCGAAGATCATGCGAGACATTGGCCACCAGCTCACGCCGGAGCGCGTCGGCCTCTTTGAGCTTTGTCATCTGAAGAACGATGCGGTCCGTCATCTGATTGAAGGTCTCCCCGAGCCGGTCGATTTCATCCCCGAAGCGACCTTTATCATGGACCGATTGCTTTATCGGCTCCGAAAAATTGCTTTGTTTGAACGCCTCCATGGTTGAGGCGAGCCTTCGGAGTCTCCGCGTCAAGAGGTTGAAGAAGACAAGTCCCGCCAGCAACGCGAACAGTAGTCCGCCGCTCACGACGCCGGTGCTGAGCCGCAGTATGTAACTGCCTTGCAGCATCTGCGCGACGGAATCGTACTCCTCTCCGCTCAGGATGACGTAAAGATAGCCCTCGACCGGACCCGCCACTGGAATCGGACAGACCGAAAAGATCTTTTTGCGGCTCACATCACGCGGGTCGTCCCCCAGGATCGGAAGGGTTGTGTTCTTGTTCAAAAACCGCCGAATGGGCTCCAATGAAACCTCCTGCCGTTTCACTTTTCCGGGAAGTGCCGAGAAGGCCAGGATGGCTCCGTTCGGGTCAAGAAGGTAAATCTCGATGTTCGGATTGATCACCATGAGCATGTGGAAAATGTCCTTCAGGACCGCTTCGTTGATCCGGCCTTCCGTCATCAGAATATTCTTGGAAACCAAATGCTCCGCCAATGTGCGGTTGAGCTTCTGGTTGACCTCCTGTAGATGCATCTGCGTGGTGAATAGGGTTAATAGAACATAGAACACCCCGATGAGACAGAACAGTCCCAGCAGCACGGCGGCCAATTTGGCATAGAGGGTCTTGAGCATTTCGTTACCTTGGCCCGTCCCCTTCGGGTTCCGCGAATTTATAACCGACACCCCAAACCGTAAGAATGTACCGGGGGCGGGCAGGATCCTCTTCGATCTTGGCCCGCAGCCGGTTGATATGGGAATTGACGGTGTGCTCGTACCCGTCGTGCGCATAGCCCCAGACCAGATCCAGAAGCTGGGAGCGGGTGTAAACCCGGCCGGGATGAAGCGCAAACTGTAGGAGGAGGTCGAACTCCTTCGCGGTCAGCTCGGCCGATTGGCCCTGGAGCGTCACCTTGCGCTTTTCAACGTCAATCATGAGCTCACCCGACCGGATCGTTTTGCGAACCTCCGGATGCGCAAGCGACCCCAGCGACTCGACGCGCCGGAACAGGGCCTTGACCCGGGCCAGAAGCTCCCGGATACTGAAAGGCTTGGTGAGATAATCGTCCGCGCCGATCTCCAGCCCCAGCACCCGGTCGAGTTCCGACGATTTGGCCGTCAGCATCAAGATCGGCGTGTACGGCGGATTGGCCCGCAGCCGCCGGCAGACCTCCAGCCCATCCATTCTCGGAAGCATTAAATCCAAGATGATCAGGTCATAGGTCCTGGAGAGGGCCTGATCGAGACCGACCGAGCCGTCATGAGCCATATGAACCTCGCAGCCGAGATCCCTCAGATGAAGTTCCACGAGACGCGCGATGTCCCGGTCGTCCTCGATCACCAGTATTTTACGAGGCATGATTCAAAGCTCCCACCCGACCCACAGCCTACCATGAGATTATCACAAAAGCATCACGAGGAATAGCATCGGCACGCCGTGAGGCGTATGCAGGTTGAATCCGCATAAAACAAAAAGGAGGAGGGCCCCGCATCGCAGAGCCCTCCTCCAATCGGATCACGCAAGATCTGTCTTCTTACTTGATCCAGACGGGATTTTGATACACCATAAGATGGGCATAGGGTGTCCCCTCGAACATGATCCATGTCCCGAACTTGTTTGGAGCAGCAGGGATCCCGCTCGCCACGGAGTCGAATGACCAAAAAACCATCCAATGAGGCGGCTCCGACACCCATTTGGCATTTTTGACCTCCGGGTCATCCTCCTTCAGGACCCTCCCATTCTTTTCGTAATGCCACCCCCCTCGAGCCATGTAGGAGATCCCGGGAGCGGCGTTGGTCGGTTTCGGGACACCGCTCATCAGATCATTGATCCACTGCCCGGCAGCCTGGTCCGAGCAGATCGGATCGGGGATGGATTGGCCGTGAATGTCCGGGAGGCAGGTGAAGCCGTTCGTCCCTTTCTTCGCCTCGATCATCTTGCCGTCCTCGCCGGGGAGCATCACCGCCGCGTCCTTCGCAATTTCCGGCGGGGCGGCGCTGAGGGCCAGCTTGATCAGGTCTTCCTTCGACATTCCCTTGACTCCCTTTCCGCCCATCTTATGGCCTTCGTCCGCCATGGATGCGGCCGCGAGACTGAAGGTGATCACTATCATCGCGATGAGATTTATCATGCGTTTCATCTCTTTTCCTCCTTTATAGTTGACGTGCCCCAGCTTTTAAGGCCGGGGCATGGTTTGTTCAGACCTGAAGAAATTTCCCTGTTGCCCGATCCCACTCATAGTCCACCGGATAAAGATCGCCCGGCGGCTTGTCTTTGAGGAAGGTCCGGATCACGGTCTCGTTCGGCGCCTCAAAGACGCAGCACATCTTACCGGTTCCCGAAAAGAAATGGGCATGCTGACGGATCCCGTTCCCCAGATCGGCGCGCGGCGGAAGCTCTTTTATCGCCTGCTTCACGGCAGCCGGCGTGGCGGCAAAGATTGCAACGAACTTTGGCATGGTCATCACCCCCTTTCATTTTTGACTGGAACAAGCATCACAGAGATCGCTTGATACGCGGGGGTGACTCTAACATGGGGATGTTGCGGAATTGTTGCGGAGGGGTGGGGGGGGTGGATCCAGATAGGTAGGGGCGGTTCGAGAACCGCCCCTACGATGAGCGATTACCGAAACATGGCGGGCTGGAGCTCGGTGACCATCCGGACCACATCAGCCGGGACCTTGGCGCGGCGGGCGTGCTCGTAGATGAGCTCGATCGTGGGCGCCTCGTACTCGCAATACATCTTCCCCTCATCCGCCGCGTAATAGGTCCGGATCCATTTGACATGGAGATCATCCGCGACCTTCACATCGCCAGACGCAGGCCGGCGTCGATCTGGCCCTCGGTCAGTTTTCCGACCTTTCTTTCGATAAGGAATCTGGACATGGTTTCTCCTTTTTTTTAGGGGCTCACGTCGCCCCCTCCACTGGCAGAGCCAGATGGAGCCTCCCCCTCTCGCTCGCCGTGCTCGCTGATAGAGGAGAGAGTAATCCTTTTAAGTAGCTCTTGATCGCCCAATTCTTGAGCCAACGCAAGCGCTTTGTCAAGATGGGCCCGACTCTCGCGACCCTTTCCGCATTCTTTCAGGACCTTTCCCAATCGATACTGGGCCCATGCGAGATGTGTCGGATCCTCGGAACCGGCACGGAGATCTAATGCGGCGCGCGCGGCTTCCTCCGCCTCCGGGTATCGGCTCATGGCAAGATAGGTGTCGCATAAGCTTGAAAGCACGTATCCCTCAGCTAAACGATCCTGAAGCGACCGGGCCGAGTCGCGGGCCCTGAGAGTGGAATCGAGCGACTTGTCGATATGACCGGCCTCCCGGTAGACGACGCTGAGCGCGGCCAACGTCGCTCCCTCCGCGGCGCGGTCGCGTTGTTCGCAGGCAAGTTCGAGTGCCTCAAGGTATAAGGCGATGGCTTCTTCGGGCTTCTTGATGACCCAGTTTGCATGTCCCATTCGGCTCAAGAGAGGGCTAAGGGCTTCGGGGGGACCCTCCTTCCGGTAATAGTTCAGTGCGCTGTTGTAATAGTGCAGCGCCTTCTCTCCTTGTTGAAACACCCGGACCATTAGATCCCCCAACCGCCGGCAAACATCGGCCCAAGACGCAAGATCGCCGGCCTCGGACAGTAACGCGGCGGCTTCGGAAAAACAGGCCTCGGCGCGCTCGGCGTCACCGCGCTGCTCGTGAATGATCCCCAACCCTCGTAACGCATGTCCCTCCCTTCCAGTGTTTCCGCCCATTTTTCTGGAAAGCTGAAGCGCCGTCTCGTAGGAGGCCCGCGCCGCCTCGGAATTTCCCATGCCCAGATAGAGCGAGGCGGCCTCCAATAGATAATGGATCTCTCCATACCGGTCGTTCTCCTCGCGATGCAAGGCCAGGGCCTCCAGCGTGTTGGACAGAGCCTCGGACTGATTACCGGTCAGTCGCGCAATCCGGGACAGGATGTTTAATGTGCGGCCCTCCTCGTTCCGTTCGCCGATTTTTCGGAACGCCCATCTCGCCTTTCGATAATATTCCAATCCCTTTTCATAATCCCCCATGCTGGTATAGACTTGGCCCAGGTTATGGAGGTCTCCAGCCGCTCCCTTAAAGTTTCCGGACGCCTCGTGAAGATGGAGGGCCTTCTGGTTGACCTCAAGAGCCTTCTCGAGCTGTCCAGAGCCCCAATAGGTATACCCCATCTCCCGATAGGCCTTGGCCGCGCCGTCTTTTTGTCCTTGCTCTTCGTAGAGGGCGAGCGCCTGTTTCGCCAGCTCGATCGCCTCGTCCCATTCCCGGTTGGCTCCGCGAAGAGCCGAGAGAGATAGATAAGCGCCGGCCAGTTCGACCCGATCGCCCAATTTTCGGGCGAGGCGGATCGTCTCGGCAACGACCTTTTCCCGTTTTTTAGTCTGGTCGAGTTCATCCAAGAGATGATCTTTTTGTTTGAATAGATGAAGCCGCTGCCGAATCCTCTCATCGGAGGAAAGAAAGCCCGATCCATGAAGGGATAAAATCCGCTCGGCCTGATCGAGAAAGGAAAGGGCCGCACCGTAAGCGAACGTTCGTCGCGCCGCCTCGGCCGCATCCTTGAGATATTGAAACGCCTTGGGCCACGCTTCGGCCGAGAGAAAGTGATGGGCCAATTCCGGGGCGGATGCGTCGGGACCGGGAAACGATTCGAGCGTCCGGGCCGCCCGCAGATGGAACCCTTTTTTCCGGCCCGGGCTGAGCGCTTCGTAGACCGTCTGCCGGATATTTTCGTGGGTGAATCGATAGGCCCCCTTGAGATGAGGGTCCTCCTGAAGAAATCCGAGACGCAAAAGGGAATCCAGAACGATTGCGCCGTCGATCCCTTCGGGCTCGAGCAACCTCTCCAGAAACTCATGGGTAAACCCACGGCTCAGCGTGGATAGAATTTCGAGAGCCTTGCGGTGCTCCGGATCGATTCGTTCGAGGCGGGATAAAATAACGCGCCGAATGCCGCCGGGGATCTCCCATGAGATTTGATCGGCATGCTCCGGAACGGAGACGGTCCATTTCCCCCGGCGGTCGACCTTCAGCCGTTCTTTTTCGATCAAGGCCTGGAGCACTTCGATCACGAAAAGCGGATTTCCTTGGGTCTCTTCATAAAGGCGAATGGCCAAACGGTTCGTGAGCTCGGGCGGCCCGCCCTTGGCGGTCATCGTTCGAAAAAGCTCGAGAATCGCCTCGCGCGGAAGATGCGCCAGAGACAGGACCCGGGAGGAAGCGCGTTGAATCGCCGCAAGGAGCTGTGAGACGACCGGATGCGTCGAGGCCTCCTCGGTCCGGTAGGTAAGAATCACCAGGACCCGTCCTTGAGAAAGCTGCCGAACCAGATGATGCAGGATCGCCAGCGTCTCATCTTCGGCCCAATGAATATCGTCGAGGAAAAGCGCGAGCGGCACGTCTTCCGAAAGCCCGATCAGGAGTTGGGTCAGGGCCTCGAACAGGCGCTGCTTGACCTGCTCGCTCGGGAGCGGCGGAAGAACCGGCGCATTCGACGGAATCGGAATCTCCGGAACGACCTGTCCGGCGCAGGCCAGATGGAACGAAGAAAGCGAAAGCAAGGAGGAACGACGCGGGCCGTTCAAGATCTCCCGGAAGATTTCAACGAACGGCTCGTACGGTCGCCGCAGCGCGGGCGCGTAACAACGGCCCGTCGCCGTCAAAAAGTTTTTGCTGCGTGCATACACCAGAACCTCTTCAGCCAGGCGGGTCTTTCCGACGCCGGGCTCGCCGCCCAGGGCGACGACGCTTCCTTTTTTCCCGACGGCGGCCTCCAGGTGCGCCGCGATCAGGCCGATCTCTTTCTCGCGGCCGATCAATCGAAGCCGTCCCAGGGAATGCGGAACCCGTCCGGTTCGCGGGATCTCGACCGGGGGCCGAACGGTCTTATCGATACCCGGAACCCGCCTCCGCCGGATCTGGTCATGCAACCGGACCGTTTCCTCCGAAGGATCCACGCCCAAATCCTCCCGCAAGGCGTCGCCGCACTGTTTGAAGAGCACCTCGACCCCGTTCATGTGGCCGCTTAAATAATGGAGCAGCATCAGCTTTCGGTAGGCCTCTTCGTCGCAGCGGTCGATTTCGAGAACCGCCCGGCCGGCCTCGATCGCGGAGGGATACCGGCCCAAGAAGAGATGGCAGTCCGTTTGGGCCAGGAGAAGGGCCCGCCGGATTTTTCGCCACTGCTCGCGGTGAGGGGAAAGCCAGAGGGTTTCCGGCTCATCGGACAAGAACTCGTCCCGGAACCGCGAGAGGGCCGAGCGGTAATGGGCGATCGCCTCCTCCCATTGTTCCTGTTTCTGCATTTCTTGACCCTGACGAAGGGCTAACTGAACCTCATCGGTATCCAGGATGACGTCCGATGAAGGCACGAAGGCATATCCGCTCCGCTCCGTCAGGATATATCGGGAGAGACGGCCTTGATGGAGGTCGGGTTCCAACACCTTGCGAAGTTTGCTGACGGCGGCCCGAAGGCTTTTGGCGGCCTCATCCGGTTTGAGGGTCGGCCAGAGAAGATCAATGATCTCCTCCGAGGAGAAGATACGGCCCGGCGCGGTCAGAAGAAGCTTCAGGAGTGACTGTGTCTGTCGGCGATCCCAGGCCTTGGTAGGGAGTGGTTCCCCGCGAATGGAAATGCGCAGCGGACCCAACAGTTCAATCCGCAACGGGGAAACGGTCTCGGTCGCATTTCGGGGCTGTTCTCGAATTTTCTTTTTCATGGGTCGGCGGAAAGTCCCGTCAGAAATCTTACCCATGGTAATCCAACTTCCATTCGAATTCAATCCCTATCGCCGGACAGCCGGTCTACGGTTTCCTGCGGTTGACTTTTCCGTCGGCTTGCGTCTATAGTGGCGCCATGAAATTCCAATCCATCCGCGGCGTAAAAGACATTCTCCCCGGCGAGATCGAAGCGGTTCAGCGGCTTGAACTGGCCGCACGGTCGGTCTTCGAGTCGTTCGGCTTCTCCGAGATCCGCATCCCGATCTTTGAGGTGACGGAACTGTTCGCGCGGGGCATCGGGACCACGACCGATATCGTCGAAAAAGAGATGTATACCTTTGAGGACCGGGACGGAAAGAAGATCACGCTCCGGCCGGAAGGGACCGCTCCGGTCGTGCGGGCCTATATCGAGCATCAATTAAACCTGAAGGCGCCGGTCGCCAAGCTCTATTATCTCGGCCCGATGTTCCGACACGAGCGGCCCCAGGCCGGACGGTTCCGCCAGTTCTACCAGATCGGCGTCGAGGCGATCGGCACCGACCGTCCCGCGATGGACGTGGAGGTGCTCGCGATGCTGATGACCACGCTTCAGCAGGTCGGCGTGACGGAGGTTCAACTCGAGATCAACAGCCTGGGCGACGCGGCCTGCCGCCCCCACTACCGGAAGACGCTGAAGGCCTACTTCAAAACGCATCTCTCGCAGCTCTGCGAGGACTGCCGCCGGCGGTATGAGATAAACCCGATGCGGATCCTCGACTGTAAAAAAGAAGGCTGCAAGACCGTCACGGCCAAGGCCCCCTCATCGCTCGACCATCTCTGCGGGGAATGCCTCGCCCATTTCCAACAGGTGAAGGACGGGCTGAATCAGCTCAAGATCCCGTTCATCGTAAATGAGCGTCTCGTCCGCGGCCTGGACTACTACATGCGCACCGCCTTCGAGGTCACCACGACGAAGCTCGGCGCGCAGAACGCGATCGCGGCCGGCGGGCGGTACGACGGTCTTGTGGAGGAACTCGGCGGCCCGCCCACGCCCGGGATCGGGTTTGCGATGGGCGTCGAGCGGATCGCCACGCTCATGGAACGGTTCGAAACGCCGAAGCCCGACCTCTTTTTTGCCCTGTTGGGAGAAGAGGCCGTACGCCAGATGCTGCCGGTGATCATCCGGCTGCGAGGCGAAGGGGTGCGTATCGAAATGGACTATTCCGGCGGAGGATTGAAAAAGCAGATGGGTCTTGCGGACAAGCTCGGCGCGCGGCACACGCTCATCGTCGGCGAGAACGAACTCAAATCGGGCAAGGCGATCCTGCGTGACATGAGGACCAAAGAGCAGCGGGAAATGAGTCTGTCGGATTTGTCCGAGCCGCTATTGAAAATCATCCGGTCCTGACCGTCCATTCCCGTTATTCCGAACCCCCTTTCATCCTCCGCAAAACGGTCTGGATCACGTCCGGGGAATAGCCCCGGCGGAAGAGATAGGCGAACAGCCGACGGTGCTCTTTAGGATCGCGAAGGCCGCGGCCCTTGAGCCGAAGCGCGACGAGTTCCGCGGCTCGGCTCTCTTCATCCTGCCCGGCAAACAGCTCGTGCAGGGATTCCCCGATCCATTCCTCCGCAATGCCTTTTCGTTCCAGCTCGATCCGAAGACGCAACGGACCCCACCGGCGTCGGGCGACTCGATCCCGGGCCCATTGCCGCGCAAAGGCCCGGTCGTCGATGTATCGGTATTCTTCGAGCCGTTGGAGGGTTTGACGGATGATCGGATCGGGATAGTTCTTCTGGCGCAGCCGGCGTTCGACTTCGATGCGGCTTCGAGGGCTGCGGGCTAGGCAGCGGTAGGCAGCGTTGATCGCTTTTCTCAGAAGATCTTCATCCACCTACGTTCCGAACCGGTCGATCTTGAGCTTCGACTCCGGTTCCTTGCTCGCGGCGGGTTCGGGCTGAGCCCCCCAGGTATCCGAGGTGGACTGAATTCCTTTGACCTTGAGCGTGAAGTCCTCCGGGTTCGTGCACCACCGAAGCGCTTCTTCATAGGTGATCAGGTTCTTCTGGAAGAGGCCGAAGAGGGACTGGTCGAAGGTCTGCATCCCGTACTGGGACTGGCCGGCCGCAATGACGTCCGGGATCTTGCGGGTCTTGTCCTGATCAATGATGCATTCCCGAACGGTCTGAGTGGCGATCATGATCTCGACCGCCGGCACCCGTCCGTCGCCGTCCGCCTTGGGCACGAGCCGCATCGAGACGACGCCCTTGATGACCGAGGCGAGCTGCATCCGCACCTGTTTCTGCTGATACGGCGGGAAGACCGAGATGATCCGGTTGATCGTCTCGGTCGTGTCCAAGGTGTGCAACGTGCTCATCACGAGGTGGCCCGTTTCGGCCGCCACTAACGCCGTCGAGATCGTTTCGAAATCGCGCATCTCGCCGACCAGGATGACGTCCGGATCCTGCCGGAGGGCCGATCGCAGCGCCCCGCTGAACGACTCGGTGTCGGCGCCGACCTCCCGCTGGCTGACGATGCTCTTGCGGTCGCGGTGAAGATACTCGATCGGATCCTCGATCGTGACCACGTTGTCCATCCGGTTCCGGTTGATGAAATCAATCATCGCCGCCAGGGCCGTCGTCTTGCCGCTGCCGGTGGTCCCCGTCACCAGGATCAGGCCGCGCTGCTCCATCGCCAACTTTTCGAGCACCGGCGGAAGATACAATTCTTCAATCGTCAGGATCTTCGTCGGCACGACGCGGAACACCAGCCCGATCGTCCCCCGTTGCTGAAAAACATTCACGCGGAAGCGGCCCAAACCGGGGGCGCTGTAGGCCAGGTCGAGCTCGCTTTTCTGTTTGAATTTTTCTTTCTGGGCATTGCTCATGATCGAGAAGGCCGCTTGGATGGCGTCTTCCTGGGTCAGCTTGGATTGCTCTTCAACCGGCGTCAGATGACCGTTCACGCGGATGATCGGGTGGTTTCCGACCTTTAAATGCAGGTCGGAGGCATGCCGGTCGACGGCGAGCTTGAGCAGCTCGTTGATTGTGACAGGCATCGTCGTTTCTCCTTAGGCCGTCGGCTGCTGTCCCCGCACCGGCAGAGCGGTCTTGGCCGGCGCCGTCGTCTTCCCCGCCGCGGCCGCTTTTCGGGCCACCATAGCCGCCTCGCGTATGCGATCCTCGATCTCCTTCGCCATGGACGGGTTTCCTTTTAACGTGGCCTTGGCCTGGTCGCGGCCCTGGCCGATTCGCTCACTTTTGTAAGTATACCATGCCCCGCTTTTTTCGACCACGCTTTTTTCCACGCCCAGATCCAGAATTTCACCGATTTTGGAGATCCCCTCGTTGAACAGGACATCAAACTCGGCCTGTTTGAACGGCGGAGACACTTTGTTCTTCACGACCTTGACACGCACGCGGCTCCCGGTCACGTCCTGTCCCTCTTTGATCGCTTCGATTCTCCGAATGTCCAGCCGCACCGAGGCGTAGAATTTCAGCGCGTTCCCGCCCGTCGTGGTCTCGGGATTTCCGAACATCACCCCGATCTTCATCCGGATCTGGTTGATGAAGATCACGGTCGTCTGGGACTTGCTGATCGTGGCGGTCAGTTTCCGGAGTGCCTGCGACATCAGCCGGGCCTGAAGCCCCATATGGGCGTCGCCCATCTCGCCCTCCAGCTCGGCGCGTGGAACCAGCGCCGCGACCGAGTCGATCACGATCAGGTCGAGCGCCCCGCTGCGTACCAGCGTCTCGGTGATCTCCAACGCCTGCTCGCCCGTGTCCGGCTGCGCGATCAACAGATCGTCCGTCTTTACGCCTAACTTGCGCGCGTAGGTGATATCGAGGGCATGCTCGGCGTCGATGAATGCCGTCGCGCCGCCCGCCTTCTGGGCCTCCGCGATTGCGTGCAGCGTCAGCGTCGTCTTTCCCGAGGCCTCCGGGCCGAAGATCTCGACCACCCGCCCGCGGGGAAAACCGCCCACGCCCAGTGCGATGTCCAGGCCCAAAGAGCCGGTTGAGATGGCCGGGATGTCCGACAGGACCTCCTCCGAACCTAATTTCATGATGGCCCCCTTCCCGAACTGTTTCTCAATCTGGGCCACCGCCAGATCCAGCGCTTTGCTCCGACTCTCTTTGTCAGCCATGGATGCTCCTTTGAGGTTAGAATGGTGTCATCATCGTTCACATTTTAACACGCTCAGGATGAACGGTCGGTATTTCCCGTTCCCTCCGAACCCGTCAAAGTGCGAAATGGGATTACGAATCTGCCCCATTTCCATTTATAGTATTATAGATTGCAATTACAGTGCCACCGACCACAGCTTTGTATAGACCGCTCCTTCCTGTTTCAGCTCGCTCTGAATCAAATGAAGCTCATCCAGCGCGCAGTCCCCCGCAAGAACATTGTGATGGGCCGACATGGCCTTCATCAAGTCATCCAGCCCGCGGGAGGATTTGACGCGCCCCAGCGTCAAATGCGGACGGAAGTCGCGCTTCTCCGGCGGAAACCCCAGCGGCGCCAGTGCGCGATCGATCCGTTCCTGAAGCCGTAACAACCGGTCGTCCTCCGGAAGGATGCCCAGCCAGACGACCCTGGGGTTCCTCGGGTTCGGAAAGACGCCGATGCCGCGAACCGTGATCTTCAGTGAACCGGTTCCCTCCACAGCCGATTCAAGGGCCTTCTCGATCTCGGGCAGCCGCGGCGGCGCCACTTCTCCCAAAAACTTCAAGGTCAGGTGCATTCCCTCGACCCGGACCCAGCCGACATGCGCGTCGGACTTCATCGGCCCGCGCTGGATCGCGGCCACAGCCTCCTTGATGACGGAAGGCAGCTCTAACGCAACAAAGGTCCGCACCGATCGCTATTTATATATAGAACGCATTACGTCGCCCGGTCTAAAAGCGCTCGTCTCAGCAGATCCAATGCGTGCTGAGAAGCGCGCAGCTTGATCGCCGCACGATCTCCGGAAAATCGCGCGAAGGTGGTCCGCGCCTCGCGGCCGTCATCCAGTCCGAAAAAGACGCTGCCCACCGGCTTTTCCGGCGTCGCGCCACCGGGTCCCGCAATCCCGGTCACGGCCAGGCCGAAGTCGGTTCCGGCCCGTCGTCGGACCCCCTGGGCCATCGCACCGACCACGGGCGCGCTGACGGCGCCGTTCGCTTCAATCAGCTCCGGCAGCACGCCCAGCACCTCGACCTTGGCCCGGTTACTATAACACACCTCGACCCGGTCGAGATAGTCCGAGCTTCCCGGAACATTCGTCAGCCGGTGGCCGATCAATCCGCCGGTGCAGGACTCGGCCACGGCCAGTTTCCGGCGGTGTTCCTTCAACAACCGGCCTACAACCGCTTCCATCTCTTCCGGCCCCTTGGCATAAAGAACATCCGCCAGCCGCTCTTCCACTTTCTGGAGCAGGTCCTTCAGAAGGAGAGCGACCTCTTCTTTGCTTCTTCCGGTTCCCAGGATCCGGACATCCACCCCGGCGGCCTTCGCCGTCATTCCGATCCGAACCTGGCGGTGGCCGATCATCAAATCGGCCAGCCGTTCATTCACGACCGATTCCATCAGACCATAGGTTCGGAACTGATGTAACTCGTTCCAGCGACGGGATGGAAACCGTTGTTCCAAGAACGGTCGGACGGTCGCCTCAAACATCGAACGCATCTCGTGCGGAACACCGGGAAGACAGATCAGGTGGCTGTTTTCCCAGTGAAGGATGAATCCCGGCGCGCTCCCGACCGGATTCGGGATCACGGTGGACCGGGCCGGCATCAGCGCCTGTCGCGCGTTTTGAGCTGGCATCTCCATCTGACGTTCCGCAAAACGTTTGCGCAGCCGCTCGAGCAACTTTTCCTGAAGGATCAGGCGGCGGCCGGTGATTTGGCTGACGACCTTCTTCGTAAGGTCATCCTCCGTCGGCCCCAGCCCGCCCGTGATCAATACCACCGACGCGCGGGCGGCGGCCGGTCGGATCGCCTCGGCGATCATGCGTTCATCATCGCCGACGACCCCCTTATGGGTCGGCTCGAATCCGAGCTCGATCAATCGATCCGCGAGATAAACCGAGTTGGTCTCGGTCACCCCGTCCCACAAGAATTCCGAGCCGGTTGCCACGATCTCCGCCTTTAATGTTTTCATGTCGCACTCAAAACGATCTTCATGCACTGCAAGATTAGATTGGCATACAGCGCGGCCACGGTGTCATCGAGCATAATCCCCCACCCGCCGACGATGTTCCGTTCGATCCAGCCCGCCGGAAACGGTTTGATGACATCCAAGACGCGAAACAGGATGAAACCGCCGATGAGATACCCTGCGGCCGATGGAAGAAGGAAACCGACCACCAACATGCCGGCGATCTCATCGATCACGATCCGCCGGCTGTCCTTTTCACCCGTGGCGCGTTCAACCCGATCGGCCGAATAGACGCCGACCGCAAAGACCGCCAGCGCGACGGCGATATAAAGGATCAGCGAACGGTTGTGAATGAGGAAGACAAGCACCAGTCCCACGAGGCTTCCGGCGGTGCCGGGAGCCGCGGGAGCATAGCCGGCGCCGAAGCCGGTGGCCACCCAATGAGTCCATCGAGGCAAATAGATACCTGCGGAAAAGCCCGCGACGCTTTTCAAGAACAAGAGGGGGAGGCTCCATTCCGCCTTAGGCGGGTGGAGGGGGCGACGCGAGCCCCTGTAAACTCGATCGCGCATGCTCTCTGTTTTAAAATTGATCGCATTCTAACACCCGCTCAAGAGGGTGTCAAGAAAACGGCCGCGACCTTACGCGCAACCGTTCTCCTTTGCCGTCCGACCCATCGCCCTTCCTTCCGTCACGCATCAAACGCGATTCGTCTCGAGCTTTTTCCTCGTCGGAAAATCGGCCCGATCGTTCTTCCATCGGCGTTCGCCATCGCAAACCGGCGTGGATTGATCGGCCCAATGAAAATTTTTAGAACTTTTTCTACTTTTTCCTTGACAAACGAAAAATTTCAGATATATTTACAATTAAATGATGTTGACGTGAACGTTTCTCTTTCGCGTCCATCGAACAAAAACGCAGAACGGATTTTCACCACGACGGGCCGCGTCGCGGTAGGGAGGTGAGAGCGATTCCAAACATCTCACAGAGACCATTCACCCGTAACGAAAGGGGGCAAATAGATTGCACGCACTCGGGAGGCATTTGCTGTTGGAGTTGAAGGTCTGTAACTCCAAGGTATTAAATGATCTGAAAAAGGTTCAAGAGATCATGGTCTCAGCGGCAAAGGAAGCCAAAGCCACCATCGTTGAGATCTCCTTCCACAAGTTCAGTCCTTTCGGTATCAGCGGTGTCGTCGTAATCGCCGAGTCCCACATTTCGATTCACACTTGGCCCGAATACGGATACGCCGCCATCGACATCTTCACCTGCGGCGATGTTCTTCAGCCGGAAACGGCCGCGTCCCACCTGATCGAAAAGTTTCAGTCGAAAGACCCTTCCATCGTCGAACTCAAACGCGGCCTCTTCCTCCGCGGCGATGTCAAGCTTCCTCACAAACCGATGAAAGAGGTCGTGGACTATGCCCGAACCAAAGAGTTACAAATGGTTCCTTGATTTTCTCACGCCCAACGAAGGCCACATGCACGGCGTGGAGACGATCCTCTACGCCAAGCAGACGAAGTTTCAACAGATGGAAATCATGGTCACCCGGAACTACGGGCGATGTCTCGTCCTGGACGGCAAGATGCAGTCCAGCGAATACGACGAGTTCATCTATCACGAGGCCCTGGTTCATCCGGCCCTGCTCACGCATCCCAATCAGAAAAAGGTGTTCATCGTGGGGGGCGGCGAAGGCGCCACCCTCCGCGAGATCCTCCGGCACAAATCGGTCGAGCATGTCCTGATGGTCGACATCGATCAGGAGGTCGTGGAGTCCTGCAAAAAATATCTGCCGGAGTGGCACCGGGGTTCGTTCGACGATCCGCGGGTGGAGCTGGAGTATCGGGACGCCCGAAAATATTTGGAGGAGACGAAGGACGTCTACGATATCATCATCATCGACATCTCGGAGCCGGTGGAAGAAGGTCCGGCCTATCTCCTCTACACGAAAGAATTCTACCAGATCGTGATGAACCGTCTGAGCAAGAACGGGCTCATCTCCCTTCAGGCCGGAACCACGGCCCTGACGGCGCTGCTCTGTTTCTCCGCGGTCTATCAGACCTTGAAGTCGGTCTTTCCGATCGTGCGGCCGTATCAGGCGATCATCCCTTGCTTCGGACTGCCGTGGGGATTCGCGCTTGCCTCAAAACAATTGGACCCGCAGTCGCTCTCACAGGAAGAAGTCAATAAACAGATCGCCGAGCGTCTCACAGGCGAACTCCAGTACTACAACGGCGAGATTCATCACGGACAGTTTCTCTTGCCCAAGCATATCCGGCAGCATGCCGAGCGCGAGACTCGGATTATCGAGGACAACCATCCGCTGTTTACGTACACCTGAGCCGAGCAAGATCGTCTCTCATGGACCCGGACGACCAATTTAGAACCCCGCTCTTCGACGCGATGGTCGCCCTGGCCGAATCGCGGAAGGTCTCGTTTCACACCCCCGGCCATAAAAGCGGAAAAGGCATCTCGACCCGTTTTCGGAAATTTGTCGGGCCGAAGATCTTTTCGATCGACCTCACCACGCTGGACGAGGTGGACTCGCTTCACAAACCGCGCGGCGTGATCAAAGAGGCCCAGGAGCTGGCGGCCCGCGCGTACGGCGCCGATCGGTCCTACTTCCTGGTCAACGGAACGACCGGCGGCAACCATGCCATGATCCTGGCGGCCTGCAATCCGGGCGATGCGATCCTCGTGGCCCGCAACGCGCACAAATCGGTGATCGCGGGCGCCATTTTGAGCGGGGCCCAGCCCGTTTTTTTCAGGCCGACCATCGACGCGCGGCTCAAGCTCACGCGCAACGTCACTTTTGAAGAGACCCGGACGGCCATTGACGCTCATCCCGAGGCCAAAGTGATCTTTCTGACCAGCCCCAATTATTACGGGCTCTGCGCCGATCTGGAGCGGATTATCCCGTATGCTCATGACCGCGGGCTGATTGTTCTGGTGGACGAGGCTCACGGACCACATCTACGGTTTCACCGGGACCTTCCCCGTTCGGCCGTCGAGATCGGCGCCGACCTCTGCGTTCAGAGCACCCATAAGATCATCGGCGGGATGACACAGGCCTCGATGCTCCACGCCCGGGCCGGCCGGATCGATTTTCCAATGCTGAGGAATGTTCTCCGCTTCGTCCAGACCACCAGCCCGTCCTACATCCTCATGGCCTCGCTGGACCTCGCGCGGATGCAGATGGCGACCGAGGGAGAGAAGCTCCTGACCAAGGCGATTCAACTCTCGCAGGAGGCGCGGGCCCGTATCAATAAGATCCCGGGACTGTTCTGCTTCGGCGAAGAACAGGCCGGCCCGTTTGACATGACAAAGCTCACGATCACGGTCACGGCCCTGGGCCTTCCCGGCTACCAGGTCTCCCGCCTCTTAAACAGCCGGTTCAACATCCAGGTCGAGATGGCGGATGCATTTCATATCCTCGTGATCGTCAGCATCGGCGACCGGAAAGACGACCTCAACAAGCTGGTCGAGGCGCTTCGGGAGATCGCGGCCGAGCATGTCGGAAAATCATCGGTCGCCGAGATACCCGACATCGAGGTCTTGAATTTCGAAAACGAGTCGAAGGCCACGCCGCGCGAGGCCTTCTTCGCCGACCACCATTATATTGCCATGGATGACGCCGCGGATGAGATCAGTTCCGAGATCGTCACGGTCTACCCGCCCGGCGTCCCGGTCCTCGTTCCGGGAGAACGAATCTCGAAAGAAACGATCGACTATCTGAAGCGCTCGCTGAAGTTGGGCGGCACCGTGGACGGCCTGGATGAGACCAACCAATCCATCGGCGTCGTGAAGCGCGGTTCGCTTCCTACTCCCGGCTCCCGTTCTTTCTAAAGACCGCTTCCCTCTCCTTGCTTTGCATCGGATCACCCGATACAATGTCCCGCATGTCATCACCGATTGAACAGGTTCGTGAACATCTTTCATCGGCCCGGGGCGTGACGGTCCTCACCGGGGCCGGGATCTCGGCCGACAGCGGCATTCCGACCTTTCGAGGCCCCGAAGGTTTGTGGCGGAACTTCAAAGCCGAGGATCTGGCCACGCCGGAGGCCTTCGCGCGAAACCCTGCACTCGTCTGGGAGTGGTACAACTGGCGGCGGGAGTTGCTGGCCACAAAAGAACC
>JACQCA010000061.1 GCA_016201865.1 Nitrospirota bacterium
ACCCGAAGGCCTCGCCCAAAGCATCGGGGACATCCACAGGGTGAAGGATCGGCCCATTGGAACCGTAGGATTCATGATCGGTATCCACTCCAGAGACGCTGTGATTAGGTTACACCGCATTAGCCGGACAGGCTCCTAGTCTAATCCCGGAATGAAACCGGCCGTTATTATATCCTCCTGTTTCCTGCTTCCGATCGGCTCGATCATTTTTACGGCGAAGGCCGCTTCAAGCGAAACGCATCCACAAAAGGAGATTCGTCCTGGGTGACCCATCGGAATTGACCCCAAAAACGAGCCGAAGAGAATTTCTTTCGCGCATGGGACGATGGGCGATGATGCTGACCGGTGTCGGGATCATCGGCCGATTTTCCATCCGTCACGAGGAAAAGGAGTTTCAAGAATATCTTGAACTGCTTCAGATGGATCGGAAGATCCTCCCGCCTTTTCCCGGTCTGATCGATTTAAAAGGCGTGATCCATGCGCACACCCGTATTTCACACGATTCCAAAGGGACGGCGGACGAAATTATCCGTGCGGCTCAGGGCGCCGATCTTCAATTTCTCATGACCACCGATCACAATGACAAAAGGATTTTCACGGAGGGGCTCCAAGGAAAATATGAGAATCTTTTAATCATCCGAGGCGCCGAGATCACCCAGGGGGGTCAGTCCATTCTTGCCGTTCATATTAAAGAATACATTAACGAATACACCAAATACGCGAAGACGATTCAACAAATCGTCAACGAGATTAAGTCGCAGGGAGGACTGGCTTTTGCGGCCCATCCTTATACGTTCAAAGAATGGGATGTCGAAGGGATTGACGGAACCGAGATCTACGATATGGCGGACAACGCCTATGCCCAAGCCTGGAAATTACCCTGGATGGCCACCGAAGCCTTCGTCTCCTTCCAAGACTACCCCGATGAGGTCTTCTTATCTCTTCTTGCGCGTCCGGACGATTATTTATCGCAATGGGATCGCTTGACTCAAAAGAGAAAACTGGTTGGAATCGCCGGGAATGACGCCCACCAACGATTCATGCTCTTTGGGAAACAACTCGACCCTTATCAACTCGTTTTTCGATTCGTACAGACCCATATTCTCACCCCGGCATTTGAGGAGACTCCTCTGTTAAACGCGCTGCAAGCCGGCCATACTTATCTTTCCTTCGGCCTTTTAGCCGATGCCACCGGTTTCCAATTTGCGGCCGGAAACTCGAACATTCGGGCGATCATGGGGGACAGCATCTCTTATTCGCCCGACCTCGTATTAACCGCACAGACGCCCCACACGGGAATCATCCAACTCTATCGTAACGGCAAGGTTATGGATACCGTGACGGCCGCCCGGTTGGATTATCCGGTCAAAGAAAGAGGTGTGTATCGGATAGAAGTATCGCTTCCGATCGAAGGGGTAAAGTATCCATGGATCATCTCGAGTCCGATTTACGTGGTTTGAAGATCTCCATCGGGTTTATCATCCTTTTTCTTTTACTTCCGGGACCGTTCTCAACCGCCTTGGCCGGTGATGCAAACCGATCGAAAAGCTATGCCCAAACCGAGACGGTCGCTGCCGGGCCGGAGCCATCAACGGTTAACGCCGCGCCTTCCCGCACCAACCGGATTTCCGGCGGATGCCTCTTTTGCCCGGATTACGGGAAGCTCTTGCTAAAGGATGCACGGCATGTCTTGAGCGCTCCCCTTCGCTGGGAAGAATCGGATTGGCGACGCTTCGCCTTCGGAACCCTGGCCGTCCTGGGCGCCGCGGCCGTTCTCGATAGGCCCGTGCGCGATGAAATCCAACGAACCCGAAACGGTGCAACGGACAGGGTGGCCAATATCTTCGAGCCCTTGGGATCTTATTACTCCATCGGAGTTCTGGGCGGCTTTTACCTGGCCGGCGCCGCAATGAACGATCCCTGGGCGAAATACGTCGCGCAGGACGGGGTCGCGGCCAGCCTGATCGCCTCGGGGATCATCACCCCGGTCCTGAAATTATCCGTCGGCCGAAGCCGTCCTTCTCAGGACGAAGGCTCACGCACCTTTCGTCCCTTCAGCGGGAACGAGTCGTTCCCTTCCGGCCATACCACGCAGGCCTTCGCCGTGGCCTCCGTCATCGCGGCGTACTATGATCCTCTTTGGGTCCAGACAACCGCCTATGGGGTCGCCGCGTTGGTCGGGTTCGCACGCATCGATCACGACGCCCACTTCACTTCCGATGTCGTCGCCGGCGCACTGATCGGTTCGGCGGTCGGAAACGCGGTGGTTCACTTCAATGAGCGCAAGCGCAATCGAATTCGCATCTACTCGCTCCTCGACCGCGATGTGAGGGGCATGAGGATTGCTTTTACTTACTGACTTTAAACGGCGCGTCTTTAAACGGCGCGTCTTGTCAAAGCGGACTCGGCGTGATATAGTGTCCTACCGATCTTGGGCCCCGATGAAAACTAAAGGCGCCATACAGCAGGTTTCATCCGGTGGCGTGATCTTCCGGCGAGGGTCCGCCGGGATTGAGATCGCGCTGATCCGGAAAACGCTGAAAGACGGAAAGCGGGTCTGGTGTCTTCCAAAAGGATGGGTCGAACCCGGCGAACGTTTGGAGGAGACGGCCGTCCGCGAGGTTCGAGAAGAGACCGGACTGCACGGCGAGATCCTTCAAAAGATCGGCGACATCTCGTACCAATTTTATTCCAAAGAAGACCGAGCAAGAATCGACAAGACCGTCCATTTCTTTTTGATGGATTACCGCGGGGGAGACACCGCCGATCACGACGCCGAAGTCGATGCGGCCGAATGGTTCCCTCTGGATCAGGCCGAGACGGCGATGATCTATCCGACCGAAAAAGAGATCGTTCGGAAGGCCGGCGAACTTTTAAAAACCGTTTAGGACCTTGATGCGGCGAACCTTTTTTATAACAGGGATCGGCCTGGTCATCCTGATGACCGGCTGTGTCTCCTCTTCCGTTCACCAGGCCGCTCTCAAGGACCTCACAGAGACGAAAAGCGACCTGGAACGTCTCAAAGGCGAGAACGCGGCTTTGAAATCGGAGCGGGCCGCGCAGGACGCCCTCCTTCGTGACCTGCGTCAGCAGCTCGCCGATATCCAAAACAAAGCGCAGATCCAGTCTCAGGACAGCGACCGTCTGGCGCAACGCAACATCGAACTGTCCGGCGAGATCGCCGATCTGACCCGACAGAACCGGGACTTCTCTCAGACCCTCGAGTCGCGCACTCAAGAGCTTGAGGAACTGCGCGCCCGGCTTTCGGAAGAAACCCGGCTCAAAGACGAGGAGGTCAACCGCCTCAAATTCACCTACGACCGATTGGTCGGCGAGCTTCAGAACGAGATTAAAAAAGGCGAGATCACCGTCACGCGGGTGATGGATAAACTTTCGGTCAATCTGGTCGAAAAGATCCTGTTCGATTCCGGGAGCGCCGAGATCAAACCCGAGGGCCTCAACGTACTGGACCGGGTCGGCGGGATTTTGAAATCGGTCACGGACAAACAGATTCGAATCGAAGGATATACGGACAACGTCCCCATCGGCTCCCGCCTGACGGGCACGTTTCCAACCAACTGGGAACTGTCAGCGGCCCGGGCCATCAATGTCGTCCGGTACCTCTCCGGATCGGTCAGCATCCCGAGCCGTCTGCTGTCAGCCGCCGGCCTCGCGGACAACCGTCCCATCACCTCGAACGACACGAAGGAAGGCCGGGCACAGAACCGCCGGATCGAAATCGTCCTGCTTCCGATGGATATGGACCGCGTGCTTCAGGAACTCAAACCCTCACCCCCTTCTCCTTGAGGAGACTATGCCGAACAAACGCCGAACCTCAAAAACGGCCAAGACCGCGAGCCGCCGTCAGGAAGCCCTGCGGAATATCCTTCTGAAAGAAAAGCAGGAGGCGACCCGAAATCTCGAGGAGCAGTTGGGCCGCCAGTTCAGCGAGGAGGTTCAGAGACGCATCGATCACGTCCTGGACAGCGGCGATCAAGCCATGCTGGACATGGCCGATGAGCTCGATATCTCGCTGCTCGAGATGCGGAACAAAAATCTGCAGGCGATCAACGACGCGCTGCAGCGACTCAAGGAGGGAACCTATGGGGTCTGTGAAGGGTGCGGCGACGAAATACCGGAAAAGCGCCTCACGGTCATGCCGTTTACCCCCTTCTGCGTTGCCTGCCAAGAAAAGCGGGAAATCCTGGAGAAGATCGAAAAAGAGGAAGAGCGTTTCAAGTAACGGCGAGGTTGACAATTGTTGGGACTCTGATTACAATAAATTCAACATGATGCAATCATCAGGCTGAAAATGTCTTCTCTCCGACTACCACAAACAAACACGATTTTTACCCGTCGCCCCTACTCCTCCGGCATCATTGATTCCCTACTGGAACTGGTTAAAGACCAGACCGGGCCCTCCAGCTGGGTCCTGATGTCCGAAGACACAAAGCGTTTTTTACTCCTCTTCATTCTACAGAACAGCCCCTATGCGGCGGCCCAGTTCGAAGGCGACCGGTTCAAAACTCTGACGCTTCACGACTACTTTGAATCGCTGGTCTCCCAAAATCAATCTCTCCTCACCCTGCAGGCGGCCAACCCGCTGCTCTTTAAATCGCTGCTGATCTTGACCCAAAAACTCCCGACCACCGCCGGCACCATCGACCTGGTCAATATCGAATCCCTGCTGCACCAGATTAAATCCGCGGGACAGGAGGTCGTCGTTAGCCTGAAGCGGGCCGATGAAGTCAACCTGTTCTATTTCATGAAAGGGGAGCTTCAGGAGGCCTTCTTCGCCGATCCCGATTCGGTTTCGAAAGGCGGTTCAACCGAGGATCAATTTCTGGAATACGCCTACAGCGGAAAACCGGCCGCCCCCGTTACCGTTCAGGCCTACTATGACGTGCAGGTCAGGGCCGCCGAAGACTCGGATCTGCCCTGGCCGGAATGGCGCGGCGGAATCGTCGAATATTTCTTAAGACCCCGGCCGGAACTGGTCTTCCTGGCCGGTGGTGAATCGGTCGAAAAAAAGGTGATCGCGAAGAGCCGATTCTCGATCGGGCGCAACCCGGAATGCGATCTGGCAATCAACGACACGGTCGCCTCACGGGATCATGCGGTCATTCGTGAAAGCCATGGGAAATTCACCCTGGAAGATCTCAAGAGCCGGAACGGCACCTGGGTCAACGACAAACGCGTCTCGACCGTCACGCTTGCGGACGGCGATGAGATACGGATCGGCGACGGCCGGTTTCTGTTTGTCGAGAAGTCGCAGGAGCCGTCGAAGAAGGAGCAGGCCGCTCTGGAACAGATGGACACCACCGTCATGAAATTAGACAAGGCGCTGCTTTCCAAAACCGCCGAGGCCCTCAAACCGGAACCGGTCGGCCCGACGTCCGCGGCCGAGCCTAAGAAAACCGGATCGTCTGTCGTCCTCGGACTGGAAATGCTGGAGGGTAAATCCCCAGGAACCCGCTATCCGCTCAAAGACAAGACCATTATCGGCCGGACCAAGACCGACATCAATACGAACGATCCCAAGGCCTCCCGCCACCACGCCGTCATCGAACGGAAGTCGGACGGATACCACTTTATCGATCTCAAAAGCACCAACGGCAGCTTCATCAACGATCAGGAAGTTCATGCCCAACGCCTCGTCGCGGGCGACCTCATCAAGATCGGCGACACGACCTTCAAGGTCGTCGAGGTCGAACCGTGAGGGAACCGCTTCTGCAAGGCATCGATCCGGAACCGATCAAACCTTATCTGGAACACCTCAAGGACATTTGGGCCGTCGCTCAGGAAACGATCCGGACCTTCGATCGGGCTACCGTCGCGGGCTTGATCGTCGCCTTCGTCGTCATGATCGTCGCGGCCCGGATGCTTCAAAAACTGATCGGTGGCGGCGCCGCCGGCGTCGGAAAATCAGGACCGGAAGCGATCCGAAGAGACGCCCGAAGGGCCAAAAACGAGGAGAACTTCCTCCGGGCCGGAGAACTCTACGAGTTGGCGGGCGATCCGGAAGAGGCGGTCAAGATGTACCGTCAAGGAAAGGCCTACGGCCCTCTGGGTCGGCTGTACGAGCGGCAGAAAAACTGGCTCCTTTCCGCAGCGGCCTACGAAGGCGCTCAGGACCATGAGCGAGCGGGGGTAATGTACCAACGGGCGGGCCATTACCTCCGGGCGGCCGAAGTCCTGCTGGCCGGAAACAAGGCGCTGATGGCGGCCGAGATGTTTGAAAAAGCAAAAAACTTCGGTGAAGCGGCCGGCTTGTATGAGAAATCCGACTATCTCCAGAAGGCGGCCCACTGCTATGAACGCGCGCAGAATTACGGCAAGGCCGCCGACTTGTACGAGAAATACTATCTTCAGGAAAAAGTCCGCGTGATGGCTTCTCTGCCCACCGTCGACCATAAACAGGCCGTGAATGCGTACGCACAGCAAAGCGGACGGCTCTACATGAAGGCCGGCGATCCGGTGAAAGCGGCCCGGACCTTTTCGATGGGAGGTTTTCCGATCGAGGCGGCCGAGGCCTACCTTGCGATTCAGGATTATCAAAAGGCCGCAGATCTTTACTATGAAGGAAAACAGCACCTGAAAGCGGCCGAACTGTACAAGCAGATCGGGAACGCGAAAAAAGCTTATATCGTCAGCGCCGAGATGCATCTTGACGAACGGAACTATCTCGAAGCGGCCCGCATGTTCGAGAAGGCCGAGGATTTCCTTCAAGCCGGCGATCTCTACGAGAAAGCCGGCCGGATCAAAGAGGCCGGCGAGATGTTGATGAAGGGAGGCGACTTCACCCGGGCGAACGAGATCTTTATGTCCAGCGGCGATCCCCTGCTCGCCGCGCAGGCGCTTGAGCGGGCCAAACGCTACAACGAAGCGGCCCAGCTCTATCTGAAAGCCGGCGCGTATGAAGTGGCGGCGCGGCTGCTTGAAGAGAGCGGCGACTACTATGAGGCCGGGATGATCTTCCACAAGCTGGGCCGGATCGAAGACACCGTCGCCTTCCTTCAAAAAGTGGAGACCCAATCCGGTAATTATTATTCCGCCTCGCTGCTCCTGGGCCAGATTTTCATGGAACGCGGGATGCTGGACGCGGCCCGCGAGCGTTACAAGAAGCTGATCAAAAAGGGAGAAATCGGACCCGACACCCTCGAACCCTACTACAATCTCGCGCTGATCTATGAAAAGAACCGCGAATATCAAAACGCCCTCTTCCTCTTCGAAAAGATCCTGGCCGAGAATTACAACTTCAAAGACGTCCGCGAGCGGATCGAGACGGTCAAAGAAGGCCTCCGCCGAGAGAAAGCGTTGTCCGAAAGCCCGAAAACCGGAGACGCCGGCGGAACGCGGGGGAGGTACAAGCTGTCCCAAAAGCTGGGCCAGGGTGGAATGGGCGTCGTCTACCTGGCGGAAGACTCCGTCTTAAACCGCGTCGTGGCGTACAAGGTGCTGCCGCCGAGCGTCCGGGATAATCCGAAGGTCCTGGAGGGTTTTTTACAGGAGGCCCGCGTCGCGGCCGCCATCAACCATCCCAACATCGTGACAATTTACGACACCGGCTCGGAAGGGGTCGATCCCTACATCGTCATGGAATTTGTCGACGGCATCAGTCTGAAAGAGCTGCTGGAAAAAATATCCCCGATGCCGATCAACGACCTCGCCGCCGTTGCGAAGCAGATCTGCCGGGGATTGGAATACGCGCATAACAAGAACGTGATCCACCGCGACATCAAACCGGCCAACATCATGATCAACAAGGAGAAGACGGTGAAGATCATGGATTTCGGCCTGGCCAAGATCCTGTCCGAATCCGAGATCGAAGGAACCGGCGTGAAGGGCACGCCGCTGTACATGTCACCGGAACAGATCATGGGAAAACGGGTGGACCATCGGACCGATCTCTACTCACTCGGCTGCACGCTATACCGGATGGCCACAGGCCGTCCTCCCTTCATCGACGGCGACGTCTATTATCACCACATGCACACGCCTCCGGTTCCTCCGCGCACATTGAATCCAAAACTCCCGGAGGCCCTAAACCAGATCATTCTGAAGTGCCTGGCCAAGGACGCCGACCAACGTTATCAGCGCGCCAAGGATATCCTGGCCGACCTCGAAACCAAACTGTAGCAGGCTGCTTAAAAAGCTCCAGATGCCTGCCGATCCTGAATTGACATATCCCCACCCCTCTGGTAATGTACGGGCCATGTGTCGGAAAGGGGCGTCCGTTCTTCTCACTCTGTTTGTGTGGTTCCTTTGGCTTCCAACGGCGACGGCCGGCGGCGGCAACGTGGAAGAATGGTTTCGTCAAGCCTTCAATTCGGAAGATCCCGATCAGAAGACGGACCTCTACCGGAGAATCGTCGCCCAAGAACCGCATTCCGCCTACGGCCATTTTGCAAAGGGCTGGCTGGCCGAGGGCCTTCAAGATCCAAAAACGGCCATCGAGCAGTATACCGCCGCTCTCAAGCTCAAGCCCACCCTGGCCGAGGCCTTCTACACACGAGGGATCCTTCTGTATCACCAAGGTTTCATCGAAGAGGCCGGCAGCGATCTGTTGCGCGCCATCGATCTGAATCCTCGCATGGCCGAGGCCCACAACGCCGTCGGGGTGCTATTAGACGGAGAGAATCGGTTTGAAGAGGCCGTTCACGAATACCAGAAGGCGCTCGCCCTTCGGCCTCAATTCGCCATGGCCTACTACAATCTCGGCGTGGCCTACGCCCACATGGAACGAGACGACCTATCGCTCCAGGCCTTCGAGAAATCCGTCGCCATCAATCCGTCGCTGGCCATCGGGCATTACAACATCGGCCGGATCCTCTACAACCACGGCGAGTTGGACAAAAGCGTCGCGGCCTTTTCCAAAGCGGTCGAGGCCAATCCCGCAATGGCCGTCGCCCAATATAGTCTGGCCGCCGCGTCCGAAGAGACCGGCCGAAAAGCGGATGCGATCAAACACTATCGGGAATTTCTGGAGCTGGAAACCGATCCCTCCTCGCCCCAGGTCGAACAGGCTACCGAACGGCTGAAGGCACTTCTGGAATCGTTTATCTAATATGGGTCCCGGTCTCCACACACTTCAACAAGTTACTCTCCAAAAGTAGTGTGGTCCCTTCTTGATTTGACAGATTTGGAATAGCGGTTACACTTAAAATCAGTCATTCACCATTCATCCACCGATAAGAGCAGCCTACAGAGCAATCTGTAGGTCGCAAAGCTACTCACCCCAACTCGGGGCAGGAGGGTTGCCGAAGTGGAAATGAAAGAACAAAAATTCATCGTAGTAAACAGGATAGGGATATCAGCCGGAAAGGCGGTTCTTTTATTTTTCCTCGTGTCCTGTTCAATTGTGGTGTCATTGTTATTTGCAAGCCGTACAGACGCTATCCAGAGTTGTCCATATCCATGCGCTTTAATCCGGATCTATCCTGGCTATGTGGTTTCACCTCCAGACTTTACTGGAGCTTCAACATGTAACAATTCTACTTATGGTTGTCTTTTCTTTTACCCTCTTTCGACTCCAGGAGAAACAGTAGCTGTCACGGCAACCGTGACACTTGACCCATACCAAACCATGGGATTGGGGTGGTGGGGTTTCCCCGAAGCCGCTTGCGGCACTAACCTCTCGTGCACTGTAATAATTACTGTCCCCAATATCTATTTTCAGTACGTGGCATTGTTGTCCCCCCTGATTCACACCAGGATAGTCCTCGGCCTTTCGTCTGTTTCGGGTAACGGGCAAGAGGGTCCTGTCAATTCATTGCTTCCCCAACCGCTGATCGTAAAGATGACTGACCAATATAACAACCCCGTACCCCGTGGAAGCATTTACTGGGTGATTACCGGCTCGGACGGCCAACCTGGAGGATCGGTGGACTTTCGCTTTACTGACACCATCGCCGATGGCTCTTCCAGGAACAACGTGACGCTCGGTAGCCTTCCCGGCCTGTACACGATCACGGCAACTTGTTTTAGTTGCGATACCGGCTCCCCGCAAACCTTCACCGCTACAGCCACTCCAAAAGGCTGTACAGGACTAAACGTTCAGGTGTATGATTCGCCCTGGCCCCAGAGCACGGGAGGCGTTCCGAGCACAACCGTCACGGCCAATGTCAGTGAACCCGCCCCACCCGGTGGTTGCGTTGTCGACTTTGAAACTCCCGTGCCGATAGTTGGAAGCGGTGGGCATCAACACGGAGGTGATCGGCCGCATGGAAGCCTATATCTGGACAACTGCACGATTGGAGAAGGTTTGACCTTTTGTGTGAACATTTACTCCCCCAGCGAGGTGGCGGGAGAGGAAAATATTGTGGCGACCTTGAGGGATACGGGTGAAACGGCGATCGGGACGGTACAGATCCTTGTGCCGGGTTTAGAACCTCTAACAGCAAGTGCAATTGGAAGTTGGCGGCTGACAGGACAAACTGGCATGCATAACAGTAATCACTACGGAACAGCCAGCACCAATACTCGAATCCGGACCATGGCAACGGATTACTTTGAAGAAGCCGGCATTGCAATTGGAATCAATGATATAAGCCTGGTATGGGGTGGCTTGTTTGATTGGCAAGGCACTTGGGCACCACCACATAGCTTGCACCGGATAGGAAAGAGCCTGGACGTGGATCACCTGGGGGTGGATGAAAAGTTGTTAAATAAGTTTGCTGGGAAATATGGCTGTCAACGGTATGAAGTTAGCCTGATTCATTATGAATGTCCATAGATATCAGGAGGAACTATGTGTGAAAAGATAATTTTATTTTTTAGTTTCACTATAATCTTACCGGCGATTATTTACGCAGAAACATACTGGGGCGGAGAACTTCCGAACATAAGCAATACACAACTTAAGGCACAAGTTACGCTTGAAGGTGGTGTTTACACATATTCTTATACTATGAGCAGTGGTTCGGCCAACACAGGGGAAATTGGTTCCTTTGATATAGATATAAAGCAGCCCCAAGGTGGTGTTGAGTTAAGCGGAGAAGGATTGGTGAATGGCCCGGGTTATCTAAAGCACACATCTGCCCAAGTTTTATCAGAACCCTCCACACCTAGAATGCTTCCGATTGGGTTTTTCTCTCCTCCAAATTGGGTTTCGGGACCTGATGTTTTTGGACAGGCTGGATGGGGTGCTGGTGATAAGGGGATTTTACTGCCGGGTCAAAATTTAGGCGGCTTTCAAATGACAAGCCATGGGCTACCAAGTATACGAGATTTTCGGGTAGAACCAGAATTGGTTCCACCCTCTGCCGGAGATACAGGAGAACCTCCCCTTGCGCCTACACCCGAAGAGAGCAGAGCTAAAATCAAGGAAATAGAAGATAAAGTAGCCTTCAAAGGTCAAACCATCGGCCCCACGGCGCCGCCGGCGAATTTTGTGGCCTTGGACTTTTTGACCTATCTCATCGACATCAAACATCAGGCCCAGACCCTGGGCTGGATCGGTGGTCCTCAGTTCGTGCTGGAGCTCGACAAGAAGCTGGATCAGGTCAAAGGAAAACTTGTTGCAGGTGAGATGGAGCCTGCCCATGAGAAGTTGGGGTCGTTCATTGAGAAAGTGGAGGAACAGTATAAAGAGACCAAAGAACATGAGATGGAAAAAGTGAAGGAGCTTGGGAAGGGGAAAGAACTTGAGGAGAAGAAATTTATCACCTCCGAGGGCTATGCGCTGTTGAAGTTCAATGCTATCTATTTGCGCAATCAGCTTGGTCCGGGGGAAAAATCTGGAGAGGAGAAGGAGAAAGAAAACAAATCGAAGAAATAGCGTTGTCTTTCCCTCCCACCCTAAGCATAAGTAATGCCCCATAACTAAAGCCTATCTTCCTATAAGCCTGGGTCCCGCTGAAGTTCAATGCGGAGTATCTGTTAGGGAAGCTTTATTTTGCCTGGCGGCGCGGCCCGATCCTATTATAAATTGCTCCTACTGCAAACCTTGCCTCAATAAAGCGTCACGGCCGGTTTCGTGTCGGCTTTCGCCGCCCTCTTCTTTTGAGCGCTTTTCGCCCGGTCTTCGGGGGGCACCGTCAAAACCGGACAGGGAGACATCCGGACTACTTTCTCGGCCACGCTGCCCAAGAGGAAATGTTCCACACCGGTCCGTCCGTGGGTTCCCATGACAATCAGGTCCGCCTTCGCGCGGCGGGCCTTTTCGATAATTTCGTGATGAGCCGGCCCGGTCGGCAAATCCGTCTCGACCAACACGCCTTGCTTCAATAATTTCTTGCGGGCCTGATCGAGCATCGGTCCCGCAATCGTCTTCAAGGCCGTGTAATGTTCCACCACGTTGAAGGTCTCGGTCATGCTGTAGGCATACGGCTGTATGACATGGACCAGGACGATACGCGCCTTGAAGGTCCGCGCGATCATCGCGGCATATCGCACCGCCCTTTCCGAGCAGTCCGAAAAATCGGTCGGCACCAGAATCGTTTTGATCGGCTTCATTTTTCCTCCTTGTTTCGACAACGTCGCATCCGTAAGCGGGAAGCCCTCCTCCGCTCTTCCGAACCGCTACTCGATCTGATGGAGCTTGATCATATTCGTGGGCCCTTTTTGTCGGATGGGAAACCCGAAGACAATGACGAAACGATCCTTGGACCGGGCCAGGCCTTCATCCATCAGGATTCGCTCCACCTGCGCGATCAACCGGTCCGCCTCATCAATGGGAGGCATGAAACGCGGCTCGACCCCCCAGTAGAGCGCCATCCGCTGTCTCACGGTCTCGGATGAGGCAAAGGCCAGGATCGGCACGGCGGGCCGGAACTTTGAAATGAGTCGAGCCGTGGAACCGGACTGAGTGAAGGCCACGATGGCCTTCGCGCCGATCTCCATCGCCGCATGGGCCGCCGCCTCGCAAGAGGCCTCCGGCAACGAACCCGCGCCGTGCCGTTCTTCCTTTCGAGTTCGGTGCCACCGGACCGACCGCGACTCGGCCGATTCCACAATCCGGTGCATCATGGAAACCGCCTCGACCGGAAAAAGGCCGATCGTGGTCTCGGCCGACAGCATCACGGCATCCGTCCCGTCGAAGACGGCATTGGCGACGTCCGATGCCTCGGCCCGGGTGGGACGCGGATTATGGGTCATCGATTCAAGCATTTGTGTCGCGGTAATGACCGTCACGTTGCCGCCGTTGGCTTTTTCGATGATCTCCTTCTGAACCAGCGGAACTTCCTCCGGCTCCATCTCAACACCTAAATCCCCGCGGGCGATCATGACGCCGTCCGCGACATCGAGAATCGAGTCGAGCCGCCGCACGGCCTTGGGCGTCTCGAGCTTTGCGATAATGGGCACCGGTTGTTTTCCGCCTTTCATGAGCTGTTTTGCAGCCATGACATCTTCCGGACCTTGAACGAACGAGACGGCGATGTAATCAACGCACTGCTCCAACCCGAACCGGATGTCTTCCCGGTCTTTTTCCGTCAAGGCCTCGCGATGGAAGTCCACGCCCGGGAGATTCACTCCTTTATGATCGGACAGGGTTCCGCCGTCCACAACCTCGCAGACCAGATCCGTATCGGTCGCCTGCCTCACCCGAAGCTGTATCAGGCCGTCCGCGACGAAGATGCGGGCCGATCGCCCCGCCTCCATGATGAGAGCGGGGTCGTTGACCGAGACCTGAGTTTGATCGCCCGAAACGGGCCGGGAGGTCAAGGTGAACCGATCACCCCGCCGGATGGAGACCGCTCCTTCTTTAAATGTCCCTAGCCGGATACGCGGCCCCTGCAGATCTTGAAGGATCGCGACCGGCTTTCCGAGCTGTTTGGAGGCCTCGCGGATGAAGCCGATCGTCTCGGCATGCTCGCCGTGCGCCCCGTGGGAAAAATTCAGACGAAACATATCCGCTCCGGCGCGGATGAGATCGGCGATCTTCCCGGCCGATCGGGTGGCGGAACCGATAGTGCAGACGATTTTGGCTCGACGCATAAAAATCCTTCTTAACCTCCCGCGGCCGGCCCCCGGCCCGTGTCAGATGTCTGCTGCGGTTCGCAGCATGCAGGCGCGCCGCGGTCGGCCTCCCCGTACCGGCACGAGTTGTTTACTTGGCCGAATCGCCTTTCTTCTCCTCCTTTTTCTCTTCTTTCATCATCCCCATTCCCATCCCCTTCATCATTTCTTCATGCTGCTTCATCATGTCGTCCATCTTTTTCATCATGTCGTCCATTCTCTGCTTCATGGACGGGTCCTGCATCATCCCTTTCATATCGCCCATCATCTCGTGCATCATCCCCATCATCTCGCCCATCATCTCATGCATTTTTTGATTCCGTTCCTGGAGCATTTCCTTCTTCTTTGCCGGGTCGCCCTTCATCATCCCGCCGCCCCCCATCTGGGCCGATGCCGTCGGACCAAACAAAAAAATCATCGCAAGCAAACCGACCCCGATTGTTTTGACATTCATTTCGATACCCTCCTTGTTGGTTGTTATAGAACTCATCTTAGTATAATGCCCCGGGGGTTACAAGAGGCATCTTGACGATCATCTCCTGATCAGCCATTTTCTTACCTCTTCCAGGACCAGCATCCCGACCGCAAAAGGAACAGCAAAAAGCCAGACCTCTCTTGCAATCGGCGCCGTGCCGAAGATCCGATTCCCCCACGGCGTATAATCAATCAGCAGGATCAAACTCATCTCAGCGACGATACCCCACAGGATAAACGGGTTGCCGAATAACCCGAAGGAGAATGCCGATTCGCGATCGCTGCGGCATAAGAAAACATTCACGACCTGCATCACGATGATCGCGCTCAGACAGGCCGTCGTGGCCTGCAAATACAGAGGATCATTCCAGGCCAGATCCCGTCCGTAGGACCACCCGCCGGCGCGAAGAACAAAGAAAAATCCCGCCATAGCCGCAACGGCCTCGATCATACCCAAAAAAAGATAGGCCCGGGAAATCAGCGCCCAGTTCCACAGGCGCTCTTTGGACGAACGAGGCGGCCTCTGCATCAGCCCGGCCTCCGGTTTTTCGACTCCCAGCGCGAGCGCCGGCAACATGTCCGTCCCCAAATCCACCGCCAGGATCTGTATGATCGTGAGGGCCAACGGAATCTTGACCAGCGCAAAAGCCAGGTAAGGCGCCAGCTCGGGGATGTTGGAGGTCAAAATATAAGTGAGAAACTTTCGGATGTTTGAAAAGACGGCCCGGCCTTCTTCAATTGCGCCGACGATGCTGGCAAAGTTGTCGTCCATCAGGATCATGTCGGACGCTTCCCGTGCCACGTCCGTTCCCGTGATCCCCATCGCGATCCCGATATCGGCCATCTTCAGCGCCGGCGCGTCGTTCACCCCGTCTCCCGTGACGGCCACGACTTCTTTCTTGTGTTTCAAGACCTCGACGATGCGCATCTTTTGATCCGCGCCGACGCGTGCAAAAATAATCTCGTGCGCATCCAGGGACAACTGGAGCTGTGCGGGCGAAAGCCGCTGGAGCTGATCGCCGGTAATGATCGTGGGCGACTCGGACTTGACCAGACCGATCTCGCGCGCGATGGCCAGTGCGGTATGGGGATGGTCTCCGGTTACCATGATCACCTTGATCCCGGCCTCTTCACATTTCTGAATCGCCCCGGGCACCTCGGGCCGAGGAGGATCCTCAAGCCCGACCAGCCCGGTCAGGATCATCTCCTCTTCCAGACGGAGGCGGTCATATTCTTCCGAAACGGGACGGCAGGCAACGGCCAGAACCCTCAAACCCTCAGCCGCCATCGTCTCCTCGGCCCGAAGAAAGTCGTCTTTTAAGCCCGGCGTGAGCGGCTGATCGGATCCGTTCCTCCGGATGAAGCGGCAGAGCGGAAGAACCGTTTCCAGCGCGCCTTTTGTATAAAGAACCGATCCAAGAGATGTCTTATGAAGAGTGGAAAGCCTTTTTCGATCCGAATCGAACGGAACTTCGTCCAAACGAGGAGAGTCCTCCAGAGCCGGGATCGCCTTTTTGGCCATCTCGACCAAAGCGACCTCCATGGGATCCCCCAAGAACTCTTTTCTCCCCTGCTTCTCGGTTTCTCTGAGATTATGGCAGAGAAAGGCGCATTCGAAGAAATGGCGGTGGGTGTCTCGTAGGGGCGGTTCGCGAACCGCCCCTACATCCGCCGGATCATAAAACCGATCATCGAGATAAAGCCTTTTCACCGCCATACGATTCATTGTGAGCGTGCCGGTTTTGTCGGTGCAGATCACCGTGGCCGATCCCAGGGTTTCAACCGAGGGAAGATGTCGGATCAAGGCATTTCGTTTCGCCATTCGTTGAGAGCCCATCGCCAGGGCCAGGGTGACGGTCGGAAGCAGTCCCTCGGGAACATTGGCGACGATGATGCCGATCGCGAAGATAAAGTTCTGCCAGAAGGAAAGACCGAGAGCCTGCCCGATAAAAAAGAAAACAGCGCCCAGAACCGTGGCCAGAAGGGCCACCATGCGGCTCAAACTAATGATCTCCTTTTGGAGGGGGGAAAGGACTTCTCCCTGGGTCTGGGTCAGATGCGCGATCTTGCCGAACTCGGAATGCATCCCGGTGGCGAAGACCAGGGCGCGGGCCTGGCCCGAAACCATCGAGGTGCCTGCCAGCAGAATGTTTTTGCTCTGGATCAGTTCCTCTCTATCGCTGGGATGGATATCCCGTGCCTTCGGCAACGACTCGCCGGTGATCGTGGCATTATTCACCCGGACCCCGAAACCCCGGATCAGGCGACAGTCGGCCGGAATGTGATCCCCTTCTTCCAGATCGATCACATCGCCGGGAACCAGCTCCGCCGCCGGGATCTGGGACACTTTGCCGTTGCGAAGCGCCTTCACCTGATGGGGAAGAATCTTCTGAAGCGCCGCGATCGCTTGTTCGGCCCGATACTCCTGCCAGAATGAAAACAGTCCGTTGATCAAAATCACGCCCAGGATCGCCAAGCCCAACGGGGCCATCCCTTTTCCCGGATCATTCCATTCGGCAAAGAAGGCCAGTCCCGCGGCAAACCAGAGGATCACAGCAAAGAAATGGGTGAACCCTCTCAGGAAACGGAAGACCGGCGGTTCCGCGCGAAGTTTTTCGACGCGATTCGGGCCGAACTCCGACAGCCTTCGACTCGCCACCGCGATGGGAAGACCTTCCGGGCTGCTGTGGAGGCTGTTAAGCGCTTCCTCCACGGTGAGGTGATGGATCTTCATCGTCCCTATTCCCGGTCATAATGCAGCCGCAGAAAATGCGTCGCGCATGAAATGCACGGATCATAGTTGCGGATCGTTTGCTCGCACCGCAATCCCAATTCGTCTTTCGGCAGCCCGATGTTCGCCTGGACAAACCGGCGGAGATCGTCTTCGATCATCGTCTGATTCTGGGACGTCGGTGGAACGATTTTCGCTTCCCGGATCAGGCCTTCATCGTCCAGCCGGTAGCGGTGATAGAGCATCCCGCGCGGGGCTTCTGTGCAACCCTGCCCCATTCCGGCGCGGGGCCGAACCGGAACCGCGGGCTGCTCCGGCATTTCATAGTCCGCGATGATCCGAAGCGCCTCGTCGCAGGCATGAAGGATCTCGACGGATCGAACGACGATGCTTCGGAACGGATTGCGACAGACGGGCGAGAGCCCGGCCGTTCGGGCCGCGTCCTGTGCCAGCGGCGAGAGACGGTCGAAGTTGAGGCTGTAGCGGGCCATCGGGCCGACCAGATAGGCGCCCCGGCCGATCAACCGGGAATGCATCGCATGGCTGTGAGGGACCTGTTCTTCAACGAACTGGTTCTCATAGTCCCGAACAGAGATCGTCAATCCCCGGTTCGAGACGAGCCGGCCTTCATTGAAGGGATATTCGAAGGGATGACGTAGCGAGACGAATTCATAATCCTGTTCGAATTCCGGATACGGCAACGCGGCGGTCCACCGAACCAATTCAAGCGCGGCCTCCCGCGCCCATTTGAGCCGCTCCACCAATGGGGCGAGCTCGCGTTTCGTCGGGACCTTGTAAAATCCGCCCACGCGGACATTGATCGGATGGATCGCCCGCCCGCCGAGAAGCGCGATGATTTCATTCCCCGCCTCCTTGAGCTGCCATCCCCGTTCGACGATACCGGGATGGTCCTTCGCCATTTTGAAACCGTCGGGATAGCCCAGAAAATCCGGGGCATGAAGCATGACGACATGAAGCGAATGGCTTGCTATCCATTCACCGCAGTAGATCAAACGGCGAAGCGCGCGGAGCGGGCCGTCCACCTCGATGCCGAAGGCGTCCTCCATTGCATGGACCGCGCTCATCTGGTAGGCGACGGGACAGATGCCGCAGATCCGTGCCGTGATGTCCGGGGCCTCGGAGAAGGACCGCCCGCGCAGCAGCGCCTCGAAAAAACGCGGCGGCTCGAAGATCTCCAGCCGGAGATCCACGACCGTGCCGCCCTTGATCTTCAGATAGAGCCCGCCCTCGCCCTCGACCCGGGCGAGGCCCTTAACCTTAATCGTTCCGTCGTGCATGCAGATCACTCTCCTTGCGAAAAGCCTCGGCATTGGCATTGACGCCGCGGAAGACATTCAGGATCTCCTGCTCGGACGCGCCGAGACGGCTCCATTCCCGGCTCAACGAGGCCGTGTTCGGCGTTTCCTTCGGGCCGAAGCAACCGTAACAGCCGCGGTGATACGACGGGCAGATCGCGCCGCAGCCGGCATGGGTGACGGGGCCGAGACAGGGCGTGCCGTGCGCCACCATCACACAGACAGTTCCTTTGAGTTTGCACTCGATGCAAACGCTGTGGGACGGCACATTCGGCCGTCGCCCGATCAGGAAGGCCCCGATCACCTCGAGCAACTGCCGCTTGTCGATCGGACAACCATGGAGTTCAAAATCAACCGGAACGTGATCCGCAATCGGCGTGGAGGTCTCGAGCGTTTCAATATAGTCCGGACGGGCATAGACGATCGAAACGAATTCCTTTACGTCCTTGAAATTCCGAAGGGCCTGGATGCCGCCGGCCGTCGCGCATGCGCCGATCGTGACGAGAAATTTCGAGACGCGGCGGACCTGAAGAATCCGTTCGAGATCGCGCGGCGTCGTGATCGAGCCCTCCACCAATGAAAGATCATACGGACCTTTCATCACCGCGCTCGAGGCCTCCAGAAAATGGGCGATCTCGACCCGTTCGGCCAGGGCCGGAAGCTCGTCCACACAGTTGAGGAGGCTCAACTGGCAGCCGTCGCACGAGGCAAATTTCCAGACGGCGAGTTTCGGCTTTCGACGTTTTCCCATCTCAAATCTCGCTTGTTCCGAACCATTCCTTGATCCGATCGTACCGGAGCACCGGCCCGTCCTTGCAGATGAAAGCCGGCCCGAACTGGCAATGCCCGCAGAAGCCGACGGCGCATTTCATGTTTCGCTCCAGCGATAGATAAATCCGGTCCTCGGCCAGTCCCTGAGCCAGCAGGTCCCGCACCGCATGGTGCATCATGATCTCCGGACCGCACATCATCACGACGCTCCGTTGGGCATAGATCCGAACCTCACGGAAGAGATTCGTGACCACGCCGACATTGTATTTCCATTCAAGGTCCGGATGATCCACGGTGAGGTAGACCTCCGTATCCGGATGCTTTTGCCAGGCGTGAAAGCGCGCCCGGTAGAGCAGATCCTTCGGGGTCTTGACCCCGTGGAAGATCTTGAGATTGCCGTAGCGGTCGCGCCGGTTGGCGACGTAGTTGATCACCGAGATGACGGGGGCGCAGCCCAGTCCGCCTGTGACGATCAGGACATCCTTGCCCACGGCCTCTTCCAACGGCCATGAACTCCCGTAAGGGCCCCGGAGGCCGACTGTATCGCCTTTTTTAAGGCTGACGAGCGCGGCCGAGACCTTTCCGACGATGCGGATCGTGTGGTCCAGGACGCCGGATTCGTCCGGATCCGAAACGATCGAGATCGGAACTTCCCCCACCCCGAAGACATAGAGCATATTGAACTGCCCCGACCGAAACCGATAGGAACGCCGGACCCCTTCATCCCGTAGTCGAAGCCGCAACGTGTGAACCCCCAGGGCCTCTCGGCGTTTCCCGATCACCTCGGCCGTATGGGGAATCCACGGATTGAAGAACCCCGGCCCTCCGGCCGGGGATTCTTCGATCCGATTTGAAAAAACCTCCATTTTTACCTCGCTCGCCAACCCCGCCCACAGAGGCGGGGACTGTGCTCGCTGTTCGGATTCATTTTTTCGTCTCCCGGATAGCGCGGACTTCCTCGGTGATGTCGATCGCTACGGGGCACCAGGTGATGCAGCGTCCGCAGCCGACGCAGCCGGATGTTCCGAATTGATCGATCCAAGTCGCCAGCTTGTGCGTCATCCATTGTCGGTAGCGCGACTTTACGGACGGACGAACCGTGCCGCCGTGAACAAACGAGAAATCCGATGTGAAACAGGAATCCCATTTCCGCCAGCGCTCGGCATGCTCGCCGGACAGGTCCGTCACATCTTCCACTGTTGAGCAAAAGCAGGTCGGACATACCATGGTACAGTTCGCGCAGCTCAGGCAGCGGGTCGCAACCTGGTCCCATCTCGGATGCTCAAGATTTTGATACAGCAGATTTTTGATATCGGTCGTATCAAGCGTACGGCCCATTTGCGACACCGTCTTTTCCACGATTCGTTCGACTGTTGCAGGATCGGCTTCAGTCGCTTCGGTATACGGCAGGTCGCGAAGAACTTCCTCGCCGCGCCCCGTTCCGGTCTCGACCGTAAAATAATGCCGGCCGGGCTCGATGATTTCGGTCAGCGCAAGATCAAAACCGGCCGTCGCCTTCGGTCCCGTTTTCATCGAGACACAGAAACAGGTTCCGCCGGCCTGACCGCAATTGACCGCCACGATAAAAACATTCTCGCGACGCAATCCGTAAGAGGAATCCAGAAACGGTCCGCCGATAAAAACCTTGTCCTGAATCGCGATCGCATGCAGCTCGCATGACCGGACGCCGATGTATGCAAGCTTGGGGGGATCATCCTGCTCGGGAATGATCTTAAAGCCCTTCCCCTCCCGATGGGCCGTCCAAAGACGCAGCGACGGCGGATGCAGGAACTTCTTCCAGGACTGCGGTCCAACGACGTAGCCGAAAAGCGCCTCATCGTCCCGCTTCTTGAGACGATAGGTTCCCCCGTCCTGTTCGTCCGTCCAGCCGACCGGGAGATCGGCCGATGAGCCGATCTCGTCATACACAATGGCGCTGTCAGGGATCGTCGGCCCGACCAGGGCGAAGCCCTGGCGTTTCAACGCGTCAAAAAAGAGATCAACTGAATTTCGATCGAGAATCTTCATGGTTCCGGAAACCGAAAAGATGACGTTACCGGACGGGTCCTTGTCGTAATCGAACGAGGAACCAGGCCAGCAACACGACAAATAATGGAACAACGAGGGCGCTGAGCGAAAAGCCCAGAAACGTTCTCGTCCCTTCCAGATAAAGAAGCCCGAGCATTCCGAAAAAGACGGCCGTCAGAACGATTCCTAAAATCCGCAGATCGTTCTGGCGGTCAAATTCACGCTCGATTTCCTTGAGGTCGTTGGTGTCGAATTTAATTCCGATCTCGCCCTTCTCCAGCTTGATGAGCACATTTTGCATCCGCTCCGGAAGCTCTTTGATAAATCCGACATAATCCAGGATGTCCGCTTCGACGGACTGCAGGGCCTTCGCGGGGCTGAACTGTTTCATCATAGCCCTTTTCACAAAAGGCTCCAGCTCCTTATTAAAATCGAATTCCGGCTGCAACGTCAATCCCATCGACTCGGTCGTCACGAGGGCCTTGCCGAACAGCGCAAGATCTCCCGGAAACCGGATGCCGTTCTGAGCCCCCCGGTTGATCACCCTGAAGAAGGCCCAGGCCACGCTCGGACGTCGGTCCGAGAAGAAAAATTCGCTCAGGATCCCGGCGACGTCCTTTTGAAAACCGCCGACATCGCTCTTCACATCGATCAAGGCCATATGCAGGATATGCTTCGTGAAACCATCGATGTCCTTATTCACAAAACAGACAAGGCAGCTCAATAGTTCTTTGCGCGTGGCCGGATCGAGATAGCCGACCATTCCGAAATCGTGAAGGCAGAGCCGGCCGTCCGGCATCGCGAAAAAATTACCGGGATGCGGATCGGCATGGAAAAAGCCAGAAATAAAAAATTGATGAAAGAGGGCATCCACGCCGATCGTGGCCAGCTGTTTTCGGTCCAATCCAAGCGCCTTGATCTTATCCAGATCGTTGGCCTTCACCCCGTGAGAAAACTCCATCGTCAGAATCCGGGGTGTCGTAAAATCCCAAAATATTTTCGGAATGGTAATTTGCGGGTTTTCCTTAAAGATGAAGGCAAACCGTTCCGCGTTGTGGCCTTCAACCCGGAAATCAATCTCCCGCATCGTCCAGTCGGCAAATTCCCGAACGACCCTCACCGGCTGGTAATTTTGCAGTTCGGGAATGAAACGCTCCGCCAGGCCGGCCAGATAATAAAAGATATGGATGTCCTGCTCGATCGTCTTTCGGATATTGGGCCGTTGAATCTTCACGGCCGCCTCGGTGCCGTCGCTCAATAGGGCCCGATGCACCTGCGCCAGCGACGCCGCCGCGACCGGCTTTACGTCAAACGACTTGAAAACCTCTTCGGGGAAGCGGCCGATCTCCTCTTTAAAAATCCGCCGGGTCTCTTCATGAGGGAAAGGCGTTGCGTCACTTTGGAGCTTGGAAAGTTCCTCGGCCAGCTCTTCCCCGATCACGTCCGCCCTCAGGCTTAAAACCTGTCCCAACTTGATAAACGTCGGGCCCAGCCTCTCCAAAACGGACCGTAAGAGGACCGGCGAAAAGATCGGCCCCGCCGTTTCCATCCGGACCAGCCGCGCATCCGTCGGTTGTCTCGAAAAAATCCCGACGATACGATGCCACAGCGGAAGGAGATACTTGAGCCGCAGTCGCTCGATCAGCACGCCTCCGCCCGCTTCGCTCACGACGATCAAAATCCGCCGCAGGCGGTTGAGGTCGGCCCATTTCATCTGAAAGGATCGGCCTCGCATATCAAACCTCAATCATTGTTCCATTCGATCATGAAGCCTCGCCGCGAATCCCCGCCTCCCAACTTAACAGGCTTCATTAGGTTCTTCGTTAAGATTATTTTACAAATTGTTCCGGCTTTATATCAAATTTCCCCTTGCAGTTGGCCGAGTTCACCCCCTTTCTCAATCGCATGGAAATATTTCTTTTGGAGCCGGTTGCGCCGGAGGCGATGCCACACTTTTCAAGAGCGGCGGGAGAAGACGGAGCGTTTCTTCATATCCCTGACGCAGCAGTCGCATGCCTTCATGGGGCTTCAGCCGGTCCATGGCGTCAAGCCGCGGCGACAGTGTGACGATCCTTGCTGCGCAGCCACATGGACATGCAGTGATATCCTCTCTCCCTTCTACCCTCTCTTTTTCGTAGATCGCATCCAGGACCCTCCCCACCAGATGGACCAGACTCCAGCGCTCTTGAAGAAATTGATTGTCCCCCTTCGTTCGATCAAGGGCCGTCTTGATTTCGTTCACAATAAGGACATCCAGTTTCTCTCTGCAACAAATCGCGCTTCGCGGAGTGAGCTCATACACTCCGCCGTCGACATAATACGAATCGTCGATGCGCTTCGCCTTCACCAGAACCGGGATCGCGGCGCTCGCAACGGCCCTTGGCGTGATCTCGCCGGAATGAAACACCTCCTTCGTTCCCTTGGTCAGATTCGTCGCGACGAGGTAGAGCGGCACGAGACAGTCCTCGAAGGTCTTGGCTTTAAGAAGCCCGGCGATCGTATGCTCCAGGCGATCCGTCGAAACGATCCCCGTATAGCCGCGGCCCCGTCGTACGATTACGTTATACAAAATTGCAAGCGTCGAATCCCTCTCCCAGTAATCGCTCACCTTCAGGCCCTTCAGCCACTCGGCAAAATCTTTCGGGTCCTTCCCGCCGGCCACGATCGAGGCCACGATCACCCCGGCGCTGGAGCCGGCCATGGCCTGATAAGAAATTCCCATTTCCTCCAGCGCCGACAGAAAACCGGTATGGGCAAATACACCGCTAAGATCTCCCGTGGAAAGGACGACCCCTACCCGCTGCATGACGCCTCCTACGGATTCTGCGGAAGCTCCCATCGAAACACGGCCTCCTGTTCGCCGGGTAATCCCTTCAGAACCAACTCTAAAACGGTTGGCGGCTTCTCGCCCGGCAGATGTTCGCCGATCAGATGCCCGATCAGATGTTCTCCCACCGCCGTCATTTGCGGAAAGGACAGGACCCCCTCCAGATGTCGTGAGGAAGAACCGCGCGCTTCCGACCACTGCCAGGGAGTAATACTAATCTCTTTGTCGTTGCGCAGCAAACTTTTTTCCTTCACGGCATAGGTTCGCAGATCAACCGATTCAGACTCCATGATAACCGTAAAGATAAGATTATCGTAGACGTTAAATCGTTTTTCATACTCATGGTATACGGCGTCCGGCCGCTTCATGCCCTGCGCCCCTTCCGCCACCGCCAGGGTTCTGAAGAATTCGGGCGTATCCCAGATCACGGTGATCCTGATACCACCGGCCGTGGCCTTCCGGGTAAAACGGTCCTTCACTTGATGGAACGCGGCTAACTCCGCATCGGGACCTCCCGGAACCCCCGTTCCGGGAACATCTGGGCTTTTGGTCACATACTCTTCCACCCGCCGGTGTTGCGCGAAATCCCACACGATGTACCCGCCCAGCAAAATCACGCCGATGACAACAAACGGCCAGATCTTCGCCTTTCTCCGAATAGTGTTCATCTCCATCACCCCCACGAGTTTATGGTCCCCTCCGCCGAAGGCGAGGCACAAAACGCGGCGCCTCCTTCATGTACCCTCGGTATGAAGGCAGACGCTGCAACAGATCGATTTCTTCCAATCGGGCCTGGACGATCAACCAGACGAATCCGAGCGCGCAGGCCACCACGACAGTGGACGTCGGCTTGAGCAACGCCCCCCCAATACATATCAAAAGCCCGCCGGCATAGATCGGATGGCGGACATAAGCGTACAGGCTGTGGCGTACCAACGTGTCGCGGACAGAAGGCCACCCTGTCGGCTGGCCCAACACGATATGTCCCCAGATGAATGGAACCGAACCCGCGATGAGGAGTAGCCCGCCGATACTCTTCACTGCCCAACCATCGGTGAACAAGAGCGGCGCGGGCTGGAACCAGGCAAGGAGAAAACCCCAGACGCCTAAAGGTATACCAAGGTAATTCCTCAAGATCGATGTGGCCAACTCCCCGCGTTGTTCGCCCCACCAACGCGAGTAAGCCGCGGTGAAGGCGCTGATTCCCACAAAAGCAAATCCAAGCATCAGTGGAATGACAAATAAGAACATATTTCCACTGGTCGGTGCAAGGCCGTGCCGCAGGATCGGCAATGAAAAGATCAAAAGGAGGAAGGCGAGGTAAAAAAGTATATGCCCGCTCCAAGACCGGGGAATGAATCGCGGCACCTGCTCCATATACTCACGGTACGCAGGTAAACGTTGCACGAGATCGATCTCCTCCAGCCGGGCCTGGACGATAAAAAAAGCGAGCCAGAGCACGCAGGCCAGCGCGAAAGCCGACGTAGGTCGCAGCAACACCAGCCCGACCATAATCAGCAGCCCGCCGGCATAGATGGGATGGCGTACATAGGCGTACAATCCGTGGCGCACCAATGTATCCCGCACGGAGGGCATATGGGTCCGCCATCCCAGCACGAGATGTCCCCAAATGACCGGGATCGATCCCACGACGATCAAAAACCACCCGATGACCGGAATCATCCTGCCGGGATTGAACAGGAAAGGCGCCGGGGCCAACCAAGCGAGGATGAAGCCGATAAATGACAACGGGATGCCCAGGAGATTTCTTAAGATGCTCGTGGCCATCCGGCCGCCCCACTCCCCCCAGCGTCGAGAATAGGCGGCCGTAAATGCGCTGGCGCCGGTCAATGCAAATCCGAGCGCCAAGGGAATAAGAAACAGGCACATCTCCACCCTCGACAAAGATCAGAAATGTTTTTTTAGCCACATTTCATGAAGCGACAGCAGGATCTGCGCCGCCAGAGCAAGCCCCATCAAAACGCCGCCGATGATAACTGTATAAGCGAACAACGGCTCCACCTTGGTGAACCACCAGGAGCCGATATCGATCCAGATGGCCGCAAACGGAATTGCTACCAGGAGGGCACGCCACCGCACGGGCACCTCGCTCAAGACAAAGATCCCGCCCGTCAGGATAAAAATGAAACTCATCCCAAAGATGTGGATATGGGAAACCTTTATCAGCCTCTTGATCGACTCGCCCATGTCCATTTGGGCATAGGCCGTGACCTCTTCATAGGTGGTTAACGGAGAAATCGGCAGCCCGGACTGCTTGCTGTGGCAGCTTGCACACTGATCGAGGAAGATCGACTGCACCGATGCAAAGTCCGCTTCCATTGCGCCCCTCCTGATCCAATTGATGATTTGCCGCTTTTGCGTCTGCGTGAGGTTATCACCCATTGCTCCATCCAAAGCGGCTTCAAGCTTCGTCCCTCCGCGCTGCCCATAATATTTGACAATCACCGCTTGGACCATGCCAACCCCCTGCTTGGCATGCGGCTCCACATCTATTAAAAACAGGTAGAGCACGGCAAAGAGATAGCCCATCCCCGTCGTCAGTAAAAAACAGCTGAACAGAACCCTGACCGGCAACGAAAGCGTCCGCAATGTCATAACCAACACCTCAACCCCTTCATGGCTGCGCGTCTCTCAGCCTTGGAATAAACATCGGAGGCGACTCTTTATGGAACACCAAGTTGACAATATAACTGACGGCTTCCAGCCCGCTCTGATCGGTGTCATTGAGGATGCCGATCCGAACGAGCCGGCGGGGCTCTTCCCCATAGAGCATTCTGAAATTCTCGTACAGGTTTCTCCGGTAGGATAGCCATTGACCCAACTTCTCTTTGCCGCCCTCGATGACGATCAGCTTCTGTCCGGATCCCCACGGATCTTCGATAATGTCACCGGGCTGAAGATGGCTGCTCCAGAGATATTCGGTGAATCGGCCCCCTACCGGGTGGCCATGCATTCGATCAAGATAAAGAAACCGCTTCAACCGGAACCACAGAGACTGCCGCGACGTATCGGGATCAAAAACGAAAAAGATCCGGATCGGGTGATCATCCCCTTTTCGGATTCGCTCGTCTATTCCACTCAGAATGTTTTGCACCTTCCATTTCCAGGTCACGATCGGATACTCCCGGATGTCAATATCCACTTTTTTTTCAAGAAAAACCAGCGCTGCTTTCGAGTGAAGTTTAACCGCATAGACGCCGTTCTCATGTACCCACGCGGCATTCGCTCCTTTTGAAAAACCAAAGCGCTTGCGCAATGACCATCCGGCCGGCACCCGGCCCTCTTTGGAATCATGTGACGAAAGACCCAGATCGATACTGTCCGTATCCTCTCCTGCCCAAAAGACTGACGAGATGAATACCAGTATAGAAACCACAAAGAAGCAAAACAGCGCTTTCCTGATCAACTGTGTCGGCTCTCCCCTTAAAAACTCGGCCATCACGCTCCTCTCAGCCGGGGAATAAACATTGGGGTTTTTGCCTTGTACTTTTGATAAATCTTCCCGAACTCCGCCTCGACCTCGGCCTCCTCCCGCCGCGCCAGACGGACGTACATAAAAACCAGAACGGGAAACATCAGCAGTGTCAGCAGCGTCGGCCATTGCACCAGAAAACCGAGCATAATTAGGACGAACCCCGCGTACTGTGGATGGCGAATCCGCGCATAGGGACCAGCTGTCGCCAGCGTATGCATCTGCTGCGCGGCATACAATACCTTCCAGGCATTGGACAGCAGGATGAAACCGCCGCCGATGAAGGCAAAACTCAAGAGGTGAAACGGCCCGAAATGCGGATTGGCGCGCCAACCGAAGAGTATTTCCAGCAGGTGCCCGGAATCGTGCGCGAACCAGTCCACGCCGGGGTAGCGGCTCTGCAGCCAGCCCGAAAGAAGGTAGATCGTCAGCGGAAACCCGTACATCTCGGTGAAGAGCGCCACAAGGAAGGCCGAGAACGCGCTGAAAGATCGCCAGTCGCGTGAGGTCTGCGGCTTGGCGAAGCTGAAGGCGAACATGATGAAGACCAGAGAGTTGATGATGACCAGCGGCCATAGGCCGTATGCCGGTGCGTCGTTCATGGTTGTTCCCTCCCTGAATCGGAATGGCGGTGCCCTGTGTGACCTCCCGGCCCCGCATGGCCGCCGTGGCCGAATAGATGGAGCAGAATGCACGCAAGCAGCAACAGGTACGGCAATGCCCCAAACAGGTGGGCGCGGTGCTCGGTGAAAAGAAAAAACGCCGCAATCGCCAGAAAGCCCAGCAGCACCAAGCCGCCGCGGGATCGTAGCCAATTATTCCTGGACGGTCGAGTTTCATTGTCCATCGGTTACCTCCTACCTTCCTTGCAGTGAAAGGATGTAATGTACAAGATTCCACGCGTTTTCCTCATGACCTTTAAACTGATCGCTGAAGCCCGGCATCGGGGTGCCGTCCAGACCGGTCATGATCGTCCGGTAAATATCCTCGTGAGAGATGCCGTTCCCGAATGTCTCCTGCCGGGTCAGGTCCACCGGCATGATGTGAAGCCCTCTTACATCCTGCAATGTGATACCCGTCCCTCGGCCGTCCAGTCCATGGCATGCGGCGCATCCAAGCTTTGTGTAAAGTTCTTTTCCGCGCCGGGCGCTCTCTACCGAATAGGTATACGGCCCAACGTGTTCTACATACTCAATCGTGGTCTTGGTAGGAAGCTCTTGTCGGATAAACTCTGTGCTGATATATAAAGCCACCTGTCGGATCTCTTTCTCACCCAGGTTCCGAAATGACGGCATCACGCCCGGGATGCCCTCGCGAATCGTCCGCATCAAATCTTTTACCATCGGCAGCTGACCCGACTCGGTGGACCGGAACTTGAAAATCCCGGCCGTAAAATCATTCGGGCGGGGATGCGAGTAGGGCCCGATAAAAATCGCCGCCGCGCCGTCGCCCCGTCCCTTCAATCCGTGGCAATGGATGCAGGTCATACGATAAATCATCCTCCCCGTCGCGACATCCGCCGCGACCGGCTCTTCCATGTTACGCATGTCATGCATCGGTCCCGGGTCCTGTTGGCCTGACGCCATCACCGATGAGAAGAAGAGCAAACTAAAGATCAAAATCGATGCCCAGCGCAACGAAGTTTCTAAAATTTTGAAGCGCATTCGTGCCGACTCCTTCCAGGTTATAACTATCCCTCAGGTAGAACGAGAAATTATCCCGCATATAGAAGCGCGCCTGGGCCGCAATGACCTTGCCATCGGCTTTCTCACTGATAAACCCGCCGGCATTGAGCTGGTCGTACCGGATCGAAAGCAACAGTCGATCGGTCGCCAGGTAATCCCCTTCGAGGGTGAACCCATTGGCGGTACGATCAAACGGACTGCTGATGCCCGCGGGCAGGTTGCGGATGACGTCCCAAATAACGGCGCTGTAGAGATCCAGATATTTATATTTGAGATTCCCTGAAAATCCATAGCGAAGCCAGTTGACCAGATTTTTATCCACCATCGCCGTGTCGTTTCCCCAATAGATTAAGCCGGAAAGACTCCCCGAGGTGTAGGATTGCTGTCCGAAATTCAACCGCGCCATCAAATAGGGATCCTTCTTCGGGTTGACATCCCGGCTCCCGGACTGAAGCCCCTGCATCGCGCCGGCCTGTACCAGGAGGTTTCCCATCATCGCATGAAGGTCGATCCCGAAATCCCCGGGAGTGTTGTAGAAGACCTCCCTGGTCACTTCAACCGAATCGCCTTCGGCCGTTTTCACTCCGAAAAACTTCGAGGCAAAAGCATAGGGCGTCAGGCCGAAACGCTCAACGATTCCCGAATCGACGCGGCCGGGGACATTCGGAATAAATTGCCGGTTCGTGGGGTAGGAAAAGTTGGTCGAGGGATCAATCTTCCCGATCATCACCATGGGCCCCATGAACATTACATGGCCCGTCCCGCTCTTCCCATGCGTCATTTCCGTCATTGTCTCCCCGCTCGCGCCGAAGAGAGTCCGGAGGCCCGGCTGTAGATCAACCATAAGGAAGAACTCTTTTCCGATGCCGAATTCCGACTTCTCCTCAAAGAACCCTCCAGGAATTCCCTGGACGGCTCCGGCCTCATGGTCAAGTTCAATGAAATAACTGATTTCGTCCGTATAGGTGCCCGCCAGATAAATTTCCAGGTCCCTTGGAAAAGTCAGGTTGGTCTCATCGGGATTACTTCCCTGAAACGATTCGACCAAATTGCCGTTGGCCCGAAAAGAGAAAATATTCAAGAAATCGGTCTCGGACCAGACCCGGCCGATGTTGCGCTTCTTTTTGGTCTCGCCCTCCCGGACCATCGGAATCTGAAAGCCGGCCATGTGAAAGGCTTCGCCAAATGCATTTAACCGGGGCGGTTTGGTATGGCAGGAAGTGCAGGAGAGATCATATTTTCTCGCAAAGGCCGGAATGGCAAAACCGGAAGATGGAAATAGAGAAATCATGACGACTCCCAGAAATAAACCGCACAGAATTTTGAGATGAAAACAAGGAAAACTTCCAGAACGCTTTACCATCATACCCGTCTCCCTTAAAAAAGATCCACCCAAAGGTCTGTACCCGAATACCCGGCACGCCTCACACGGAGTACGCGACACCGTTACAGTAGGTTCAGGGATGCGGAATCAGAGAAGATAGGAGACGTGTAGTTGGTAAAGCTTGTTTGAAGCTCTGGGAAGGTGATTCGCGTCGATAAAATAAGAGCGGCCCCGGGCTTCAATCCCAAACAGACGATGGTAAAACCCGAATCCAAGCGCAGCCGCAAGAAGCAGGAATACCTCGGCGGCGCCGGCCGGGGATGAGAAGTCCTTGGATGTCAGCGTGACGCATTGATCGATGACGCAGCCGGAGAAAGTCTCATGGCCATGCTCGGCCATTGGGCCCACATGGTCGAGGTTGCAGAGAACGACAGTGAACGATAGGGCCACCGCCAAAAACAACCATCGGGATTTCATCACACCGCTCCTCATATTAGTAGCTATACACCTGATAGAAGGAACATGTCAAGTCAATGTTCTCCTAATCTCACACCTCAAAAAGTTTCACTGTCATGCCCTACGGAAGCTGCCAGCGGAACAGGCGTGTCGGCACGCCGCCGACGCCGTCGATTCGCAATTCGATCATACCGTCCCGCCCCGGTTCCGGTTTGAACCGCAATGCCCCCTTGCGATGATGGCCGCCCGGAGGGTCGCCTTCCCACTGAAGCGGGGAGTGCGGGCGCCCCTGTGCGTCGACGAGCACCGAGAATCGGGCCGGGTCGCCCGCGAGGGCGACCGTGTG
>JACQCA010000054.1 GCA_016201865.1 Nitrospirota bacterium
CCGTCATGGAACAGGCCGCCAAGATGCTGGAGGAGTTCGGCGTGGCCCATGAGCTGGCGATCACCTCGGCCCACCGCTCTCCCGATTGGACGCGCCGGTATATTTCCGAAGCCGAGAAAAAAGGGGTCGAGATCTTTATCGCAGGCGCGGGCGGTGCGGCTCATCTGGCCGGGACCGTGGCCGCCCATTCGACGCGGCCCGTGATCGGTGTGCCGATCGATTCTTCATCCTTGAAAGGGTTGGATGCTCTTCTCTCAACCGCGCAGATGCCGGGCGGTGTTCCGGTGGCCACGATGGCGATCGGTCGAGCCGGCGCCAAAAACGCCGGGATACTGGCGGTCCAGATTCTCGCCTTACGGCAGAAGGATTTAGCTCGTAAAATCAAGCTATACAAAGAAAGACTTGAACAAGAGATTGAAGCGAATGCCAGGCGGATCCAGAGGGGGGGTCATTAAGATCGATCCGGTTCGTCCGGACCCTGAACTGTTTCAACGGGCGGTTCGGGTGATCCGGTCCGGCGGGCTCATTGCCTACCCGACCGAGACCTTTTACGGGCTGGCCGTGGATCCTTTCAATCCGGCGGCCGTCGAACGGTTGTTTCAGTCGAAGGGGCGCGAACGGAATAAACCGATCACGCTGGTCATGGATGATATAAAACACGCGGAAGGGATGGTCGAAGCGATTTCTCCGGACGCTTTGAGCCTCATCCGGAAATTCTGGCCCGGTCCCTTGACCCTCCTTTTCAAATGCTCCGCCCGACTGCCTTCCGGGCTAACGGGAGGGACCGGTAAAATCGGAATCCGTATTCCCGCACATCCGATGGCGCTCAAGCTCTTGCAAACCGCCGGTCAATCCCTGACGGCGACCAGCGCCAATCTTTCGGGAAGGCCCGGCGCTACGACGGCTGCGCAGGTTGAAGAGAACTTAGGATCGTGCGTCGACCTGATCTTAGACGGCGGGCCGGTCCCGGGCGGCCTCGAATCGACGATCGTGGATGCAACGCTTCATCCCCCCCGACAGGTGCGTGAGGGTCGGATTCCTTTTCGCGACGTTTTGCAAACCTTGGGCTTAAGTCTCACAGAGGATCACGAATGGTAACGCCCCCTATCCGGAAAATCACAGACCGTTTGGAGCAACTCCGCCTTAATACCAAACTCCTTCTCATGATGCTCTCCTTGCTGTTTTTGTCCTTGATGGTCTCGTTTGCATTCTACTGGTTGACCGAGAAAGCGGTGATCAAGGAAATCATGGCCGACACCGCCGATCTGACCACGGCGATCCAGATCAGCGTGGAACAACTGACGACTCAGGGCAATACCGATGAGGCGCGATTGCGGGATTACGTCAATCGCCTCAATAAGAAAGGCGTGAAAGAGATCTCCGTCCTCAGCAATGAGAATAAGGTGATCGCAAGCTCCAATCCGCACCGGAATGACCGGTCGGCGGATCCCCGGCGCCGCGATCTGGTGATTACCGAAAAGATCGGCGAAGATCTGGGCCCCAAGAAGGGCCAGAAGCCTTACAATATCCTGGTTCCGATTGTCGTGGCCGGAGAGCAGTTGGGTTATGTCCATATCATCATGATGATGGATGATTTTTCCCATTTGCTTCGGGCGAATTTTTTCAAGAGGTTGGCGGTGCACATCGCCATCTTTTCCGTGGGGATCCTCCTGTCGTTCTATTTGGCCCGGCGATATACCCGGCCCATTAAACAGGTGGTGGAAGCGGCGAAAAACGTCGCTGCCGGCGATCTTTCAAAGTCCCTGGTGGTGCAGGAAGGCGGGGAGATCGGCGAACTGACGCGAAGCTTTAATGAAATGGTCGAAAAACTTCGCTTGCAGAAATCGCTCGAAGGGCGCCTGCGCCATGCGGAACATCTCTCGGCCGTCGGCCAATTGGCCTCGGGCATCGCCCACGAGATCCGCAACCCCTTAAACCTCATCAACCTGAGCATCGACCACCTTCGGACCCAGATGGAACGGGCCCAGTCGCTGGATAAGGAAGAGATCGATAAACTCATGGTGAACATTAAGGCCGAGATTCATCGCCTCAACCAGATGATCGAGAATTTCCTGGACTTTGGAAAGCCGCTGCGATTGCAGATCCAGTCGGCCGATTTGGCCTCGATACTGTCCGAGGTGTTGCAATTGGCTCTTCGAAAGGGGATGGATCAAGGCGTCGCGTTTGAAACGACGGGAATCGAGAATCTGCCCAGGGTTCTTGTCGATGTGGGACAGATTAAAAACTGTTTCTTCAATATCACCCTCAACGCCCTTCAGGCCATGAGTCACGGCGGGGTATTGAAGATCAGCGCGCAACTGGACGATCAAAACAACCGCGTTTGGGTTCGATTTGAGGACAACGGCTGCGGGATCGAAGCGGATCACCTCCAAAAGATTTTCGAGCCGTATTTTACAACTAAGAAATTGGGCATCGGACTCGGGCTTGCGCTCACCAAACGGATTGTGGAGGAGCACGGCGGATCCATTTCGGTCACCAGTCAAAGCGGTGCGGGGACCCGTATCACCCTCGCGCTGCCCTTAGAAGGAGTTCCTGCATGAAACCTGGAAACATCTTGGTGGTGGATGACGAGCAGTCGCAGCGTGAGATCATGGCGCTCATCCTCCGTTCGGAAAAATACGAAGTGGATCTGGCTTCCACCGCAAAAGAGACCGTGAACAAATTCCAGAACGGAGAGTACGATCTGGTCTTGACGGACTTGAAGCTGCCGGATACCGAGGGTTTGGGGATCCTTCAACAGATCTTCCGGTCGAACCCCTTGGCCTGCGTCATCATCATGACCGCGCACGGCTCCATCGACTCGGCGGTCGAGGCCATGAAGCAGGGGGCCTTGGACTATCTTACCAAGCCGCTCGACCGTGAAGAGCTCCTCATCGCGGTCAAGCGGGCGTTTGAAAAGATCTCGTTGGTCAAAGAAAATAACCGACTCCGTCAGCAGCTTCAGGAAAAGTTTCATGTCAGCAACATCATCGGCGATCATCCCCGTATGCAGGAGATCTTTGCCGTGGTCAAGAAGATCTCGAACAGCACGGCGACCGTCCTGATCAGCGGGGAGTCCGGAACCGGAAAGGAACTCCTGGCCCGGGCGATCCATTTCAACAGCGCGAGAAAGAGCAAGCCGTTTCAAGCGATCAATTGCGCGGCTATTCCCGAGACATTGATCGAAAGCGAACTGTTCGGATACGAAAAGGGGGCCTTCACCGGGGCCGCGAATCGGCGCATCGGTCTTTTCGAGGCCGCGGACGGCGGGACACTTTTTTTAGACGAGGTGGGAGACCTCAATCTTCACCTCCAGGGCAAACTGCTTCGCGCGCTTCAGGAAAAGAAGATCCGGCGGCTCGGCGGATCGGACGAAACGGTAATCGACGTCCGTGTGATTGCGGCCACCAACAAACGTCTGGACCAAGAGATCAAAAAGGATCAGTTCCGCGAGGATCTCTATTACCGTCTCAACGTCATCTCGATCCAGATGCCTCCACTGCGTGAGCGCGGCACGGACATTCCGACCTTGGTGAGCCATTTCATTCAAAAATACAATCGGAACACGGGGAAACAGATCGGCGGCGTGAGCCGTGAAGCGATGCGAAAGTTCTTGGAATATTCATGGCCGGGAAATGTCCGCCAGCTCGAATCCTCTATTGAACGGGCCGTGCTTCTATGTGAAGAAGACGTGATCGGGGCGGGCGATCTTCCTCCGGAGATCTGCCGTCTGCCGTCTCCCCTGAATGTGCTTGGACTTGAACTGCCCCCCGAAGGTGTTTCTCTCGAAGATCTCGAGCGCGAATTAATCTATAAGGCGATGGAGCAATCGGACTGGATCATTATGAAAGCGGCTAAACTTCTCGGTCTGACCTACAAGACCTTACAATACCGTTTGGAAAAACACGGAATCAAGAGACCGGACCTGATTGCCTCAAATGAGGCAATCAAGACCCCAGAAAAGGTGTAGCCTTTCATCATGATCTGGAGGATCTACGGGGAGATGGGTTCAAACCCTTGAATTAGAAATAGATTTTTTTAAGACTCGTTATAATTTTTCTGGCATAAGATATGCTCTTTGTTTAATAAATTAAATGAATGCAAAACGATTAATCGTTGGAGAGGAGGTGAAGTGTATGCGCAGAACGATCTTATCGGCCGTGGTTCTTTCGCTTCTGTTCCTCCCTGTTTTATCCGGTTGCGAGTCCAAGCAGCTAAAAGAGGAAAACGCCAAGCTGAAACAGCAGGTGGACTCCATGAATAAGGATAAGATGGGTATGCAGGCGCAGGTCAGCCAGGTGATGGCTCAGTTGGATGAGCAAAAGAAAAGGAATTCCGACCTTGAGAAAGCGAATGCGGATCTGAAGGCCCAGATTGCGGCGCTGGAGAAGAAGTCGCCGAAGCAACCTGCAAAACCGGCAGCCAAACCGGCTCCCAAAAAGAAGAAGTAACATGGATTGAACCGCATCGGGAATGCGCGAAGGGAAATCGCTTGACTTAGAAGAAACCCTTACAGGATAATGAAGGGCCGATGAGGCTCCTTTAATCATCTAAGACACGGGGGGAGGTGAAGTGAAATGAAGAAGATATTATTGAGCTTGGTTATGGCGGTTGCCGTTCTGTCCTTCGTGAGTATGAGCTGGGCCGGAATGGTTATGGGCGATCTGACGAAGATCGACGGATCGTTCTATATGATCAAGGACAAGGACGGGAAAGAGCACAAGATCCATTTTGACGGTACGACCAAGAAGACCGGAGATGTCAAGGCCGGTGCGCACGTCGAAGTGGATGAATCGAACGGCCATGCAAATTCCATCAAGGTGATGGAAATGAAGAAGTAGTTTATATCTGTCTTAAAGGTGAGGCACGGTGCACGATGGGCATCGTGCCTCATTTTTTATCGCTCTTTTGTTGAGATCTTATTTCGGGAGGGTTCCCAGTCTTTTCGGGGCAGTTGACCTGTTTGGAATTTTCTTGTATGATTGCTAATATTTTCCAATTTCGGATCCTCGACCATGCCCCGTCTCACGTACAAAACGGCCGGTGTTGATATCGAAGCCGGAGATGAATTCGTCCGGACGATCAAGCCGCTGGTTCGTTCCACCTTCCGCCCGGAGGTCTTGACCGATATCGGCGGTTTCAGCGGTCTGTTCGGACTGGAGGCCAAGAAGTATAAAGATCCGGTGCTGGTATCCGGCACGGACGGGGTGGGAACAAAACTGAAGATCGCGATCCAGATGAATCTGCACGACACCATCGGCATCGACCTGGTGGCAATGTCCGTCAATGATGTGGTCGTAACGGGAGCCGAACCGCTTTTCTTCCTGGATTATCTGGCCGCCGGCAAGCTGAACGCCCAAACCTCGGTCGAGATCATCCGGGGGATCGTCAAGGGCTGCCGCATGGCCGGGTGCGCTTTGTTGGGAGGGGAGACGGCCGAGATGCCGTCGTTCTACCCGGAAGGGGTTTACGACCTGGCCGGATTCGCGGTGGGCGTCGTCGAGAAGAGCCGTATCATCGACGGAAGCCGGGTCAAGGCCGACGACGTCTTGATCGGCCTGGCCTCAAGCGGCCTGCACAGCAACGGTTACTCGCTCGCGCGGAAAGTTGCTTTCGAGGTGGCGGGTCACAAAGTCACGGATCAGATCCCGGGCTGGACCCATTCCTTAGGCGATGCGCTTCTGACGCCGACCAAGATCTATGTAAAATCGGTTCTTCATCTGGCCCGCGAAGTGGAGATCAAAGGGCTGGCGCATATCACCGGCGGGGGGATGACCGGCAATCTTCCGCGCATTCTTCCGGAAGGGTGTCAGGCGCGGATCCGGCTCGACAGTTGGACTATTCCCGCGCTATTCCGGTGGCTTGAAAAGCAAGGCAGGATCGCCGCAGACGAGATGTATCGCGTTTTCAATATGGGGATCGGGATGGTAGCCGTCGTTGATCCCGGCCATGCGGATCGCGCGATCGAGAAATTGCGCCGCCTGGGTGAAACGGCTTTTTTGATCGGGAAAATCGTTCCGGGCGAGAAAAAGGTGGTCTATGACTAAACCGAGGCTGCGATTGGGGGTCTTGGCCTCCGGCCGCGGCTCGAACCTTCAAGCGATCATCGACGCCTGCGGGACCGTGAGCGCCGACACAGCGAGCAACACGAGCGAGAGGGGGAGGCTCCATCCGGCTTCGCCGGTGGAGGGGGCGACGCGAGCCCCTATAATCAATGCGGCCGTCGAGGTCGTGATCAGCGATCAAGCCCGCTCCGATGCTCTCGAACGCGCGCGCCGAAGTCATCTCCCGGCGGTCCATCTGAATCCAAAAGACTACGCAAGCCGCGAGAAATACGATGATGCCGTCGTGGAACGGTTTCGCGAGCACCGGGTGGATCTGGTCGTGCTGGCGGGCTATATGCGTTTAATCACATCCCGCTTGATCGGGCTTTATCGAAATCGGATCATCAACATTCATCCCAGCCTCCTGCCGGCGTTTCCCGGACTCCGCGCACAAAGACAGGCACTGGAATGGGGAGTCCGGATTTCAGGCTGCACGGTTCATTTTGTGGACGAAACGACGGATCAAGGCCCGATCATTATCCAGGCGGCCGTGCCCGTGCTGGAAGACGATACGGAAGAGACATTGGCGGCGCGCGTTCTGGAACAAGAGCATCGCCTCCTTCCGCAGGCGATTCAATATCTTGCAGAAGAACGACTCCGGATCTCGGGCCGACGAGTGATTCTGAAATCCCCTAAACCTTTGATGGGGGTGAAGGTCGTGTCCCCCATGATCGAGATCGGTCTATGACGCTTGACGACACATTTTTACTGGGTTGCGTCTATATCAAAGAGGCGAATTATCGGGAGGCCTTGGTCTGTTTTCGTCGCCTCATGGCGGCTTATGAAGAGGACAAAACAGCCGCCGTGCCTGCGGATCTGTTGTCCTATTTCGGCTTGGCCCTGGCCTTGGGGGAGAACCGGATCCAAGAAGCCATAGCGCACTGCACCCGGGCGATCAAAAAGGAATTCTACCATCCCGGGTTTTACGTCAACCTGGCGCGGGTCTATTTGAAAGCGAATCGGCGATCCGATGCGATCAAGGTCTTGTATAAAGGTTTGAAAATCGACAGTCAGGATCCCGTGATCCTGTCCGAGATTCGTAAACTGGGAGTCCGTCGAAAGCAGATCGTGGGCTTCCTCGAACGGGGCCATCCGATCAACAAAGTTATCGGCGTGGTGACGGCGCGTCTTCGGGCCCGAGAAAAAAAGCCTAAAAAGACGGTCATCCGACGAGGACCGATTAAATAGCTTTTGGATCACATGCGTGGGGCTGTAGCTCAGTTGGGAGAGCGTCTGGTTCGCAATCAGAAGGCCGCCGGTTCGATCCCGGCCAGCTCCACCAGAATCATCCCATTCCATCAATCTCACAATCCCCCGGTGACGGAAAACTTGACACTTTTACCCAAGAAAATGGGGAAAAGTGACGGAAAACTTGACACTTTTACGGATGGCGAAATAGTAATATTTTTAAAATCAAATAGTTATGTTTGTGGCATTAAAATTGCTTAAGATTAAATTAGAATTTTAATCTAATGAGGAGGAAAAATCAATGAAAATGAAATGGTGGTTCTTAGGGATGATGATGGGGGCCGCTTTCATGGCCTCAGTTGAATCAGCTTGGGCTTACACAATTGTAAGTGGGACCTTTACCGATCCGGCCGGCCTGACATTTGGGGCCTACCTTAGTGGAGCCGAGGGATATGGATCGACTCCTCCAACTATTTTTACGTGGGATGGCGCTTGCGCGTCGGGAGCAGGAACTTGTTTTCAAAACAATGGAAACGCAAGGGATTGGTTTTGGATTCAGGACACGAGCGGTCCCTTTAATACCAATCCGTTGACCGGTTTGATTTATGACCTGGGCGGCCAGGCGAACCAGGTAGTGGTTTTTCCATTGATTGACCACCTCGCTGACGCTTGTGGTCCATGCACCAATGGGACTGTCGGTCCGGAGTCATGGGAGTACAACGTCTATCTCTCCAACGATCTTGTGAATTGGGCCGCTGCGACACTTGACACCTATTATACAGAGGGGTGGTCACCCAATCCAAATATCTCCGATGGTTACACCACGGTCTGGGTCCTCGGTTCAGGCCAGACGGCCCGGTACGTCTCTGTGACAGCGGGAAATAACGGGAATCCAGACCTGTCATTTTTATATGCCAGCTTCGATAACGAGATCGATGCCGTGGCGGGGTTAACCGAGCAGGGAGGCGCCGTAGGTGTTCCAGAACCGGCGACGTTACTTCTACTGGGCTCAGGCCTGGCAGGGATAGCGGCATGGAAAAAGAAGCTGGGACGGAAAGAGGTTTGAGAACGACCAACCGGCATGGGAGAGCTCAGCGTCCCGGACCTGGCTGATTTGAGTGATTGGGTCGTTTTCTTTTTTGGGGGATGCAGTGGGGAATAACCCCTGCATCCCCCGGTTTTTTTCGTTGAACGAAAACGCCTTGCTGGCAGGGATGGCGGCCTGGCGGCGAAAGGCAAAGAGGAATGCTCATGGATAAAAAGGCCTTGTTGGAGCGCGAGAGTCCCTTCTCCTACGTTTGCAACCAGTGCAGCCGCTGCTGCTACAACAAGGTCATCCGTCTCAATCCTTATGAGGTGGCGCGTCTTGCCGATCATCTCGGGATAAAAAGCTCGGAATTCATCCGGGAGTATACCGAGGCAAACGGGACGGTCCTGAAACGGGTGAACACGGGGGCCTGCGTTTTCCTGACCCCGAAGGGCTGCGGGGTCCATTCCAACCGGCCCTTGGTCTGCCGCCTCTATCCCTTGGGGCGGCATCTCTCCGCCGACGGGAAGGAGCGGTTTTCGGAATCGACGCCCCACCCCCAATCAGCCGGGGTTTACGGAAAAGAGAAGACCGTCTCCGATTATCTGGAAGCCCAAGGAACAGCGCCGTTTATCGGGGCGGTCGACCGCTACTTGGACCTTTTGAAGCGAATGGCGATCGCCTTGCAGAGAAACACGCGGAAAAACGGTTTGAAGCGGCAGCAGGTTCGAAAGGCCGCCCTTCCCTTCGTCAAGGTCTCCGATGACGCCCCGGAATGGCTGGATATCGATCCGGTCGTGTCGGATTATTGCGAAAAGAACGGCTTGACTCCACCGAAGGATCCATCCGAGAAGATGGAGATCCACATCCGGGCCGTGGAGGCTTGGTTGCAAACCTTATAAATAACCCCGAAAAGGAGAAGACGATGAAAAAAAAGACGAAAGGCTCGAAGGGAAGCCGAGGCTCCCGAAAGACCGCTTTGAACACCGCCTTGAAGTTGACGACCGCCACGGTGGCCTTGGGGACCTCCCTGGGAGTCAACGTGGATGATCTTTTTGCACTGACCCTCGGGATTGACGGCCTCGAGTCGGTTCAGTTCAAGATCGACGCGGTCCAGCACAAGCTCGGAGCCACCCAGTTAAAGCTCGACACAAACCCGCTGACGTTCGACCCCAGCCAGTTGAACGTGGCGCTCAATCAATTGAAGTTCGATGCCGATCTGCTGGCCTTCGGCGCAAACCAAATAAAGATCGACCTGAACCAGTTCAAGCTTCCGGCTGTTCAAGACAAGTTCCGGAGCCCGGTCCTCTACGTCTTTCCGGACAACGTTTCCCTAAACAACCCGTTTACCATCCCGTTCGACGCATTTCCGGTCGACGCCGACGGAAACATCGATGTCAACTTCTTTACCTTTGGCGTCCAATCGTTTACCTACAACATCACGCCGGGAGGTCTGCAGATCACCCAAGTGGTGCCCGCCCCCGTGCCTGAACCCGCTTCTCTGCTGCTTTTGGGATCCGGCCTAGCCGGTCTGGGGCTGTGGGGGAGGAAAAAGTTTAAAGCCAATTAAAGCTTAAAATCGAACAACAAGTATGGGCATAGCCCAGCGTCCCGGGCTTGGCTGATTTGAGTGATTGGGTCATTTTTTTTGGGGGGTGCAGGGGGGAAATCCCCTTGCACCCCCCAATGCATGTTGGGCGGGGTCTTTGACAAATGCCGATTCGGCATGCTATTATCTAACGATTTGTCGCGGTGATTTGTAGCTTCTCAAAAGGAGATTCGAAGGAAAAACATGACGTCCCAAGGAGAAGCAGCCCATCTCGTGATCGTCGTCGGAGCCGGGCCGGCCGGGATGGCGGTTGTCAATAACCTCTCAAAAGAAGGCCACCGGGTTGCGGTCTTAAACCGCGACATCAAGTTCGGCGGGCTGGCCGAATACGGCATCTTTCCGACGAAACATCGGCTCCGTGGAGGGCTTTTGAAAGGATACCAAGAAATCCTCGACCGGGAAAACGTGGATTACTTCGGTAATGTGACGGTCGGCGAGCGTCACGACATCCGGATTCAAGATCTGCGCGAGATCGGGGCCGACGCATTGGTCATTGCAACCGGCGCGCAAGGAACCAAGACGATCGGGGTGGAAGGCGATCAGGCCCTTGGGGTTTACCATGCAAAGGAGATCGTCTATCACTATAACCAACTCCCGGGATTCAGCCAGCGCCCGTTTGAGATGGGCCGGCGCGTGGCCATCATTGGGATGGGCAACGTGATGGCGGATATCGCCCATTGGCTAATCCGGTACCGAAAGGTGGAAGAGGTCGTCGCGGTCGCGCGACGCGGACCGGCCGAACGAAAGTACAGCCCCAAAGAGATCCGTGCCGTTTGCGCCAATCTGGATCGGGACGATCTCGTCCGGGAATGGGCCCGCATTCGCCCGCGCCTTGAGGCGGCGGGACAGAACGCCGATCAACTCCTCTCCGAGATGTCGGCCGAAATGACCCCATGCGAGCCGGCCAGCAGCGAGACGCGGTTATGTTTCCGATTCCTTTCTTCGCCCCGCCGAATCCTGACGGATTCGAATCGTCGCATCCGGGGGGTGGAGCTCGAAGAGACGAAACTGGAGCCGGAGGGGGAGGACCTTGTCGCGGTCAGGTTGAAAAGCTATTACGAAATTCCCTGCGACAGCGTGGTATTTGCCGTCGGCGACCGCGTGGATGAGACATTGGGGCTTCCATCGAAAGACGGGATATTCCTTACCCACCCCAAACCCACGGGGAACGATCCGGACGATTCGTTGTTCCGGGCCTACGATGACCGAACCGGCGAGGCGATCGAAGGCGTCTTCCTGGCCGGCTGGGCTCGAAAGGCGAGCGAAGGGCTGGTCGGAATCGCAAAACGCGACGGCGATCTCTGCAGTAAAGTCGTCCAATGGCATCTGGCGACCCGGACCCCTTTGGACAAGAAGGAAATGGAGGAAAAGCTCCGGCGGTTGCGGATCCTTATTGAGAAGCGGCAACCGGATGCGGTTCCGAAAGAGGAGCTTCAGTGGCTCCGTGAAATGGAAGAGGAGGAAGGAAGACGCCGCGGGATCATCGAGGGATTCAAGTTCCCCGCCAACCGACAGATGCTGGCCGCGATCCGTCACAAAAAGATGACATGAATCCCCACAGCGAACACCGCTATCCCTCGCCCCACTTGAGTTTCCGCCGAAGGACTTCATAATAATTCCGTTGGGGCGATCGAATCAGCCGGATCTTGCTGTCGGCCGCCCAGATCTCGACCGTATCCGCGTGCCGCAACGAGAAACCGACCTGCCCGTCGAACGTTACCGTGGTTCCCTCCTCTTTGGTCTTGAGAATGACTTCCACATGGACATGATTGGGAATCACGATCGGTCGGTTGGTCAGCGTGTGCGGACTGATCGGGGTGAGGACCATGGCCTCGACGGACGGGTACAGGATGGGGCCCCCTGCGGACAGGGAATAGGCCGTGGAACCGGTGGGCGTCGCCACGATCAATCCGTCGCCCCTCAGCGATGTGACGAATTGACGGTTCACGAAGATCTCCAGTTGGATCATCCGGGTCAGGCTTCCCTTGCTGATGACGACGTCGTTTAGAACGAGCGACTGGGCCACTCCTTCCCCTTGACGGTGGACGCGGGCCTTCAGCATGAGGCGGTCGTCCGTCACAAAATCGTTTTTAAAAATCTTCTCCAGAGTGCCGAACAATTCCTCGATGGTCACCTCCGTGAGAAACCCGAGGCCTCCGAGATTGACGCCCAGGATCGGCACGTTTTTTCCTTCGACCAACCGGGCGACGCTCAAGAGCGTGCCGTCGCCTCCCAGGACGATCACCATGTCGACCAGGGCCGGCACCTTCGATTTCGGATGCGGGGAGGACAGACCGGCGATCGAGGCGGTGTCGGTATCCAGAACCGCCTCCTTGTCCTTTTGAGCCAAATAGGGGAGAAGTTCGTCCAGGATCTTTTTCGCGGCGGGTGAGCTCTGCGGCTTGGCGATGATTCCGATTCTCTTCATCCGATTCTCGGCATAATGCGCGGTCCTCTTGATCCGCTTGATTCATAAGCGAACGGGAAGTATTTTAGACGCCTTCCAGGGGTTTGTCAACGCGGCTATTATAGGGGCTCGCGTCGCCCCCTCCACCGGCGAAGCCGGATGGAGCCTCCCCCTCTCGCTCGCTTTGCTCGCTGAGCACCTGTAAAAAGGGCTGCAAAAAATATTTGACAAGCGTTCTATTTTATGTTAACAATACGACCCTCAGTTCAAAGAGATTCACGCCAAATCACTCGGTGGTTCTTCTAAAAAGGGCCGCTTCCTAACCGAAGCGTATCGCATTTATGGTCAAGGTTAAAGAGATCATGGCCAAGAGTGTGTTTACGGTTTTAAAAAAAGCAAAGATCAAAGAGAGCGCGGATTTGATGAAGAAGAACGGCATCGGCAGCCTCCTTGTGAAAGAAGGCGAGCAGATCCTGGGCATCCTCACGGCCACGGACATCGTGCATAAGGTCGTGGCCAACGGTCTCAGTCCGCAGATCACCGACACGGAAACGGCCATGAGCTTTCCCCTCATCACCATTGATGCGGACAGCGAAATCGAGCAGGCCGGCGAACAGATGGTCGAGAACGGGATCCGTCATCTGGCCGTTACACAGAATGGGCGGGTGATCGGTCTGATTTCAATGCGGGATCTGCTTCGGACGTATTACAGCGGTGGGGAAAGACCGGGAACGTGACGGGTGATCGGTGGCTTGTGCGGTCGATGGGAAAGGCGGGTCCCCGGATTCCATGGCTGGCGCTGATGGTTTTGTTCATCTTCGCTCCGCCGGTCTTCGCGACTCATGAAATGGACCATCGCTTTACCATTTACGGAACGGTTCACGATGACCGCGGCGATCCCGTGGCGGACGCCAAGGTCATCGTGGTGGATCCCCGGTTGGATGAGGGGATGACGGCCTTCACCGATCGCAACGGCGATTACGAAGCGCTGCTTCATCTTCACAATACCGATCTGGGAGATGAGGTCGTCATTACGGCGCTGGATCAACGAAAGACGGTCCGTGCCGAATTCGACCCGAACGATAAAGTAACGGCAAGAAAGGCTCGCGTGGATTTCGGAGCACCGGGGAGCGACCGCCCCAAGTCGGGGTGGGACGAATCTCGAATCTGGATAGGAGCGGTGCTTATTGTTGCGGCTGCGGCGATCTTCATGGTTTTCCAACGCGTCCGTCATCGGAAGCATCCGGCTTCCAAGAAATCGCGTAAGAAAGGACAGTAGGGTCATAAGTTGCGGGTACGGGGGAAGCAGCGATATCAGGGTCAACGTATGTCATGACGCTTTCCCCCCCTGGAAGCTAATCGTGGGGGAAGCGTTTTTTTGTGGGCGCGATTCGGACGATAATGGGCGGATCGATCATTACATTCAGAAAGGAGTGGGAATCGATTATGAAAAGGTCTACGGTCACTTTGGGAATCATGGGTCTGATCGGTTTCTTGACGGCGTGCGGCGGCGAAGGCCCCATCCAGCCGCCTCCTCCCGTTCCGGCGGAATACGCCGGCAAGCATATGCCGGCGGGATGGTGGACGGATCCGAAGATCATCGAGGAAGGCAAGAAAATCTTCATCGGCGAATTCAACATCGATGTCAATTGCGCCAGTTGTCACGGCAAGGACGGCAAGCCAGTGAAGCGGGGAGCGCGGGATTTCCGAACGAAAGAACGAATGATGCTCTATTCGGACAGCACCTGGTTCTGGCGGATTTCCGAAGGGGTGCCGCACACCAAGATGAAGGCCTGGAAAGAAAAACTTTCCGAAGAGGATCGCTGGAAGGTCATGGCCTTTGAGCACGCGTTTTCCCATGAAGGCCAGCCCTCGGAGCACACCGATTACAAACCGGCGGCGCCCGCAGCCGCGGGATCCAAATGAAGCGCCCGCTGCCCACAGCCCTGACGCTGACGATCGCTTTCTTGGGTGTGGCTCTGTCCGTCGGGCCGGGTTACGCACAGGCGCCGGAAGCCGTGCCCTATGCGATTCCCGGGGTCGAGAACAGGGCGCTGATCTGGGTCGCGGCTCAAATGCATATCCTGTTCGCCGCGTTTATTCTTGGTGCGCCGATCTTCGTCGTGATCTCGGAATGGATCGGGATGCGAAAGCGCGATCCCCGTTATGACCGTCTGGCGAAAGAGGTGACCAAGGTCACGGCGATTTTGTACAGCATGACGGCCTTGACCGGCGGATTGTTCATCCTGTTTCTGGTCGGCCTGTATCCCAGCCTGACCGCCTTTATGGTGAGCCACTTCTTTCCCATCTTCGCGGTCGTCTACCCGCTCCTTTTTATCGCCGAGACGCTGGTGTTGTACCTTTATTGGTATACGTGGGATACCTTGACCGGTGAGAAGAAGGGACGTCATGTGGCCATCGGCGTGCTGTTGAACATCGTGGGCCTGACGACCCTGGCCGTGATCAACGCCCCCACCTCTTTCATGAATACCCCGCCTCATCCGATTGAAACCGCCACGCTCTGGGAATCCGTCTACAACTACAGTTGGATGCCGCTCAACCTGCACCGGACCATCGGCAACATCACGTTCGGCGGATTCATCACCGGAATGATTGCGGCATACATGTATATGTTTTCAAAGACGCCCGAGGAAAGGGCCTATTACGACTGGATGGGGTTTGTGGGAAACCTGATCGGCGTGGGGGCCTCGCTGCTTCTCCCGCTGGCCGGTTATATCTTGGCGGCCGAGTTCTTTGATTACGACGCCTCGATCGGGCCGTACATGATGGCCGACCAGCTTTCGATGTACTTCGAGATGCAGGGCGCCCTGGTGGGATTGATCTTCATGGCCAGCAATCTTTATATCTGGCTTTCCATGAAACGCATCACGGGGATTGAGACGCTTAAGCTTTTCGGCATCCCCAGCATTGCGATTGTGAAGCTCGGGTTTGCGATCATCTTGATCGGGAACGCGATCTGGATGACGCCGCACGGCTTTTCCGCGACCCAGGCGACGGCGACCGAGGCGCTGGAACTGCCGTCCGATTGGGGCTTTCTCGCGCTCATGCCGGCCAAAAACACTGCGGCCGGACTGATCGTGCTGGTGACGATCATCAATTATATTATCTACAACCGGGCCATTCGTCGCGGCACGATCCATTGGGGCAAGATCGATTTCATGTCCCAGTTTGTTTTGATCTTTCTGGCCTTCTCGGCCATCTGGACGATGGGTCTCATGGGGGCCGTGCGTTCTCTCGTGCGCAAGTATTTCCACGTGTATATTCTCTTTCCGGATTATACGCCGGAATCCTATACGCCCACGCTCGCTCACGCGAGCATCCTGGTCACGGCAATGACGCTGGTTTTTTTCGGAGTGGTCAGTTTTGCAATCTGGTTGAGTCTTGGCGCGGGCAAGGCCAAGGGGTCTTAGGACGAGGAGAAACCATGATGGGTCAGAAAAGTTTCTTGGACATCATCAAATGGAAACTGGTCGGCTCCGTGATCATCGGCACAGGCCTCTGGTTTGCGAGCGGCGCGTTAGGGTTTCCGACCGTCTTCCGGATCATGTTCGTCCTGTACGCGGTTCTCGGTTTTTTTATGTTCGTCCTTCTGGATCTTCCGCCGATGCCGGAGCTTTCGGGAGGAAAGGCGATCGGGGCGCTCCTTGTTTTCTACCTTCTCTGTTCGGCCGTCTATACCGGAGCCGGGGTCAACCTGCCGCAGTTTGATCCCGAATGGGAGAAGGGGAAGATTCAAAAGATAATCGAGGCCAAAAAGCGGGCCCATCCGAGCATCACACCTCAGGAACTCAATCAGCAGACGAAAGCACTGAGCGCCAAGACGGATGATCTGATGGAACGTCTGGCCAAGCTGGAAGAGACGATGACCGGGAAGAGCACCGCGGGCGAAGGCCCTTCGGCGGAAGAGTTGGCAAAGAAGAAAGCAGCGATGGCCGCCGGCGGGATTCCTTCCGATCCGGTCGCTTACGGAAAAGAGGTTTACGAGCTTTATGAATGTTACAACTGCCACAAGATCGGCGGGAAGGGTTCCGTGAAGAAGCGCGGGCCGATGCTGGACAACATCGGGAATTTGGCCACGGTCGAGCAGCTCAAAAAAAAGATTTATGATCCCAAATACCTCATGGCGGATGGTTTTGAGAAAGAATTCAACAAGGGGCTGATGCCCAAGAACTATCCGGAGCTCATTTCGGAGGGCGAACTGGACGCCTTGACCGCTTACCTGGTGAGTTTGAAGAACACCAGTGTGGAGACTCCCAAACCCGTCTTAAAGAAGTAGCGCAAGGAGTTCGGAAGCGATGACGCTGAAAATCAAGTCCAGGGTCCGGTGCAGCGATCGAGACGTCGGCGAGGTCACGCGCGTGATTATCGATGCTATCGGCAAGTCGATCAGCCATGTCGTGATCCAGCTGGACGATTCGGAGCGGGTGGTTCCGCTCGATGGAGACACGGTCATCACGGAAGGTCTGGTCCAATTCGGTTTCCCCTCATCGAAGATGGGACAGTATCCTCTTCTCGATCGCGGGAATTATCAGCAGGTGAAGGAGGTCGAGATCGCCGGATTGGAACGGCATCTGGAGGTATTCCCCGGCGAAGTCTTGGTTCCGGTTCCGACTCTGGAACGAGACATCACCCGCAGAACGTTCTTCACCAATTTTACAAATGCCATCGGCGTTGTCCTGGCGCTGCCGCTGGTTTATCCGGTTCTCCGTTTTCTGACCTTCCCGATGTATCAAGGATTTGACAACCGGTGGATTCGGATCGGGAACATCGGAAAGATCACGGAGGCGGACAAACCCAAACTGGTCAAGTTTCAAAAGACCGTGAAAGAAGGATACCTGGAGCGGGAGTTCCAGAAGTCGCACTGGGTGGTCAAGATATCGGATGCCCTGCGGGAGGAGATTTATCACGGAAAGTCGATCGAATACAAAGATTCGAACGGAAAAGTCTACTGGGTCAACAAACCGGACAACGATGTGGTCGTTTTTTCCGGCAAATGCCCCCATCTCGGCTGCGCCTACAAGTGGAAAGAGAACCACAAACGATTCGGCCGAGTGTTCTGGTGCCCGTGCCATTTGAGCATCTATGATTCCGGCGGCAAGGTATTGGACGGGCCGGCGCCCCGACGGTTGGACGTGCTCCCTATGCGGATCGCCGGCACGGGGGAGATCGAGATCATCGATGCCGAATTCAAGGCCGGCAAGGACAACATGATTCGGATTATCTAAGCTAAAAAGCGGAACGGGTATGTCGCTGATCAACATCATCCACAACTGGATCGACGAGCGGATCGACCTGAAGACGCTTCAGGCCAAGATGCTCAATGAGCCGATGCCGGGCGGTTCGAGTTACGCGTACGCCTTCGGTTCAGCCCTCCTGTTTATTTTTATCATGCAGGCCACCACCGGAATTTTCTTGATGTTCTATTATGCGCCCACCGCCGATCACGCATGGCAGAGCACACAGTACATCTTGAAAGAGCTGGATTACGGATGGTTTATTCTGAGCTTCCATTTCTGGGGCGCGTCCGCCATGGTCGTGATGTTGGTGTCCCACATGCTTCAAGTCTTCATATGGGGGGCGTATAAAAAACCGAGAGAGATGGTCTGGCTGGCCGGAATCGTTCTATTTTTGATCGTCATGGGTTTTGGTTTCACGGGATATCTATTGCCTTGGGACCAACGGGCCTTCTGGGGGACGACGGTCGGCGTTGAAATTATGGACAAGGCCCCGATCGTGGGTGATTTCCTGGCCCGTTTCCTGCGCGGCGGCCCGACGGCCGGCGCCCAGACCTTAAGCCGCTTCTTTGTCATTCATGTGATGATCTTGCCGGCGGCGCTGGTGATCATGTTTTCTCTTCACCTCTTCTTTTTTCGGAAGGCGGGTCCGGCCGGTCCATTCAAAGCGACCGCGAAGGAACTTGAAACTAAAATGGAATTTTTCTTTCCGAGGCAGGTGTTCAAAGACATCGTGGTGATGGCCGGGGTTTTTGTGGTGATCGCGGGTCTGTCGGTTCTCTCGCCGGTCGAACTGTTGGATGAAGCCTCGCCGGAGCCGACGGATTACAACCCCGAACCGGAATGGTACTTCCTGTTTCTGTTCCAGTTGCTCCGGCTGCCGATGTTTTCGGGCCAGCTCGGAGAGTTTCTGGGGGCGATTGCGCTTCCGGGACTGTTCATTGTATTGCTGATGGCATTGCCCTTCATCAATCGGAATCCGGAGCGCCATCCCTTGAAACGGCCCTTTGCGATGAGCGCGGTCGTCCTTCTGATGGTGTCGATTGTCGTTCTGACTTGGCTGGCGATCGCCAGCCGGTCAGAGTAACGGGTGAGGATCGGGATGCAAACGCCGCGGGATCAGGGGCTTTTCTTTGCGGTCTTTTTTTCGGTCACCTTCACCGTGATCTTGACGGCCTGGCTGCTGATTCCGGCTCATATCAAACAAGACGAGGACGGGGGCGGTGAAGAGGCCCGTCCCAAGAAAGTTCTAAAAGGAAAAGAGGCGCTTCTCCATTCGGAGGACGTGCTGATCAAAGCCGACGAGATCCTGACCCGACTGGAGAAGACCTCAAAAACTGAAAAGGCCAAGGAGGGAAAGACCAAAGACGGCAAGACACCGAAATCTTCGGACAAGAAAGCAGGTCCCGATAAAAAGTGAGACGGTTATGATCTCCCACCGATGGAAATGGAATCTGTCTTTCGTGGCCGGTCTGATGGTCGGCCTGTTCTTCCTGGATGCGGGTTCTCTTGTCTACGCTCAGCAAACGACCGGCGCCTCGACCGAGTACCGGGATGTGCAATGGATCGGCAGCCGAAACCTGATCTGGATAGTGGCTCAGATCCATCTCCTGTTTGCGGGTTTCGTACTGGGGGTCCCGATCTTTGCCTGGGTCTGCGAGATCATCGGCGTACGAACGAAGGATCCCCGCTACGACAAGCTGGCCA
>JACQCA010000003.1 GCA_016201865.1 Nitrospirota bacterium
ACGCTTGCCGGAAAAAACAACGACGTCTATCGAGAAGCGGTCGGTCTTCTGCGAAAAGTCCGAGCGCTCATGATCCGACTCGGACATGAGGCCGACTTCACGCGCTACCTGGTATCGGTGCGGGCGGCGCACAAACCCAAACGGAACTTCATGAAGCTGCTTGAACGAGCGAAATGGACGTGAGGTGACCGGCTGCGACCATTCCATTATTTATGCAAAACTCAGTAACTTGCGAAGCCCACGACCTCCACGGCACGTTCAACGGCAAGTCTCTTTCGATGGAGTTTAAGCCGCTCAATTTCGTGCAGCGTCTCGGCTGTTAAGTAGCTTTCTCCGCAATGCGGACAACTCACGACCGGGACCTTCTCGATCACCAGAAAATCCTTGCCCTTGCCGTAGGTTCTGGTAACCCTGCGAATGCGCGCACCCTCTCGCCCACAAACGTCACAAATCATTTTTTTACCCAAGCGCTGCAGTCCCGAAACCTTTATAGCCGGTGCCATGACAGGATCGCTTTATAAAACACCCTTGTCGCCATTTTTGATGAGGGCATGGGAAAAGTCAAGAACTTACTTAAAAGAAAGTCTATATGAAACAACTATGAGAACTTGCAGTTGCGCCCTCAGGACGTGTATATTAAACTGGCGTATTGAAGGAGACATCATGGACATCAAAACGTACGTGACCGAGAAGGCGAGCCGTGCGAAGTCTGCCGCGCGGAAGCTGGCCATCCTTTCCTCGTCGGTTAAAAATGCCGCGCTGGTCCGAATGGCCGATGCGCTTGTGGCCCAAGCCCCGACGCTCGTTTCGGCCAATATGAAAGATCTGGACGAAGCCAAACGCCGCGGGCTTTCCCATGCCATGATCGATCGTCTGACGCTCAACTCCAAACGCATCGGCGAGATGGCGTCCGGTCTTCGTGACGTGGCCGCGCTTCCGGATCCGGTCGGCGAGGTGATTAAAATGGTGCGGCGCCCGAACGGAATGCAGGTGGGACGCGTCCGTGTTCCGATCGGGGTGATCGGGAGGCCGACGCCGCGGGTCTCTGCCTCAAGGCCGGCAACGCCGTGGTGCTTCGCGGCGGTTCCGAGGCGATCCATTCCAACGCGGCCATCGCCAAGATTCTGTCCGAGGTCGGCGCCGCTGCGGGGCTGCCCGAAGGATGTGTCGCCTTTCTGGATAACCCGGACCGTCTGGCTGTGATGGAGATGCTGAAATTGGATACGTTGATCGACCTGATTATTCCCCGCGGCGGGGAGGCTCTGATGAAGACCGTGACCGAAAACTCCCGCATCCCGGTGATCAAGCATGACAAAGGGCTCTGCCATACGTATGTGGACGAGGGCGCGGATCTTTCCATGGCGCTGGCGATAAGCTTCAATGCCAAGGTCCAGCGGCCCGGCACCTGCAACGCGATGGAAACCCTATTGGTCCATGAGAAAATCGCGACGGCGTTTCTGCCCATGATGATCCGGCAGTTTGAGAAGGCCGGCGTCGAGATCCGCGGTTGTCCTAAAACCTCACACAGGATTACGGCCGGGCCCGGAGGTTCTTGAACGAGGTGGACGCCTGCGCCGTGTTCGTGAACGCCTCGACGCGGCTCAACGACGGATACCAGTTCGGGCTGGGCGCAGAGATCGGGATCTCGACCAGCCGGATCCATGCCCGCGGCCCGATGGGCCTGGAGGAGTTGACCACCACGAAGTACATCGTCCTCGGGGAGGGGCAGCTGCGGGAATAAGGTTTTGACCCGGAATTCTTCGAGACAAAACGGCCGTGGTGTGATATAGTGTTTTGGGCCATCGGCGATGGACTGGTTTCATGGGGGAAAATGTCCAACCCGGTTACCGGAACTGAAGCATCCGACAAGCGCTCGACCATACTGAAACTGCGCTGGCTTTTGGTCCTCGCGCTGGGGTATCTCCTCCTTTTCCGCAGCGACGCGCCCGTGACCTATGGCCCGATCCCTTGGATCGTCTTGGCCTACCTTCTCTCCAATGCGGCGCTGGTCTTTCTTCCCGGCCGTTATTTTCTGCGCCCCTCGTTCGACATAGCGCTGATTTTGGTGGATACCGTGATCGTCTCGACGGCGCTGTCCCTGGCCGGTTTTGCGACCCAGAACCTCTTTGTTTTCTACTTTCTGATCATGCTGTTGACGACCCTGGGTAAAGGCCTCGGCGGGATCATCGCGAACGGTCTGATCATCGTGGGGATCTATTTCACTTTCCTGGTCCAATCCCAAGGCTGGGCCGTGTTGACGCACAGCGGCCCGCTTCTTCAGATCCCGTTTCTTATCATCGCCACCGTTTTTTACGGCGTCCTGGTGGATCGCGAACGTGGATGGTACCGGAAGACGCTCGATCAGCTTCAGACGGCGTCGGAGGCCGTCGCGGGCCGCCTCGAACTGGATGCGATGCTGAAGACCATCCTCGATGCCGTGACGCGGCTGTTGGGCGCGGATACCGTATCGGTGATGCTCCTGGAGCCGGACGGCCGGAGCCTTCGGCTGGTCCAGGGCAAAGGCATTCCCTATCAATATATCGGGAACACCGTGGTGAAAATCGGTGAAGGCGTGGCGGGCCGCATTGCCGAGACGGGGCAGCCGCTTCTGCTTCAGGGATCGGTCCGAGAGGAGGAGTTCAGGAATCATACCCCTTTTCCGCGATCGATCGTTTCGGCCATCAGCGTTCCACTCAAGACGCGGGGTTATGAAATCGGCGTCCCGCTCAAGACCGAGGGCCGGGTTATCGGGGTGCTCAACGCCTCCATCGTCTCCGGGACCCGACAATTCAACCGGCAAGACCTGCGGCTTTTGACCCTGTTCGCCTCGAACATCTCGACCGCGCTCGAGCAGGCGCGATTGATCGAGGAGCTCCTGCGCAAGACGACGGAGCACGAGCGGGCCGAGAGAAAGGCGCTTGAAGACGAGGCCCGCTTTCGGGGTATTCTCGACATCGCCAACGAGGCGGTCATTTCCATCGACGAAACGCAGCGGATCCTCCTCTTCAACAAAGGGGCCGAGAAAACGTTCGGGTATTCGTCCGCCGAGGTCATCGGGCGTTCGCTTGATCTTCTCCTCCCGGAACGGTTTGCGGCCGTTCATCAAGCCCATGTGGTCGAATTTTCAACCTCCTCCGTGATGGCCCGCCGGATGGGAGAGCGCCGGGAAATTTGCGGACGTCGAAAAAACGGCGGGGAGTTTCCGGCCGAAGCCTCGATCTCCCGACTCGAATTAAACGGCGAGAAAATCTTCACGGTCGTCTTATGGGATATCACGGAGCGGAAAAAAGCGGAGGAGACGATTCGGCACCAGGCGTACCACGATCTCTTGACCGACCTCCCCAACCGGCTGCTGTGCATGGATCGGCTGACGCTGGCCCTGTCCCATGCCGACCGCTATCGACAAAAGGTGGCCGTGATGTTTGTCGATCTGGATCGTTTTAAGCTGATCAACGATTCCATGGGACATGAGATCGGCGACCGGTTGTTGAAAAACGTGGCCGAGCGGCTCATCGCCTGTCTGCGCAAAAGCGACACCGTGGCCCGCATGGGGGGAGACGAGTTCATGCTGCTGTTGCCGGAACTCCGCAAGGCGGAGGATGCGGCCGTAGTCGCCCACAAAATCCTGGAGGCCGTCGAGCCGCCGTTCAACCTCGAAGACCGCGAATTTTATCTGACCGCCAGCATTGGGATCAGCCTCTATCCCGATGACGGGGAAGACGCCCAAACCCTGGTGAAGAGCGCCGATACGGCCATGTACCGCGCCAAAGAACAAGGTCGGAATCATTACCAGTTCTTCAGTTCCGCGATGAAGATGGTGGCCTCTGAACGGCTGGCGCTTGAAAACAGTCTTCGCCGCGCCTTGGAACGGCGCGAGTTCATGGTCCACTACCAACCGCAGATCCATCTCCCGACCGGGGAGATCACGGGCATGGAGGCCCTGGCGCGTTGGCAGCATCCGGAACGGGGCCTTGTTTCTCCGGCCCAATTTATTCCGTTGGCCGAGGAAACCGGCCTGATCGTGCCGATCGGCGAATGGGTTTTGCGCACGGCCTGCGCGCAAACCAAGGCCTGGAAGACGACGGGCGCGGGCGCGTTGCGAATCACGGTGAATCTCTCCGTCCGACAGTTCCGGCAGAAGAATCTCGCCGAGATCGTCGGCCGGGTGCTGGCCGAGACGGGGTTGGATCCGAGCGACCTGGTCCTGGAATTGACCGAAGGCAGCATCATGCAGAATGTGGAAACGACGATCGCTGCGCTGCGCGCGCTGAAGACGATGGGGGTCCGAATCTCGATAGACGATTTCGGAACGGGATACTCCTCTCTGAACTATCTCAAGCGCTTTCCGGTCGACATCTTAAAAATCGACCAGTCCTTCGTCCGTAATATCACGAATGATCCGGGCAACGCCGCCATCGCAACAGCGATCGTGGCCATGGCGCACAGCCTGAAGATGGAGGTGATCGCGGAAGGGGTCGAAACGGCGGACGAGCTGGCGTTCCTGCGTTCCCTCCGTTGCGACGGCATGCAGGGGTATTTGTACAGCAAGCCCGTCGCCGCGGAGGCGTTTACAAAACTGCTCTCGGAGGGGCGGCGGTTGGCCTGAAGAGAGAGGATGCCGGCTCCCGATCCGGCGGACCGAGTTCGCAGACATGAAGCTTTGGGTCGTTATTCCGGCTTACAATGAAGCCGCCACAATCGGCGAGGTGATCCGTCAGGTCCGGACCGCGGATCTGCCGGGCCTTGAAAAAGAGGTCCTCGTGGTGGATGACGGCTCTTCGGACCCGACGGCGTCCGTCGCGCGAGCGCAGGGCGCCGTGGTCATACGGCACCTCGTCAATCGAGGATTGGGCGGGGCATTAGGAACCGGCATCGAGGCGGCGCTCCGAAGGGATGCGGATGTGATTATAACGTACGATGCCGACGGGCAACACTCCCCTGCGGACATCGCCAAGATCATCGAGCCGATTCTAACGGGCCGCGCGGATGTCGTGATCGGAAGCCGGATGGCGGATCCCGGCGGGATGCCCTGGACCCGACGGGTCGCCAACTCTCTGGCGAATCTTGTCACCTGGGTTTTGTTTGGGATTCAGACGACCGATTCGCAGTCGGGCCTTCGGGCGTTTTCACGCGCCGGGGCGCAGCGCATTCGGATCTGGGCCGACCGCTACGAGGTCAGTTCGGAGATTTGCGCCGAGATTCACCGCCGCCGCCTCAGGCTCGCCGAAGTTCCGATCCGGGCTGTTTACACAAAGTACTCCCTATCCAAAGGGCAGGGGTTTCGGGTGGGCTTAAGGACGTTATTCCGATTGCTCCTGTTCAGGCGACTGAAGCAACCATGATCATCATTGCACAGATTTTACTGCTGTCGCTGGTCGCATTGGCCCTGGGCCTCGTCATCCTGAGATATCGACAAAGGAAGATCGACGCCTTCGGTTTCTTTCTGTGGATGGCATTATGGGGAGGGGCGGCGACCGTCATCGTATTTCCGGACAGCACGTTGGTCGTGGCCCACCTATTCGGCATCGGACGGGGGGTCGACCTTGTCCTTTACGTCAGCATCATCCTCATTCTTTATCTGCTGTTCAGGGTTTATGTGCGCTTAGAGCAGCTGGATCGCGAGATCACTCAGGTTGTGCGCGCTCTCGCGTTGCGGGAAGAAGGCCCGGTCCATTCGCGAGAAAAGCAAGACGGGGCATCCGAGCCGTCGGACCGGAGGCCTTGATGTTCGCAAAAAACCGGCAAGCGTGGAAGGATGGACTGCTTTTTCCGGTCCGCATCTTGTTGTCGTCGGATGCGGCGAGAAAGCTGGGGTTGACCCCGATTGACGACGAGCGAGCGGCCATGGCCCTCCGCTATTGTCGGGGGAGTCTGCTGGATGTGGGGTGCGGTCCGAATGCCCTTGTCAAGCAGTACGGACGCGGGGTGGGCGTGGACGTTCATCCCTGGCATGGTGTTGATGTCCTGTGCGATACGACCCGCCTCCCTTTCCGGAACGATGCGTTTGACACGGTGTCGATGTTGGCCTGTCTGAACCACATTGAGGCGAAGGAACCGGTGCTCCAAGAAACCCGGAGGGTGCTCAAGCCGGGCGGGCATCTCTTGGTCACCATGATCGGTCCGATCACCGGATATGTCTGCCACAAGGTCCGGTACCGGTATGATCCGGACCAACTTGAACGGGGCATGCATCACGATGAGCAGTACGGGCTGTCGGGCCGACGGGTCAGGCGGCTGTTGGAAGGACAGGGCTTTCGAATGGAGCATGGAACCTCCTGCCTGTTTGGGCTGAACCGCTTGTACGTTGCAAGGAAAGGGGATTGAGGGTCGCCGGGGTATCCTGCCCGGCGCTTTTCATTTAGGGAGGAACTCGGCGGCCTTCCGGGCCGCTTCGAGATCGGGTTTGATCTTCAAGGCCTCTTGATAATGCCTTCTTGCTTCCTCAAACCTTCCAAGACGGGTATAGACCACTCCTAAGTTGTAATGGGCCTCCGCATAGTTCGGGTCCAGTCGCAACACGGCCTGATATTCGGCCAGGGCGTCCTTGATCTTTCCCTGATGCGCATAGATATTTCCGATATTATTATGAGCGGACGGATGGTCCGGTTTAAGATGGATGACTGTCTGGTATTCCTGGACGGCCTCTTGCAGTCTTTGCCGGTTGGCATAGGCCATGGCCAGGTTGTAATGGGTATCGACAAAGTCCGGACGCAGCTTTATTGCCGCCTGAAACTCTTCAATGGCCTCCGCTAAATGCCCTTGGTCCAGTAAAGCGCTGGCCAGGTTGTTATGAATCACGGCCGAATCCGGCTGGAGCTTTAACGCGCGCCGATATTCCTGAACGGCTTCTTCAATGCGTCCTTGTTTGACAAGGATGTTGCCCAGGTTGTAGTGGGCCTTCACAGAGTCCGGACGCAGCTTTATTGCCGCCTGAAACTCTTCAATGGCCTCCGCTAAATGCCCTTGGTCCAGTAAAGCGCTGGCCAGGTTGTTATGAATCATGTCCGAATCCGACTGGAGCTTTAACGCGCGCCGATATTCCTGAACGGCTTCTTCAATGCGTCCTTGTTTGACAAGGATGTTGCCCAGGTTGTTGTACGCGAGGACAAAGTCCGGTTGGAGCTTTAACGCCAACCGGTACTCCTGAGCGGCTTCATCCAAGCGCCGCTGAACCTCATATTCAAGCCCAAGATTATGGTGCGCTCTTGCTTTTCCCGGCGACTTGTTGACCGCATCCTTCCATAGGCTAAAATCATCTTTCCAGACGTGATTCCTCTGATAGGCGGCTGACGAGAGAATGAGCAGGATCAGAGACAGGGAGATCATCCTGAATCGGGGGTGGGATATCAGATGCGAGGTTGATATCGTTATCGCCAGAAAGAGTCCTGTCGACGCTAAATATACCCGATGCTCAAAGATCACATCACGAATAGGAATGACCGAGGATTCGATGGATAAAGCCATGAGGAACCAGAGGATACCCAAAGCGATGAGTTGTAAGTGACCCGCTCTGAATTTCGAGTTGAAGAGAAGATAGAAGGAGAAGACAAGAAGAAACAAAAGAAACAGGAAAGAGAGAAGCACCGGCGGGTCCAGCAGAGAATGATAGATCGGATAGTCATAATCCAAGTTCTGGTTGATGGGCAGAATCAGCAGCCGCAGATAGGTCATGATCACCCGGAACTGGGTCAAGAGATAGGCGGATCGGGAAATCGCGGTCGTTTCTTGGGCAAAGCCGCCTTCGGCCTCGCTCACGGCATCCACGCGTGAGAAGGGAATGATCAAAAGGGTCAACAAGAAAGGAATGAGGGCGACCCATCGCTTCCGGGTGAATGGTCGAAAGAAGACGGCTTCGATCAGCAGGATCATCAACGGCAGCGTAAAACTGTTCTCCTTGGTTTTCATCGCCAGAATGGTGGAAATCAAGGCCCCGATATACCACCGATACCGGCGTTTCCGATCGGCCGGGGCCAATCGCCATTTCAGATAACAGACGACGGTGAGAAGATAAAACAGCGCGGCTAAGGAGGCAAACCGCTGGACGATATAGGTCACGGCCTGGGTCTGGATGGGATGGGAGACGAATAGGAGGGCCGTGGCTAAAGCGATCCCGGGTGCGGTCGCACGTTGTGATCCCTCCCCTGCGTTCTCTCTCCTCAGGGAAGAGGGCGGTGAGAGGGGGAGGCATTGAAAGAGCAGTAGGACAACGTGATAGACCAGAAAACCGTTTGTGATATGAATCAGCAGATTGGCGAGGTGGTAACCAAAGACATTAAGTCCGCCGAAGTGGTAATTAAGGGCAAAGGACAAGAAACCCACATACCGACTATTGGAGAAATCCAGGAAGTTCTTTAAAGCCTTAATCCCCGGATTCTCTACAATGTTTGGCTTATCGTCGAAATGAAAGGAGGACGAGAAGGTATTGGAGTAGATGACCGTGGCAAGAAACGATAGAAGGAAAAAAACGACCAGGGGTCGGGTCAGGAGATGGCCGCCTGATGAAACCGCTGTCTCTGAACGCGTAGGCTTTACCCGCGCCGGTTCTTGCATCTGGCTGGCCTGGCCCATGGCGGGTAGTATATCAAAAGGTCCGCACGATGTAAAAGTCGGGTTGTAATCCCAAAGTGATAATGTCCGGTTCTGCCAAAGTAGAAATGTCCTCTTTACTGATAGACTACCTGCTCCAATTAGGAGGGCAGGATGGTCAGAGAGGACAGGGTCTTAATGAGCGTGAAGGAGTTGCGGCGGTTGCATGT
>JACQCA010000052.1 GCA_016201865.1 Nitrospirota bacterium
AGCACGATCAGATCCGCCTCGACTTTGTTAAGACGCTTCAATACGGTCTCGATATTGCGTCGAACCTCACCGAATACGGGCTTGAACTGATAGAACCCCGTGCGGATCATTTCAGCTTGACCCGTTTCTGCATTTCAAACAACTCAATGATCTCCTTCACCGTGGTCGCATCCTCCGGCCGCTTATCCGGACGGATGAACCCGACCGTTCTCGGAAACCGGAGGGCGTAGCCGGGCTCATCGCCGATCTTGCCGGCGGTATGGGAGGGGGAACGCGTGATCTCATCCGCCGTCACGGTCAGCACGTATTTCGGATCGACCCAGACGTCGGGGATCATGAGCGACTCCACGCGCGCAGGCGGATGCGGAACCGAGACCGCGTCGAGCATCTCTTTCAACCGGACCAGTTCCTCTTCGGTAAAACCGGAGCCGACCTTGCTCACCGTCTTGAAGGTATCGCTGTCGGGATCGTACACCGCGCCTAAGACGGTCCCGATTCCGAACTGCGCCCGATGGCCCTTCCCGGCAAAATAGCCCGCGACGACGAGATCCAGGGTGTCGGACAATTCGCCCTTGTAGCTCCGTTTCAACTTGATCCAGTTGAAGTTCCGCGCCCCGGCCGAATACGGCGCGTCCAATCGCTTCGCCACCATCCCCTCCAGGCCCCGCTCGACGGCCGATGTAAAAAAGCGCTGCAGCTCCTTCGGGTCCTCCGTCTCGATCGCCTGAGAGAACTCCATGACGGTATCCTTTTTCAACAGGCGGCCCAGCTCGGCCCGGCGTTCCCTGTACCCGCGCGGGGTCCAGTCGTCGCCGTTCGCAAAAAGAAGATCGAAGGCGTAAAACTTCAACGGAAAATCGCGGGCCATCTCTTCCACGCCGTGCTTGCGTTTGCGCTGGATCGTGATCTGGAACGGGAACAGTTCGCCGGTTGCCTCGTTATACGCCACCGCCTCGCCCTCGAAGATCGCGGCCTGCGCCTTGAACTGACGTCGCGTCGCCTCGACGATCTCGGGAAACATCGGCGTCGTGCGCTCGAGATTCCGGGAGAAGATATCGATCCGATCACCGTCTTTATGCACCTGGCACCGGAAACCATCGTACTTCACTTCCACCGCGCACCGCCCGATCTTCTCGACGATTTCCTCGGCCGTGGACAACCGCTCGCACAAGGCCATTCGAATCGGATAACCCACGCGGATCGCCATTCCCCGGATTCCTTCTTCTCCCTCCCGAAACAAGGTTCGGGCCACCAACCCCAGATCGGAACAGATGTTGTAGGCCCGTTCGAGTTCGACCCGAAATTCGCGGTTGATTTTGGCCAAGGCCAGCGCCTCGAGGACCGTCGCATCGCCGACTCCGAGCCGAAGCCGGCCGGCCACGAAACGCGAAAGGTATTTGGCCTCTTCCCGTGAAACGTCCGAAAGTTGCTCGCAAAGCAGCGCCACTTTTTTATCCACGCTCCCTTCGCCCGTCAACCGGCTGAGTTGAAAAAGCCCCTCATAGACGGTCTGAACCGACGGCCCCGTTCCCCGGTCGGCCAGCAATTTATACGCGGTAAGACCGAGGTCCCCGGACTCTTTATAGACAGCCGCCACCTTGCCGACTTCCCGCCCCGCTGCGCCGGATAAGGCGCGAATCAGCAACTTCTCGGACATCCCGATCTCGACGCCGCGGAAGGATGGAAGAAGCTGCCCTTGACTCAGATAGATGATCTTGTCCACCTCATCGGCGTCGGCCTTGCGAAACATCTCGGCCAGGATATCGAACATCTCAAGACGTTTCGTCGTCTTCTCGAGCCGCTCAAAATACTGGACCAGGTCGTGGAACTTCATCGTCGTTTACCTTTCCTCCCCTTTACCGACATGAACGAACTGACTGTAGCGCGTCGTCCTCGGCGATGTCAAGCATCCGGCTTTTATCCTCTTAACAGACACGGCCGGCCCACTTTTTCCTTGACAAAGATTGCCGCTATGATATAAAAAAGATGACTTGCGGGTTGGATCACAAACTTTTAATGTTATGGCCTGTTTAACGTAGGAGCGTTCAATGACCGGACAGGACTATTTGTTTACTTCGGAATCCGTCACCGAAGGACATCCCGATAAGATCTCGGACCAGATTTCGGATGCGATTCTCGATGCGATTATCGCCCAGGATCCGTACTGCCGCGTGGCCTGCGAAACCTTGGTCACGACCGGATTGGCCTTCGTGGCTGGAGAAATTACCACCAAATGTTACGTCGAGATCCCGGATATCGTGCGGGAGACGATCAAGGAGATCGGCTACACGCGGGCCAAGTACGGCTTCGATTATGAGACCTGCTCCGTGATCACCTCGATCCATTCCCAGTCTCCGGACATCGCGCAAGGCGTGGACACCGGCGGCGCGGGGGATCAGGGCATCATGTTCGGATACGCCAGCAACGAGACGCCGGAGTACATGCCCACGCCGATCATCCTGGCTCACAAGCTGACCCGCCGGCTCACGGAGGTCCGTAAACAGGACATCCTGCCGTATCTCCGGCCGGATGGAAAATCCCAGGTGACCGTGGACTACCGGGACGGGAAACCGGTCCGTGTCACGACGGTCGTCATCTCGGCGCAGCACAGTCCCGAAATGACCTTGAAAGAAATCCGCGAAGACATCATCGAGAAGGTGATAAAGCCCATTATCCCCCCCCAACTGATGGACGAGGAAAAGATCATTTACCATATCAATCCCACCGGCCGGTTTGTGGTCGGAGGACCCCAGGGCGATACCGGCGTGACCGGACGCAAGATCATCGTAGACACCTACGGGGGCGTCGGGAGCCACGGCGGCGGGGCCTTCTCCGGAAAGGATCCCTCCAAGGTGGATCGCTCGGCCTCCTACATGGCCCGCTACATCGCCAAGAATATCGTGGCGGCCGGGTTGGCCGACCGCTGCGAGATCCAATTGGCCTACGCCATCGGGGTTCCGGAGCCGGTCTCGATTCTGGTCAATACCAAGAACACCGGCAAGGCGCCGAGCGCAAAGATCCTGAAGCTCGTGCAGAAACATTTTCCAATGACCCCCAAGGGGATGATTGATCATTTGAAACTCCGACGACCGATCTATAAAAAGACCGCCGCCTACGGTCACTTCGGCCGGACCGAGCCCGAGTTCACATGGGAGGCGACCGATCTGGCCGAAACCCTCCGTAAGGAAGCCGGATTATAAGCGGTCAGAGCGCCATATCGACTTCGACAACGCGCCGATCCGAAACCGTCACGGGCGTCTACGCCTGTTTTCTATTATAAGGAGTATCGATGGATTACGATATTAAAGATATTCGTCTGGCTCAAAAGGGCCTGCTCCGGATGGAATGGGCGCAGCAAGAGATGCCCGTCTTGGAGCTGGTCAAGAAACGCTTCAAGAAAGAGCGGCCCTTGAAGGGACTGCGACTTTCCGCCTGCCTTCATGTCACGACCGAGACGGCGAACCTGATGACGACCTTAAAGGCCGGAGGCGCCGACGTGGTGGTCTGCGCCTCCAACCCGCTCAGCACTCAGGACGATGTCGCGGCCGCGCTGGTCGAGCACCATCAGATCCCGGTCTTTGCGATCAAGGGCGAGGACCACGACACGTATTACCGCCATATCCAATCGGCCTTGAACCATCGGCCGGTCATCACGATGGACGACGGGGCCGATCTGGTCTCCACCATCCATTCAAAGCGCAAGGACCTGTTAAAAGAGATTGTCGGCGGAACCGAGGAAACGACGACGGGCGTGATCCGTCTGCGAAGCATGGCCGAGCGCGGCGTGCTGAAATTCCCGATCATCTCGGTCAACGACGCCGAGACGAAGCATCTCTTCGACAACCGATATGGCACCGGCCAGAGCACCCTCGACGGAATCCTGCGCGCCACCAACCGACTGGTGGCCGGGACGGTTTTCGTTGTGAGCGGCTACGGCTGGTGCGGGCGCGGCATCGCGATGCGGGCCAAAGGCCTGGGAGCCGACGTCGTCGTCACGGAGATCAGCCCGTTGAAGGCGATCGAGGCCGTGATGGACGGCTACCGCGTCTTGCCGATGGCCGAGGCCGCGAAGATCGGTCATTTCTTCGTCACGGTCACCGGAGACATCAACGTCGTTCGGAGGGAACATTTCGACGTGATGAAGGATGGGGCGGTCGTCTGCAATTCCGGCCACTTCAATGTCGAGATCGACATCCCCGCGCTGGAGAAGATGAGCAAACGGAAACGGCTCATCCGGGAATTCGTGGAAGAACACACACTGCCGGACGGACGTCGGATCAACCTTTTGGGAGAAGGACGCTTAATTAATCTGGCCGCCGCGGAAGGCCATCCGGCCAGCGTCATGGATATGAGTTTCGCCAACCAGGCCCTCTCGGCCGAGTATCTTGCCGAGCATTCCAAAAAACTGGAGCGGAAGGTCTACCCCGTCCCGGCCGCGATCGACCAAGAGATCGCCCGACTGAAACTCAAAGGGATGGGAATCCGGATCGATCAGCTCACCAAGGAGCAAGAGAAATATCTCGCCTCGTGGGAAATGGGAACGTAGATACCATCGTATCCGTCTTTCGAAAGATCGCGGATCGTTTGGAACTGGAAGGCGCCAATCCTTACCGGATCCGCGCCTACCGGCGAGCCGCAACGAATCTGGAGCGCCTGAGGGAACCGGTCGAACAGCTTGCCTCCGGCGGACGGCTGAGACAGATCCCGGGGATCGGCGCGGATCTGGAGCAGAAAATTCTTGAGCTGCTTGAGACGGGCCGCCTGCGCGAACCGACCGATGTCGTATCGGATCCGCCCGTCACCGAAAACCTTCCTTTCCATCTGCCGGGCTTGGACCCAAAAATCGCCCGGCTGCTCTACAAACGCTTTCGCATCGAAACCCTCCATGATCTTGAACAACTGGCCCGATCCCGCCTCCTTCGAACGCTTCCGGGTTTAGGCGCGGAACTGGAACGCCGGATTTTAGATGGATTGGAACGTGTAAAGAAGGACTAACCTCCCGTGTTGTAATTCCCTTGACTTCTACAAGAGCGATTTGGTATCGTTGCTACGCTTTTTAGGAAGAAGGCGGTTCATGATCCGGCCCTGTTCAACAAAGATCCTGCGCGGTTTATGGCTCATGCTGGCCCTGATCCCGGTCTTTTGGAGCCGTCCGGCCGCCCCGCAGGAAAAAGCCGCGCCTCCGATCACGATTGAGGAGGCGGTCATCGCGACGGGAGTCACGAATCTGACGCCCGTCGGTTCGGCCGAATCCTTTTCGTCCGACGTCGGAAAACTCTATTGTTTCACCCGCATTAAAAGCGATGTCCAACCCGCCTCGATCAAACATCTTTGGTTTCACGGCGACAAGATGGTGATGGAGATCACGCTGCCCATTAAATCGGCCCATTGGCGCACCTACAGCACGAAAACCATCCTCCCGTCCGGCGGCGGCGCATGGAAAGTGGATATCACGACGGAAGACGGAACAATCCTCAAGACATTGAACTTCACGATCCGTTAAGGCGATTTCATGGCGATTTCGGCGTTTGTGCTGGTGGACGTCACCGGCGATCACACCAAGAGCGCTTACAAAACGATCACCCGCATGGCCGGCGTCAAATACGTCTATGCCGTGACGGGGGCTCACGACCTCATCATCCTTGTCGAAGCAGACACCATCGAAACCCTCGGGGATCTCATCCTGTCCAGGATCCGCTCGATCGACGGCGTCACCAAAACGATGACCAGCATCGTTCTGAATATTTAATTTCATCGCCGACGATTGATCGCCCATCCGCCGCGACGTCGAAACCTCGGACGCTTGACAAACGCATGGCGGTGGCTATAATAGTCTTCCGGTTCATATGATCCAGGTCCAAAACCTCACAAAACGGTACGGCGATCACACCGCGATCGAGGACGTGACGTTCAACGTCGAGAAGGGCGAGGTCCTGGCTTTCCTCGGGCCGAACGGTGCCGGAAAGACCACGACGATGCGCATCCTGACCGGCTTCATGCCGGCCACAAGCGGGACCGCCACGATCGCCGGCCACGACATTTTCGACGAGCCTTACGAGGTCAAAAAACGCATCGGTTATCTTCCGGAGTCGCCACCGCTCTATACCGAGATGACCGTCACGGAATATCTGCGTTTCATCGCCAAGATCAAGGGAATCGAACGCAAACAACGGGCGCAGGCGCTCACAAGGGCGCTGGAGCGTTGCGTCCTGACCGAGGTGCGCGGCCGTCTCATCGGCAATCTTTCGCGGGGCTACCGGCAGCGGGTCGGTCTGGCACAGGCATTGATCCACGACCCGGAGGTCCTGATCTTGGACGAGCCGACCACCGGGCTCGATCCGAAGCAGATCATCGAGATGCGGCAGGTCATTAAAGAACTGGCGGGACGGCACACGGTCATCCTCAGCACGCATATTCTTCCCGAGGCCACGGCCGTCTGCCAGCGCGTCATCATTATTCACGAAGGCCGGATCGTGGCGGTCGACACGCCCGACCAACTTTCGGCCCAACTTCGTCAGTCTGAAAAGATCCATCTGACGCTCAAGACCCCGCAGCCCGAAACGGCCGATGTTTTAAAAGCCGTTCCGGGCGTCCTCTCGGTCTTTCACGAGCCTTCCTCGGACGGGCAGGTCTTCATTGTGGAATGCGAACTCGGCCGCGACCTTCGAACGGAACTCGCCTCGCAGGCGGTTCATCACCGATGGGGGCTTCTGGAACTGAGGGCGGTGACCCTGTCTCTCGAAGACGTCTTTTTGAAGCTGACGCAGGAAGAGGCGCCGGAGATAACGGCATGAGAAGCGCCTTCGCCATCATGGAAAAAGAGCTCCGGGTCTATTTCACATCGCCGATCGCGTACGTCGTCACGGCCGTCTTCGTTCTGATCACGGGCTACCTTTTCTACAGCATCGTCCTCTTCGCCAGCTCACAGAGCCTGCAGATGATGCGCGTGCAGGGGGCCCTTCCCCAGATCAATCTGAACGATCTGATCTTCCGGCCGACGTTCCATAACATGGCCGTGATTCTCATGCTGACCCTCCCGCTGCTCACAATGCGCCTCCTGGCCGAGGAAAAAAAAATCAAGACGATCGAACTCCTCCTGACCTCGCCGGTTTCGCTGATCGCGATCATCATGGGAAAATACCTGGCCGCGATGGCCGTCTTCACGATCATGCTCCTCTTCACGGCCTACATGCCGCTTCTGATGGGGACCTACGGCTCCATCCAATGGATGCCGATCCTGACCGGCTATTTCGGCGTCTGGCTTTTGGGCGGCGTCTTCATTGCCGTCGGCCTGTTCGCCTCCGCGCTGACCGAGAACCAGATCATCGCCAGTTTCGTCGGTTTCGGGATCGTCCTGATCCTGTGGCTCATCGGCTGGATCGCCCAGGGCATGTCGGATTCGCCGTTGGGACCCATGCTCGCCTATCTCTCCATCGGCGAGCATACCGAGAACTTCATCAAAGGCCTCACCGACACGCAAGACCTGGTCTATCAGGCCTCGCTCATCGTCGTCGGCCTTTTCCTGACCCACCGGGTCCTGGAATCGCAACGATGGAAGTAAGAATGGAAATCCAAAAAAGAGAAATACAGATATGATAAACACCTTGAGCAAAGGAGCCGGTTGGCTCGGCTTTGTGACCGCGATTGCGGGACTCTTCGTCTATGAGATCAATCCCGTGTGGAGGCTTTACGTCACCACGGCCGAGATCGCGGCGCTGGGTCTGCTGACTTTCTTTTTCATCGTCCATTTCGAGGCCCTCAAATCCTTTTCAACGCGCCGCTCCACAAAATTGGGATTGAACAGCATCCTGATGATCGTTCTTTTTCTTTCCATCATCGGCATCCTGAATTTTATTTCAAGCCGCCACAGTGTCCGATTCGATTTCTCAGAAACGGAGGCCTTCTCGCTCGCGCCGCAGACGATCAAGGTCTTAAACGATCTGAACCGCGACGTCAAGATCCTGGCCTTTGTCTCGGAACAGGACCGGAGCCGTTCCCGGATCAAGGATCTCTTGAACAGTTACGGCTATCACAACCCGCGAATCTCGTACAGCTTCATCGACCCCGACAAAAAACCGTCGACGGCCAAACAATACGGGATCACCCAGTACGACACCCTGGTCTTGGAAAGCGGAAAACAGGAGACGCAGGTGAAGACCGTCACCGAACAGGAGCTCACCAATGCAATCATCCGAATCGGAAAGGACGAACGGCGGAAGATCCTGTTCTTGGAAAACCACGGCGAGCACCGTCTTGCCGACACGGACAAAACGGGTTACTCCCGCGCGAAGGATGGTCTGGAGAAGCAGGGATTCGAAGTGGGCGGTCTTTCGCTTCTTCAGGAAGGACGGGTTCCGGACAAAACGTCCGTTTTGGTCATTGCCGGTCCGCAGAAAGGGTTCCTGACCCAGGAGAAGACGGCCCTCTCAAACTATCTTTCCGCGAAGGGAAAGATCTTGCTTCTTCTGGACCCCGACATCACGGCTGATCTGGGGGATTTCCTTTCTCAGTGGGGAATCAAGATGGGCGACGGCCTGATCATCGACACGTTCTCACGACTTTTAGGCGGGGATTTCACCATTCCGGTCGTGACGACCTATCCGCCCCATGAGATCACGCAGGATTTCAACCTCGCGACCTTCTTTCCGGTTTCTCAAACCGTCAATTTTGATCCGGGTCGCGCGTCGGAGCTCGAGTTCAAACCGCTGGCGCAGACCAGCGAGAATAGTTGGTCCAAGGCCCATCCCCGCGAAGGCCGGCTGAACTTCAATCCCGCGGAGGACGTGCGGGGCCCGCTGACGCTGGCCGCCGTCGTTACACGAAAATCGAAATCCGGTCCGGCCGAGACGCATGAGCACGACGCGCCGCAGGACGCCGAACCGCAAGAGGCCGCGACCGAAGAGTCGCAACCGACACTGGTGGTCTTCGGAGATTCCGATTTCGCGGCCAACGGCTCCTTCAATTTTTCGGGGAACGGCGACCTGTTCCTGAACACCGTCACGTGGCTGGCGCAGGAAAAAGGACTGGTCTCGATCCGGCCGAAAGAGACCCATTTCACGCCGCTCTTCCTTTCACAATCCCAAGGCAAGGTGCTGATGTCTGTTTCACTCCTGATCCTGCCTTCGGCCGTTTTCATCACCGGAATCGCCGTCTGGAGGCGGCGGCGCCGATTGTAGCGCATCGTCGTCATGAGATTCCGATCCCGATTCACAACGACAATCATCCTGGCGGCCGCCCTTCTTCTTCTAACGGTCTACGTCTCGGTCGTCGAACTGCCGCGGGGGGAAAAAGCAAAGCAGGCCGAACAGAATGCCGACCAGCTTTTCAAGTTCGAGAGCGGCGACGTCGGAACGATCGACCTGCGTTATCCTGCCGACGAGATCCTTCTTAAGAAATCGGAAGACGGCAAGTGGCGTCTCACGCGACCCATTCTTGCCGAGGCCGACCAGCGGGAGGTCCAGAGCCTGATCTCAACGGTCGCGGACATCCGATTCACGCGCGTTGCGGAAGAACAGGCCGCCAACTTGTCCGAATTCGGGTTGGATCATCCCAACGCGGAGATCACCCTGACCCTGCCCGATCGGACGGAGCGGCTTCGGATCGGCGATGACGGGCCGATGGCCGGCACGCTGTACGTCCAAAAGGACGGAGACCCGCGCGTGGTTCTGGCGCAGCAATGGATCAAAGGGTCGTTGACGCGGACGGTTTTCGATTTCCGCACGAAGATCGTACTGCCGATCGAGCATGCCAAGGCCGATCAGGTGCGTCTGGACTTCCCGAAACAGAGCTTTCTGATCGCCAAACAAGATAACCGTTGGCTTCTGAAAAACCCGGTCGAGGGCCCTGCGGATGAAGACGCCCTAAACACGCTCACGCTGATGCTGGAGAATCTCCGGGCCACGCTCTTCATCGATCCCGGCCCCGAGAAGGAAAAGGTCCTGAAGGGGTTGAAAAAACCCCTCGTCGTTGTCAAGGTCCATGGATCCGGAAAGGATTCCGAACCATCGCCGACGGCTCGATTCTATGACGCGCCGGAGAAGGACAGTGTTTATCTGATCACCGAACCGGACAAGCCGATCTATCGCGTGGCCAGGGCCAACATGGATGAACTCAAGCCGGAACTTTTTCATTATCAGGATAAACGTCTGATCCGCGTCGAACGCGACGCGATCAAAGGGATCGAGGTCCGCGGCCCGTCGGAGCAATTCGCCCTGTCGCTCGGAGAAAAGGACTGGGCGATGGAAGGCGAAACCCGCCCGGTCAATTTGGATCGCGTCAAACGCTTTCTGGAGCAGATTGAAAAACTAAAGGCGTACCAACCCATCGAGAAGACCGTGAAGAATCCGGCCGATATCGGCCTCAAACCGGCGATGCATGAAATCCGGCTCGCCGACCAAACGAAAAAGACGCTGGCCACTCTTCAATTGGGAAACGAGCTCAAGGGGATGCTGTACACGAAGGGCAACACAAACCTCGGCGTCGTGATGGTGAACAAGGATTTCTTGGACGAGATTCCGAAGAAGTCGGAGTTGCTGAAGAAGGAAGAACCGAAGAAAGAGAACAAAACCGATACGAAAAAGTGATCGCTCAATTTAATTTTTCTTTGTCATCGTAGGGGCGCAGCATGCTGCGCCCCTATTTCTTCTCGTCTTCCTTTTTTCGTTGAAGTTCCCGAAGCGCTTCGAGTTCAGGGACGATCATTAAATCCTTTCGGCGAGATGCGGCTCGTTTCGCACGGATCAGGCCATCCAGACCGAGAACATGAACACGAAAACCGAATAGCGTTACCTCCTCGGCCTCCCTAAGAACATCCGAATATGAGCCTATTCCGCTGACCTCGCCGAAGATATCGACGTCCCCTAAATCGGTCGAGAACGTAAAATTGAGGCCGGCCTTTAATGTTTTTGCATCCGGACGAAACGGCAGATCCGCCGGGGCACCCCGCAACGTGGCGTGAATCGCAGTCAATGCTCTTGTGATGCGGTCAAGATTCTGAGTGGATCGATTATAACAGAGGTCGGTGTCCACGGTGATGTAGGACGATCCGTGCAACGATGCCGCCAGCCCGCCGATAATAACGAACTCCACGCCTTCCGAGCAGAAGTGTCGGATAATTTCTTCAAAATTGGGCGGTCGTCCGCTGGGAGGGGTGCTCATTTGCGGGACTTGCGCACAACTTGTCCACTTACGGCTGCAAGTTTCACCTTGAGAATAGATATTGCGGCCTCCTGAGCGCGACGCAGCCGCTGTGTCGGAGAAAGGTTCAAGCTCTCGATCACAAGGGTCATGTCAATACCAAACTCCTCGGCCCGTTTAACTACGGATGCGCCTGCCACCTGCGGCCCCGACGAAGGCCAAGCCGCTTCCCATTCCTCTTGGCTCAATCGATCATACTGAGGATAGATCATCGTAACCCTCTCGAGTCGAGTTATTTTAGTGCCTCCTCGGGCAGAAGTCAAACAGAACGCCGCTACATCGTACGATGTTCCTTTTTAGGCCAGTAGCTCCATGGATGGGCATCGCAGCTTCCTTGTTCTGCATCTATAAGCCAAATTTTCAATTTAGGAAAGGCCTTGCCTATCCTTTTCCATGCTTTACCATAATGTTTTGCACGCTGTTCCATGCCATCACCAAATCGCTTGGGTAAAGCAATCACACACTCATCGGCTGTTTTTAACCGAGATATTGCCCGAAAGAAAACTTCATAGAACTGTTTCGATCTCATAGGAGGAGCGTCCTGGAAGCCGATACATTCTATTTCTACTCTATAGCCATCCTTTTCTGCAATGACATCAGCCCCTGTTTCTCCATGCACCCGATTAGGGTTCTTCAACTTGTATCCATCATTCCTTAATAGTTTGCGAACGACCGCTTCCACTTCTTCGCCTTTTACCGACAACGACATGGTCTACTCCTCGTGAAAGTCTCTTTTACCCTGTACATAAGTCAGACATTCCTATCAAATTCATACGCAACTATGTTTCTTGTTTCCTACTGAAGATTCGAACCGCCTCGATCGCCTTTTTCCATTTGTCATAACATTGTTCCCGCTCCGTCTCGGACAGGCGGGGCCGAAACAGTTTTCCGGCCGTCACCCCGGGCAGATCCGACGGCGACTTCCACCAGCCGCATCCCACGCCGGCCAGAAAGGCCGCGCCGAGGGCCGTTGCTTCGCTTACGCCCGATCGGATGATCGGAAGACCCAGCAGATCGGCCTGGGCCTGGACCAGCGACCCGATACGGGATCCGCCGCCACCGGCCGTGAGTTTGTTGATCCGGATCGTTCTCTCTTTGCGGATCACCTCGACGATATCTTTGACAAGGAACGCAATGCCTTCCACCGCGGCACGGACCAGATCGGCGTTCGATGTGGTTGATCCGAGACCGAAGAGGCTCATCCGTGCCTCACTCAACCAATGCGGCGCGCCCAGCCCGGCAAGCGCCGGGACAAGATAGACACGTTCACGGGAGGATTTTAAAACCCGGTCAATCTCATCGGCCGATTTGAGCCATCCGAACTCGCCAAGCCGATCAAACACCGTCCCAACGGCATTGACCGTTCCCTCGACGACATAGGCCGTCTCTTCCGGAGTTGTCCAGGCCAGACTGGACAGCAGCCCCGGAAGAAGGATCGGTTGATGACCCGTGTTGACCAGCAGGAAACCGCCGGTGCCGTAATTGACCACGGCATCGCCCGGCCGAACCGCTCCCAAGCCCAGGAGTCCGGCCTGCTGATCCCCGATCGAGGCCCGTATCGGGATCTCCCTGCCAGACAGGCGGGCCATCCCATAATCGGCCGAGGTCGGCAGTATGCGTGGAAGAATCGTTGGAGGAATATCGAACAAGGATAAAAGCTCCTCATCCCAGGAAAGACTGTGAAGATTCATCAAAAACATCCGCGCCGCGTTCGTGTGATCGGTCACATGGAGATCGCTCCTTGTGAGATGCCAGATCAGGAAGGTATTGACCGTCCCGCACAGTACGCGGCCACTTTCGGCTTTCGCCCTTGCACCTTTTAGATGATCCAGCAACCATCGCAGCTTGAGCGCGGAATAATACGGCGTCAGCATCAGCCCGGTCTTGGACCGGATCAGCTCCCGATGATTCGACCATTGCCGCGTCAACTCGGCCGCGCGGAGATCCTGCCAGCTGATCGCGGGGGCCAGCGGGCGACCTGTATTTTTATCCCAGAGGATGATCGTGGAGCGCTGGTTGGCGATGCCGAGCGCCGAGACGCCGTTCTTCCTGCCGATGGAACGAAGAAGCTGCTTAACCGCTCCCAACTGGGACGAGAGGATCGCCTTCGGATCATGTTCCACCCAACCGGATCGCGGCCGAACCGTTTTCAACGGGATGACCGCCTGCCGCACGATCTTCCCCTTTCGGTCAACGAGAATCGCTTTTGAATTGGTGCTTCCCTGATCCAATGATAGAAGATAGTCCGTCATGGGGCGCATGGTAGAAGAACTTTTCGGTCTTGTCAAACGGGACGGTCGCTGATAGGATGCACGGATGACCGCGCTCGACCATCCGAAGCAGAACCGCTGGCTCATCGGGATTCACGGAAACGTATTGCTACTGGGCATCGTCAGCTTCTTCAACGACGCGGCCTCCGAAATGATCTATCCACTGCTGCCGGTCTTCCTGGCGACCGTACTGGGAGCCGGGCCGGCCGCTCTCGGCATCATCGAAGGGATCGCCGAATCCACCGCCTCGCTCTTAAAACTTGCGTCGGGCTTCATCTCGGACCGCGTCCATCGCCGGAAGAACTGGGTGGTCGGAGGCTATGTTTTATCTAACGCCGCCCGCCCGTTGATCGGACTGACCACGATCTGGACCGGCGTGCTGGCACTGCGCTTTATCGACCGCATCGGCAAGGGCGTCCGCACCTCGCCGCGGGATGCTCTCATCGCCGAGAGCACACCGATTGAATATCGCGGGAAAGCCTTCGGTTTTCACCGCGCGGCCGACCATGCCGGAGCCGTCGTCGGACCGCTGCTGGCGACGCTTCTGATCGTCCTGTTTCAGTACGATTTGAAAACGATCTTCATCCTATCGGTCATTCCAGGCCTTCTGGCCGTTGCAGTACTGTCGGCCGGGGTCAAGGAAACCCCGATCGAGGCAAGACCGGCCGCGCGGCATGAACCCTTACAGATTCGCCGGGCCTGGCGGGAGATGCCGATACCCCTTCGCCGGTTCGTGCTGCTGCTGTTTCTCTTTACGCTCGGAAACTCGACCGACGCCTTCCTTCTTTTAAAAGCGCAGCGCCTCGGCGTCTCGGTCGCGATGATCCCCATTCTCTGGACGGTGCTGCATATCGTCAAGATGGGAAGCTCGGTGCCGGGAGGAATTCTTTCCGACCGTTGGGACCGCAAAGGCGTGATCGTGATGGGATGGATTGTCTACGCAGCAACGTATGCCGGTTTCGCGATCGCCGATTCGGCCTGGCAGGCCTGGGCGTTGTTCATGATCTACGGACTTTATTTCGGACTGACCGAAGGCGCCGAAAAAACCCTGATCGCGGATCTGGCCCCGGCGCACCTTCGTGGATCGGCCTTCGGTCTATACAACTTGATGATCGGAATCGGCGCGCTCCCGGCCTCGTTGCTGTTCGGCTGGGTCTGGCAGGTCTATGGGGATGCGGCCGCGTTCGGCATGGGCGCGTCGTTTGCCCTCGCCGCGAGTCTGTTCTTGATGCGACTGCACGTGCGACGATGATCCTCTCAAACTCCTCGCTGCCCATCCATGAAATTTTACCCTCGCTGAGGGAAACGCTCTCCTCTCATGCGGCCGTCGTACTGCTTGCGCCGCCCGGCGCCGGAAAAACGACGATCGTACCGCTGTCGTTATTGGAGGAACCGTGGCTTGCGGATCGGTCGATCCTGATTCTCGAACCTCGCCGTCTTGCGGCGCGCGCTGCGGCGTCGCGCATGGCCCATCTGCTAAGCGAGTCAGCCGGCGAGACGGTCGGATATCGCATTCGTTTCGACTCGAAGGTTTCTGCAAAGACACGCATCGAGGTGCTGACGGAAGGAATTCTAACGCGGCGGCTCCAATCCGATCCGGGATTGGAGGGCGTGGGGCTTGTGATCTTCGATGAGTTTCATGAGCGGCATCTACATGCCGATCTCGCGCTTGCGTTGTGTCTCGACAGCCGGCGCGTGTTGCGCGAGGATTTGAAACTGCTTGTGATGTCGGCGACGCTGGACGGAGAGGCCGTGGCGGCGCTCCTCGGCAACGCGCCGGTTCTAACGAGCGAGGGGCGTCAGTTTCCGGTCGAGATTCGTTATGCCGCGCGGGATCCGGAAAAGGCCGATCACGGACTGCCGCCGGTTGTGAAACAGGCCGTGATCCATGCGCTGGAGCATGACAGGGGCGACCTGCTCGTCTTTCTTCCGGGCGCCTGGGAGATCCGACGCACGCTTGAGCTGCTTGAGGCCGAATTGGTGGATCAACCGGTCGATCTCTTCCCGCTCTATGGCGATCTTCCGTGGGAGGCGCAGGATCGTGCGATCCAACCCTCGCAACGTTCACGGCGTAAGATCGTACTGGCCACGCCGATCGCCGAGACCAGCCTGACGATCGAAGGGGTCGGCATCGTGATCGATTCCGGTTTCGCGCGCCTTCCCGAATTCGATCCCCGGAGCGGTTTGACGCGGCTGACGACGACCCGCATCTCACGCGCCTCGGCCGAGCAGCGCGCCGGCCGCGCCGGACGGCTCGGGCCGGGCGTCTGCTACCGGCTCTGGTCCGAGGCGACGCAGCGCGGTTTGATCGCGCGGATGGTTCCGGAGATGCGCGCGGCCGATCTGACGCCGCTCGCGCTTGAGCTCGCGCAATGGGGCGCGCGCGATGCTTCCGCGCTTTCGTGGCTGGACCCGCCGCCTGCGGGCGCACTGGCACAGGCGCGCCGGCTGCTGACCGAACTCGGAGCGCTGGATATTGACGGTGCGATCACACCGGCCGGCCGTGCGATGGCCGCGTTGCCGCTCCATCCGCGCCTCGCGCATATGGTGTATATCGCAGACGCGCTTGGACTCGGCCGCCTGGCATGCGATATCGCGGCGTTGCTTTCGGAACGGGATATCCTCATCGGTGATCGAAAGCGCTCATGCGATTTTTTGGATCGGATCGAAGCGATGCGGGCCTTTCGCTCGCGCGGACGCGCGGGGGCGCAATCGTTCGGAGCGGATCCGAGCGCCTGTCAGCGTGTCGAGCTTGCGGCCCGCCAGTATCATCGGCTGCTTCAAAGCCGGAAAACCGGGACAACAGACGACGCAGACATGGTCGGTATCCTTCTCGCCTTCGCCTATCCCGACCGGATCGCGCTTCAACGCGCGCAGGGAGATGTTCGTTATCTTCTATCCTCCGGCCGCGGCGCGCGACTGCCGAAACATGAAAATAAAATGCGGCCGGCATGGCTTGTGGCGGCCGCTCTCGATGCGGGCGAAACGGAAGGGACGATCTATTTGGCCGCCGCCGTGGATATCAATACATTGCGCGATCAGATGGCTTCTCAGTTTCGCACGGAAGAGATCATCCGTTGGGACACGCAGCTTCATCGGATCGTCGCGCAGCGCGAGGAACGGCTGGGGGAACTGCTCATCAACAGCGGCGCGATCCCCGATCCGGATCCGGAAAAACTTCGCGCCGCCGTGTTGGAGGGCGTTCGCAGCCTGGGCGTGGCGGTTCTCCCATGGTCGCGTGAGGCGCGTGACTTTCAAGCGCGGGTGTTGTCGCTACGTCACTGGCTTCCGGAGGACGGCTGGCCGGATCTGTCCGACGCCGCGCTGAATGAGACGCTCGAAGAATGGCTGGGGCCGTATCTCGTCGGCGTCACCCGCCGGGAACATCTTCATCGGCTCGATCTTCTCATGATACTCAAGGCGCGGTTGGACTGGAAACTTCAACAGCGGCTGGATGAAGGCGCGCCGACGCATCTGACCGTTCCGAGCGGATCGCGGCTGCGTCTCGAATACCGGCCCGGAGAATCCCCGGCGCTGGCCGTGAAGCTTCAAGAAATGTTCGGGCTGGCCGATACGCCGCGCGTAGGCTTCGGAAAGATCCCCGTGACGCTCCATCTTCTGTCCCCTGCCCGCCGGCCGATCCAGGTGACGCAGGATCTGCGCGGCTTCTGGGAGCGGACCTATGCCGAGGTCAAGAAGGAATTGAAAGGCCGCTATCCAAAGCATCCGTGGCCGGACGATCCCTGGAAGGCCGTGCCGACCGCGCGCGCCAAACGGCGATCACCATCGTCTGTAATCCCAAAGTGATAATGTCCGGTTCTGCCAAAGTAGAAATGTCCTCTTTACTGATAGACTACCTGCTCCAATTAGGAGGGCAGGATGGTCAGAGAGGACAGGGTCTTAATGAGCGTGAAGGAGTTGCGGCGGTTG
>JACQCA010000063.1 GCA_016201865.1 Nitrospirota bacterium
CCCGGAACCAAACCTTCACCGGATCATCCGTGGAAGAAGACCTTCGAACTGCGGAAGAAAAAAGAGGCGGCCGCATCCATACTCTAAAACCGGACATTTCTAAATTGGTAGGAACCGGACATTTCTATTTTGGGTTGACACCGGCCCGTGCCGCCCTTGTTCTTTCCATCCGTTTTTAGTACAATCCGCCCATCTGTCCTTCCGAGTTTTTCTGTCTTATTAGATATTCTTTTTTCGCCCTTACGCCGTCATGAGGTGCCTTATGGCAGCCGAAATAGAGCAATCAGGAGGAAAAATCGTGACTAAAGAATCTTTGCCTGTGCGCGGACAAGAAAAAGGGACAGGCTGGTTTTAATCAAGACTGGGCGATGATGAGCGCCATTCCAAAATTCACGAAGGCCCACGCGGCTCTCTTGAACCGCTTTCTAACGTCGCCCCGGCGCCCAAAGGGCACGATGACCTACCCGCAACTGGCGGGATTCTTGTACAGTGTCGCCTGCGCGCCGGATTTGATCAACCCATCGGAGTGGCTGCCGATCGTCTTTGACGACCATGATGCCGATTACGAAACTCTCACCGAGGCGGAGAAGATCCTTCAAGCCATCATGGCCCTTTACAACGACTGCAGACGGCGAGGGATGGATGGACGGACGGCCCTGCCGCCTGGGTGCGAGATTCGGGCCAAGCCTCTGGACAATCTCGATGCCGACGCGCCGCTCAGTCATTGGGCGCGGGGTTTCTTGACGGGACACAACTGGCTCGAAGAACTCTGGATCCATTACACGCCGGATAAACTCGATAAGGAAATGGGCGCGGTTCTTATGGCACTTACCTTTTTCTCCTCTCGGAAGCTTGCGGAAGCCTATCACAAGGAGGGCAAGGGAAAGACGAGTCTGGAGCATTTCACCGAAACGGTCGTCATGATCTTTCCCGATGCCCTTGTTGAGTATGCGCGCCTGGGTCAGGCCATCTTTCAGGCGCGTCGCGAAGCGGGTGATTTCGGCCCCGATCCGTCGGATTATCCGGATGTCGGCTGAAACGACCCGTCCCCTACGATTTTTCCTCCGATCCCCGGACGGTCAAATAAATCCCGCTGACCACGACGAGCAGCGCGCCGAGCAGGAAGCCCGGTGTGGCCGGTTCCGATAAGAGCCAGATTCCCAGTACGCTCCCGACCACTGCGCCGAACATCGACAGAACGCTCCCCTCGGCCGTTGTGGTGTAGCGATAGGCATAGGTCATCCAGATCTGTCCCAGCATCGAGAAGACCACGACGCCGGCGAGCGGGCCCAGACTTTCGGCCGGCGGAAACGTCCAGTGGCCGATCATAAGCGGAAGGCTCAAGGCCATCCCGGCGATATTGAAGTAGTGAAAGATCGTCCAGGCCGAGTCGGTCTTCCGCGACTCTTTCAGCGACACGATCGCGCCGCCGACCGTCATTCCCGAAACAATCCCCAGCAGATCGCCCCGGATTATCCGGTCGAACGACGGGTCCACGATCAGATAGATTCCGGCGAAGGAGGCGAGCAGAGTGATCAAAATCCGAAGCGAGAAGGCTGCCCCCTGCATCCATTGGGCATAAATGCTGGCAAAGATGGGATAGGTGTAGAGCAGGACCATGGCATTGCTCAGTCGGGTCGCGGCGATGGCGTAGAAATAAAGCAGGTTGCCGATGCCGCCCAGAACGCCGCGGGTCAGCACCAGCTTGCGGTTCACCAGACGGATCTCGATCCAGCCGGCGGTCATGACGGCGCGGACGATCAGGTAGCTCGCCAGAAATCGCAGGAAGGCGATTTCGGCCGTGCCGGTATATTCCGAGGCGAGTTTGACGAAGTAGGCCTGAATCCCGATGCAGCCCGCGGCCAGAAGCATCAGGATCATTCCGGAGCGTCGGGTCATGGAGGAAGCCTACCGTGATAGCCGGGCTCTGTCAACTACGGCCTCGCATCCCGCTACGGCCCGCAGAGGCTTTTATCAGTTCCCCATTGACACCCTCTTCGGAAGTTCGTAGACTGGCCGCATACGGCACTTGAAAGATATTTGGGGTCATATAAACAGTGTTAGGCACTCAAAATGGACTGGATTAACTGTATTAAAACGTTCTCCGCAGATTATGCAAACGCTGTAACAGCATTAACGGCGCTTGGTGCGCTTATTCTAGCGGGAGTTACTTTGTGGTTCCTAAAAAGAGAATTTTCTGCGAAATACCGCCCTTATGTCATGCCTGTTGTAGAGGTTGAGAAAATACAGGAAAGCTTGGGTTGCATGGTAAGCATTGTGCCAAGAAATGTCGGGCCACACCTATGTCGGTTTAAGCTTACAAAAATTCGATTGCAAATCGGTGATGAAACATACGAAACGCCAGACATTAATGAGTGGATGCTGCTGGCTCCGCAGGGAGTTGGCCTTCGTATGCCTGTTGGGAACGTAAATGAAGCGGGTGTTAAGAAAATCAGAGAGGCACGTTATAAAAATAATCGCATTGAGGTGTCTTTTGCTATGCACACGACATCCATTGAAAACAAGTTCAATGAATCGAAATCATTTTGTTATGAAATAAATGTTTTGGGAGAAACCCCGCAGGCACTTTTCCGCTCTGAGTGGCAGCAAAGTGTCTAACCACTGGCTCGTGCGGACGCCGTGTGGCAATGGGCCGTTTGCTGAAACAATCGTGGCCGGCACCGCACAGCCAGACCGGTTAGGTCTCAAGAGTCCCTTATGTCCAATATTCGGCCTGCAGTTCCAATAGATGCACAGACAATCGCTGACCTGCAGCTCACTTACACTGGTGCGGGGATTACAAAATATCTTCAAGATGTCTTGAGCCGTGAAGGACTCGATGAACGGTGACGGTGCGGCCGTGGACGACGTAGAAGATCAGGTGGGATTCGAGAATGAGCACGCGGTAGCCCACGTGTCGGAGTCTTTCCATCCGGGGTGCCTTTCCGAGCAGGGGATGTCTTCGGAGGTTTTGAATCAGCTTGTCCAGTTTCTCGACGAAGGCAGCGGCCTGCGCGGGGCTGTCGGCGGCGATCCAATCGTGAATCGAAAGCAGGTCGTCAACGGCAACCGGAAGGTAACGGACGGTGTAATTACGCGGCATCCCGGCGACGCCTCAGCCGTTTTATCACCTCGGCATGGGTGATCCCCTTCCGACCGGCCGCTTGGGCTTGAGCCGCCTCAAGCTTTTCAAAAAGCTCGGCCCGGGCGTTCAGCTTCTCAAAATACTCGATGCTCATGACGACGAGGTCGCCCTCTCCGTTCGTGGTCAGATAAACGGGTTCGTCCTGCTCGTGGCAAAGGGAAGCGATCTCCCGGGTTTTGTTCCGTAAGCTCGAAATGGATTTGATAATCGGCATGCATCCTCCTCATAAAGATGATAGCAAGATTATCACCGAATTTTGATAAAATCAAGTACGGCCCCTGATCGGCTGATCCAAAAGAGGATTGTACAATGAAATGGGGACAGATTTATTTTCTTGATTAAATAAATCTGTCCCCATTAAAATTCCATGAGGCAGCGGATGGGCAGAAGCCGGACGAATCTGTACGGTCATGCGAAATTAGGAAGGCGCTATGCGGCGATGACGGTGTAGATGGTTTCGGGCTTTTTGATGGTGATTAACTTGGTCTTCGGTTTTGGAATCGCCTCGCCCAGTTTTTTCAATCCCTTGATGTAGCAGTGGATCGCTTCTTGCGCGTTGTTGAGCACCTCTTCAAAGGTCTTGCCCTGCGTCCAGCAGTTCTTTGGATCCGGCACTTCGGCGAAATAGCCGTCCTTGTCCTTCGTAATGATGACTGTATTTTGTAGTTTCCTCATTGAACCTTGTCGTCTCACGAAAACATTTACATTTGTGGCTGTCGACAGAGCTTGATCATCTCTGAGAAGCCGTTTCGATCCTTGAGATTTTTCCGTCTTTTTACTATACTGCTTCTAATTTCCAGTGGAGTCATATGAAAAGTCGTTGGTCGGATAAAGAGGCGCGCGGGCTTGAGGGGTTGGACATCCTTGTTCACACCTCCCGGCTGATCGGGATGGATACCCGTCTCGTCATCTGGGGCGGTGGGAATTCGTCCGTCAAGGTGAAGGGCATAGACCATGCCGGCCGTCCGATCCGTATCCTCTATGTGAAGGGCTCCGGCTCGGACATGAAGACGATCACGCACAAGCAGTTCACCCCGCTGCGACTGGACGACCTCCTGCCGTTGATAAAGCGCGAGGCGATGACGGATGATGAGATGGTTGCCTATCAATCAAAGTGCGTTCTTGAACCCGGCGCGCCGAAACCTTCGATCGAGACACTGCTTCATGCCTTTCTCCCCCCGACCCATATCTACCATACCCATGCCGACGCGATCTGCGCGCTGACGGACACGCCGAACAACACCGAGATCATCAAGGAAGTCTACGGAAAAGATGTCGCCGTGATTCCTTATTTCCGCCCCGGTTTTCTTCTCTCGAAACGGACCGGAGAGGCGTTTGAAAACAACCCGAGGCTACGCGCGATCATCTTAGACAAGCATGGACTGATCACCTGGGGTGAGTCGGCCAAGGCAGCCTATCTTGAAACGATCCGGATGATCGCCGAGGCCGAGCGGTATATCGCGCGACATAAGCGACGATCCCGGATGCCGTCCGTCCGATCCTCTTCCTCCAAAGAAACCCGCTATGCAGTCGCATCGGCGGTCGCCCCCACGCTTCGCGGCGAAATCAGCCGCGGAAAACGGATGGTCCTGCTTTACGACGACGACCCAGAGTTCCTCCGGTTCGTCAATCACTCGAAGGCCAAATCGTTATCCCAGATTGGGCCGTTCACACCGGACCACCTGATGCACACGAAGCCCTGGCCGTTGTTTCTGGAGGTGAATAGTTCCGACCGGCCTAATCCAGACAAGATCGCGGCGACGTTTCCAAAATCGCTTGCGGGGTATCGAGAGCGATACGTCCGTTATTTTAACCGGCACAAAACGCCGGGCGTGACGATGCTTGACCCGAACCCGCGCGTGATCTTGATCCCGGGCATTGGGGTGTTCACGACCGGAAAAGACCGGCGGGCCTGTCGAATCGCGCGGGATATTTATCTGCACACAGTCGGTGTGATTCAGGACAGTGCCGCGATGTCATCGTACGTCTCGCTCTCTCCTCGGGAGTTGTGTGACTTTGAGTACTGGCCGATGGAGAATTTCAAGCTGACGCTTCTTCCACCGGAGAAGGAACTGTCCCGCCGGATTGCGCTCGTCACCGGCGCGGCCGGAGGGATCGGAAAGGCGATTGCCGAGCGATTGGCGGCCGAGGGCGCGATGGTCGTGCTGACCGACATCGATCTTGAGAAGACCCGCGCCGTGGCCGAGGCGATCAATCAAAAAGCGGGCGAGGCGAATGCGGCCGCCGTGAAGATGGACGTGACGAGCGAGTCTTCGGTGAAACGGGCGTATGAAGAGGCGGTGCGGGCCTACGGCGGGCTCGACATCCTCGTCTCAAACGCCGGAATCGCAAAATCCTCGCCGGTGGATCGGCTGTCGCTGTCGGACTGGGACCGTTCGATCGCGGTGAATGCCACCGGCCATTTTCTCGTTTGCCGTGAGGCGATCCGGATCTTTAAAGAACAGGGTTTGGGCGGGAATATCGTGGTCATCGCGACCAAAAATGTCCTCGCCCCGGGAAAAGATTTCGGGGCCTACTCGGCCTCCAAGGCGGCCCAAGCCCAGCTCTCGCGCATCCTTGCGATTGAAGGCGCGGAGGACCATATCCGCGTGAACATGGTCAATCCCGATGGAGTTTTCCAGGAATCCGGTCTGTGGTCTAAAGAGATTCGAGAAGAACGGGCGAAGGCCCACGGCATCCCGATCGAGAAGCTCGAAGATTTCTACGCGCAGCGGAATCTTCTGAAGACCAAAATTTATCCGGCTGACGTGGCCGAGGCGGTGTTGTTCTTCGCTTCCGACCGATCCTCCAAAACGACCGGTGCGATCCTGCCCGTCGACGGCGGCGTCCGCGAGGCGTTTCCGAGATAAACTAATGATTCCTATGCCATTGCATATTTGAAAATAGAGGCCATCCTTCATGCCGTCCGAGACGGTGGAGCTCCGAGGACATATCATCGATTCGCTGACCTTGCCCAAGGTGCTGGACGAGGTGATGAATTACGGCGGGACGTTCGAGATCATCGATGTCACGATCGGCCATCGCCGCGAGGATCCCAGCCATGCGCGAATCCGTGTCTCGGCCCCCGCGCAAGAAATTCTCGACACGATCTTAGGCCGGATCCGACAACTGGGCGCCGCGCCGGTGTTGGAAGAAGATGCGGTGCTCGTTCCAGCCGACAAAGACGGCGCATTTCCAGAAAATTTCTATTGCACCACGAACCTTCAAACCTTCGTTCGATGCCGTGGCCAATGGCTAGAGGCGGAGCGGCCCGAGATGGACTGCGGCATTGTGGTCGATCCGGACCGAAAGCGCGCGGCCACGATTCCGATCCATCGCGTTAAAAAGGGAGACCGCATCGTGGTGGGACATCCGGGGGTGCGGGTCACGCCGCTTGAACGCTCATCCGAGCGGAACGTGTTCGAGTTCATGGCCAGCAGCGTCTCGTCCGAGAAGCCCAAGGGCATCGTGATCAAAGAGGTGTCGGCGCAGATCCGCGCGGCGAAGAAAGCCGGCAGCAAGGTGATGGTCGTCGCCGGTCCGGCCGTAGTCCATACCGGCGCAGGGACGCATCTTGAACGATTGATCGAGGCCGGCTGGGTGGATGTCCTATTTGCCGGAAACGCGCTGGCGGTTCATGACATCGAGCAGGCGCTCTATGGAACATCGCTGGGCGTCTATTTAGAGAAGGGCATCCCGGCCAAGGAAGGCCACGAGCACCACATGCGCGCGATCAATACGATCCGCCGCGCGGGAGGGATTCGGAATGCCGTTGACCAGGGGATCTTGCGATCCGGCATCATGGCGGCCTGCGTGCGGAAAGGGATCGAGTTTGTCCTGGCCGGATCGATTCGTGACGACGGGCCGCTGCCGGAGGTGATGACCGATATGGTATCCGCGCAGGACGCGCTGCGGAGCGTTCTGCCCGGCGTCTCGGTCTGCGTGATGATCGCCACGATGCTCCATTCGATCGCGGCCGGAAATCTCTTGCCGGCCGCGGTTAAGCTGGTCTGCGTGGATATCAACCCGGCCGTCGTAACGAAACTCACCGACCGGGGAAGCTTTCAGGCGGTGGGTCTTGTGACGGATGTGGAACCGTTCTTACGGGAGCTCTGGACGAATCTGTCCGGGTGACGCCATGCCGACCTTCCTGATGTGTCCACCGGACTATTACGGCATTGAGTACGAGATCAATCCCTGGATGGACCGTCGCCGTCCGGCCGATACGGCCTTGGCCATGCGGCAGTGGCAGACCTTTTACGATCAACTCACAACAGGACTGGGCGTGACGGTCGAGCTTCTGACTCCGGTGAAAGGCCTTCCCGACCTTGTCTTCATGGCCAATGCCGGTCTGGCGTCGGGTAAAAAATTCATCCGGAGCAACTTCCGGTTTCCGCAGCGCCAGCGTGAGGTCCCGGTGTTTGAAGCCTGGTTTAAGGATCGGGGATACCGGATCCTTCCGCTTCCGCCGGACGCCTGTTTTGAAGGCGAAGGGGATGCCTTGTCGGTCGGAAAGACCCTCTTTGCCGGTTACCGGATGCGTTCCGACATCCAGTCCCATGAGAAGATCGGTGAAATCTTGGGATGCGAGGTGCTGTCGCTGGAACTGGCGGATCCTCGCTTTTATCACCTGGACACCTGCTTTTGTCCCTTAAGCGACCGGGCCGTCCTCTATTTTCCCGGGGCCTTCGACGACTACGGACGTCGGGTGATAACGGAATCCGTTCCGGAAACGATTCCGGTGACTGTAGAAAACGCGTTTGGGTTCGGCTGCAACGCCGTCGTCGTCGGAAGGGACGTGGTGTTGCATGCCGGCTGTGAGGAACTGGCCCGCGAGTTACGGAGCCGCGGCTTTGCGGTTCATGAACTGGACCTGTCGGAGTTCATCAAGGGCGGGGGCTCGGCCAAATGTCTGGTACTCCGGCTCTCGTGAGGGGGTGAGATGATGAAGGTGACGATCGGCCGATCCATTCTTGAGCTGGTGGAGGGAGACATCACGCTTCAGGATACCGATGCGATCGTGAATGCGGCCAACACGACGCTGTTAGGGGGCGGCGGGGTGGACGGCGCGATTCATCGCGCCGGCGGGCCTCAGGTCTTGGAGGAATGCCGGAAGATCGGCGGCTGCCCTACCGGAGAGGCCCGGATCACGGCCGGAGGTTGCCTCAAAGCCCGATACGTGATCCATGCCGTCGGCCCGGTTTATAAAGACGGTCGTCACCGCGAACCGGAGCTTTTGACCGACGCCTATCGAACGAGTCTCGATCTGGCCTCGCGACATAAGCTTGAGAGCGTGGCCTTTCCTTCGATCGGCACGGGGGCCTACGGCTATCCAATGGAGGCCGCGGCGCGGATTGCCTTGACCACGGTGCGGGAGTATCTGAAGGGGCACCCCGAGATCCGACGGGTGCGGTTTGTTCTTTTCGGGGAGACGGCCTACAAGGTGTATGAACGCGTGCTGCAATCGGCAGGACCCGAGTGGTTGTGATGGGTTGGTGAGAATCGGTGGAAAGTTACTGCGTATTGATCTGATCGTGGTTGACGACCCAACTGCCGCTGGCCTCCAGCGCCCGCAGGAGCTGGACCGCGTTGTGGACCTTGAGCTTGGCATAGATGTTGGCCCGGTGGGTCTCGACCGTCTTGACGCTGATGGATAGGCGCTCGGCCATCTCTCGGTTATTGTATCCCTGAGCGATCAGACGAGTGATCTCGTGCTCCCGTTCGGTGAGCGATTCTTTCGAACGGATCTCGGGGGTTCTGCTCGACCCATAAATTGGGATCGGGGCTTGGAGGCCCGTTGTCAACTGAAGAAGACGGGGTGTCTTTTCGGGACTTAAAGGCAGCGAGAGATGGATCCCATGAGCCGTGAGTTCGCCCCAGTCACGTTTCCAGAGCACCCGTCCATGCAGATGTTCCGTGACGGCCGGTTCGATCGGATGGTTCAGTTCAAGCTCGAGGATGACCTCTGCTTCCAACGGCAACGAGGCTTTGGAAAAAAAACAGAGACCTTTGCGGCTGACATTCGCCGTATAGACGGTTCCGATTTCATCCGAAAGAAGCGTTGTAACCTTCCCGGACGTGATTAAAGGAATTCTGGCTTCCGCGCGCATTTTCATCGTCTCGTATTCAAGCCAATAAAAAAGGCCTCTTTCCCTCATCCGGAAATGAGACCTACGTGGCAATCCACTTGGATCCACCACTTCGGCAGCCCTCCAAACCGGGTTCGTTCCCTTGGCTGCGGGAGAAGCCCGGTCCATGGCTTTGCGACCCTGCCTTTCGGTCAGGTGTGCCCTTGATCGGTGATGGTGATCGCAACTCTCTTTTACTATAGCCGAGCTTTCTTATCTGTCAAGTCCGATCTGAAGTCCTCATCTTATTCTAACAACGAGTGCGACATCATTGAAAAAGTGACCGTTCTCACAAGAGGTGGGGGCATCACATTGCTGACATACCAGATCCGCGATGGTTGATCGGTCGATTTTCATTCGGGGTCATCTCATTTTTTTCTTGAATTCTTTTTGGCGATTTGTTATATTAAGCCCGTCAAAATTCATCAAGGTTCAGGAAGCGAATAGCCCCTGCGATGTTGGTGAGGAGTGAGAAAATTTGACCCAACACTTTGTCTTAGGGAGCCATGCACTGGAGACGGTGTGCAAGCCCCACGGTAACGAGGGGAAGCCTGAAGTTTCCATCACGGCGCCCACCTGGATACTCGGGTTCAAGACATTCCGCTCTGCCACGGCAGTCGCGGGGGTTTAATTTTAATCACAGGAGAGATGACCGGATTTAGTTCGGGAAACGATTCTGAGACGTCCTACAAGAAGAAAATGACGATTGGGAATGTTTGGCATGACGATGAAAGTGACTCCGGCTCGGCCCGCGAGGTTGAGGGGTGAACCGGAATACGTTGACATCTGAACAAAGGCAGGAGGCATGAGCACCGTTTCGGATTCGACAATGGATGACGGTTTAACTTCACGCGCGGCCGTCCGTCTCGCGCGTTGCGCGGGATCATTGTCGTTGCACCGGCATGCGAATCCGAACCTCGAACAATAGCCTTTGATCCGACATTCGGCCCATCGAGTTTCTTCTTCACGAGCGTCCTGAACAACCCGCCCGGTTTTCTCTACGATCCAACAACGAAACAGAATGAGTTTCTTCAACCTGAGGAGGGGGTGACGATTATTATTACCGGGGTCATTGCATTCATCGCAGCAGCGGCGGCGGGTCTGTCCGGTTTGGCGGTGGGGTTCTACCTCCGACGGCAGGGGATCGCCAAGAAATTGCAAGAGGCCGAAGAGATGTCGGCGCGGATCCTCCGAAACGCCGAACAAGAGGCCGAGAATAAACGGCGCGAGGCCCAGCTCGAAAGCAAGGGCTTGATCTTGCAGGAACGGACGGAGTTTGAAAAGGAGACGCGGGAGCGTCGAGCGGAGCTGTCCGCCCTTGAGCGTCGTCTAAGCCAGCGTGAAGAACATGTGGACAAGCGGGCCGGGCAGATGGATCGTCGCGAAAGCGATCTGAATCGGCTCGATCGCGAATTGGTCGCGCGCGACAAAGTGATGCGGGAGAAGGAAAAAGAGCTGGAGAGCAGCCTGCGCGAGCAACGGCAACAACTCGAGCGGCTTTCCGGGATCACGGCGGAAGAGGCCAAGAAACAGCTCATACACGCGATGGAGCAGGAGGCCCGATACGATGCGGCCAAGATGCTGAAGCGGATCGATGAAGAGGCCCGTGAAAAGGCGGAACGGGAATCGAAAGAGATCATGGTCACCTCCATGCAGCGTCTTTCGCGGGATTATATCGCCGAGGCGACGATTTCGGTCGTGAATCTGCCGAATGAAGGGATGAAAGGTCGGATCATCGGTCGGGAGGGCCGCAACATCCGTGCGCTGGAAAGCGCCACGGGCATCGACCTGATCATCGACGACACGCCGGATGCGGTGATCATTTCCGGGTTCGATCCGTATCGACGCGAGATCGCGAAAGTGGCTCTGGAACGGCTCATGTCGGACGGGCGGATCCATCCGGCCCGAATCGAAGAGATGGTCGAGAAGGTCAAAAAGGATCTGGACAAGCTCATGCGGGAAGAGGCCGAGAAGGTCATCTTTGATGTCGGTCTGCAGGGAATCCATCCCGAATTGGTCAAGGTCTTGGGACGGCTTAAATACCGCACCAGCTACGGACAGAATAACCTCGCCCACGCGCGGGAGGCGGCCTTTATCGCCGGGATTATGGCCTCCGAGCTGGGCATGGACATCAAGTTGATCAAACGGGCGGCGCTCCTTCATGACATCGGAAAGGCGGTCAGTCACGAGGAGGAGGGGAGCCATGCGGCATTGGGGGCCGATCTCGTCAAACGGTACGGTGAGTCGCCGAAGATCGTGAATGCCGTTGCCGCGCATCACGGCGAGGTCGAGGCGACCTGCATCGAGTCGGTTTTGGTCTCGGCCGCCGAAAGCCTATCGGCGGCGCGGCCGGGCGCACGGCGGGAGTCCGTTGAGTCCTATGTAAAGCGGTTGGAGAAATTGGAGCAGTTGGCCACCTCCTTCAAGGGCGTCGAGAAGGCCTATGCGATCCAGGCCGGACGCGAGATCCGGATCATCGTGAAACAGGAAGAAGTTTCGGATGCCGAATCGGCCATGATCTCGAGGGAGATCGCCAAAAAGGTGGAGCAGGAATTGACCTATCCGGGCCAGATCAAGGTGACCGTGATCCGCGAAAATCGGTATATCGAGTACGCACGGTAAATCAATTTTCGTGGACATTCATGAATCGCCCCCACAAGGGATGTTCTATCGTGAAGATTTTAATGGTCGGAGACATCATCGGCGAGCCGGGCCGAAATATCCTGGCCCGACGGTTAGGCCGCTTGATCGAGACGTATGAGATCGATCTCGTCGTCGGCAATGCCGAGAACGCCGCCGGCGGGTTCGGGGTGACCCCCAAGATCGCGGATGAATTGTATCGTATGGGGATCGACATCCTCACCACCGGAAACCATGTCTGGGACAAAAAGGAGATCATCGAGTACATCGCCCAACAACCGCGTCTCCTCCGGCCGGCCAATTATCCGGAATCGGCGCCCGGGTCGGGATTGATCGTGATGGATCTCAGCCGAACGGAAAAGGTCGCGGTGCTTCAATTAATGGGTCGCGTCTTCATGCCGAGCCTGGACTGCCCCTTTCGGGCGGCCAAGCGGGAAGTGGCCCGCCTCCGGGCCGAGACGCCGATCATCCTCGTGGATATGCATGCCGAGGCCACCTCGGAGAAAAGGGCCATGGGATGGTACCTCGACGGAGAGGTGAGCGCGGTGCTGGGGACCCACACCCACGTCCAGACGGCCGATGAAGAGATCCTGCCCAAAGGGACGGCCTATCTGACGGACGTCGGCATGACCGGACCGACGCAATCCGTCATCGGGATGAATAAAGAACAGGTGATCAACAAGTTTCTGAATCAGATGCCGCAGCGATTCGAAATGGGCGGCGGGCCGTGCGTCATCTCGGCGGCGCTGGTGACCGTCGATTCCAGCGGCCGCGCCCAATCCATCGTCCGACTCCAAGTCAAAGACACCGAGCCATAAGCCATGTTCGAGAATGCTTCGAAGGCCCAGATCCTTTCGGTATCGGCCGTGACGCAACTCATCAAGCGGCACCTGGAGACCCGGTTCATCGATGTCTGGGTGGAAGGCGAGGTCTCGAATCTGAGGATGCCGTCCTCCGGCCATCTCTATTTCACATTGAAGGATGCGGATGCCCAGCTGCGGGGCGTCATCTTTCGTTCGTCGGGGCGGTCCCTCAAGTTTATCCCGAAGGAAGGACAACAGGTCTTGTGCCGCGGTCGCGTGACGGTGTACGAGCCGCGCGGCGAGTACCAGTTGGTGATCGACTATCTCGAGCCCCGCGGGATCGGGTCGCTCCAAGCGGCCTTTGAGCAGTTGAAGGAACGGCTCCAGTCCGAAGGACTGTTCGATCCCGCGCGCAAAAAACCGTTGCCGATGCTGCCGCGGCGGATCGGCCTCGTGACGTCGCCGACGGGCGCGGCGATCCGGGACATCCTGAAGGTCCTGCGGCGCCGCTTCGCCAATCTGGAGGTGCTGATCAATCCGGTGCCGGTCCAAGGCGAGGGAGCAGCGGCGGCCATCGCGTCGGCCCTGGACGAGCTGAACGAGATCGGCGGCCTCGATGTGATCATCGTCGGCCGAGGGGGCGGGTCGCTGGAAGATCTGTGGGCCTTCAATGAGGAGGCGGTGGCCCGTGCGATCGCCCGATCGAATATCCCGGTGATCTCGGCCGTCGGCCACGAGGCGGACTACACCATTACGGATTTTGTGGCGGATCTCCGTGCACCAACGCCGTCCGCGGCGGCCGAGATGGTGGTTCGAACCAAACGAGAATTGCAGGACCGGATCAAATTCGGACAGGTCCGTCTGGGGCAGGGGATCCGGCGCCGTCTTGAGGCGGTCCGGAGCCGATGGAAGGTCCAGCAGAGAGCGCTGCGCGACCCCCTTAAACTCATCGAGGCCCACCTGCTCCGCCTGGATGAGCTGGAGGGACGCGGCCGTCGGGGTCTGTTCAATATCCTGCGACATCAGGCCCAGCGGCTGCGGCATGCACGCGAAAGTCTCCGGCACCGGAGTCCGATCGAGCGCTTGCGACGGCTTGGGACACAGGCCCAGGAAACAGTGAAGCGGCTCGATCTCCAGATGGGTTTCCATCTTCGTCAGAAGCGAAACCGTTTGGAATCCGCGTTATCGAAATTGGATAGCCTGAGCCCGCTGGCTATTTTAAGCCGCGGGTACAGCATCACGCGGACGCTTCCCGATATGGCGCTCGTCAAAAAGGCCCGGAGGGTTCGGCCGGGGGATCGGGTCCATGTCAAGCTGCACGAGGGTTCACTGATCTGCCATGTCGAAAAAACCGAAGGATAATCCGATGCCGCCGTCCAAATTTGAAGAGGCGCTGACGCGTCTTGAGACGATTGTGGGGCAATTAGAGAAAGGCGATCTCCCATTGGAAGAGTCCCTGAAGATCTTCGAGGAAGGGGTCCGACTGTCAAAAAACTGCCTGAAAATGCTGGAGGAGGCCGAGCGCAAGGTCGAGATCCTGTTGCAGGATAAAGAAGGCCGTAAACGACCCGAACCGTTTAGGCTGGACGAAGCGAACCCGGAAGAGACCCATGACCCGGACGATCAAGACTGACCAAAAGCTGATGATCTATCTTGATGATTGGCGGGCCCGGATCGATAAAACGCTTGAGGCCTATCTGCCCGACACCGTCGCGATGCCGACCCGTCTCCATGAAGCGATGCGTTACAGCCTTTTCGCCGGCGGGAAACGGATCCGGCCGATCCTGGCTATCGCGGCTTTTGAGGCCGTGAATCGGGAAACGGGAGAGAAGATAGAAACAGCGCTTCCGGTCGTCGCGGCGATCGAGCTGATCCATACCTATTCGTTGGTCCATGACGACCTGCCGGCTATGGACGACGACGATTACCGTCGGGGTCGGCCGACCAGCCATAAGAGGTTCGGCGAGGCCGCGGCGATTCTGGCCGGCGACGCGCTCTTAACGGCGGCCTTTGCGATGCTGTCGGACCGGCGCCTGACCGCCGCGATTCCGGCCGAGAGGCTTCTTTCGGTGATCCACGAGCTCGGCCGCGCGGCCGGGAGTCTCGGCATGGTCGGGGGACAGTTTGTGGATATCGAGTCGGAAGGGGCGGTCGGTTCGCAGACGGTTTCGGAGGAAACCCTCCGGTACGTTCATGCCCATAAGACGGGCGCAATGATTCGGGCCGCCGTCCGCGTCGGCGCCCTTCTGGGCGGCGCCGTTCCGGAGGCGCTGTCGTCGTTAACGATCTACGGGGAGAGGCTGGGCTTGGCATTCCAGGTGGTGGACGACATCCTGGATCTGGAAGGGACGGAGAGTGAGACCGGAAAACGGGTCGGGAAGGACGCGGCGCAACAAAAACTGACCTATCCGATCGTGATGGGTTTGGAGGCGTCCAAGCAATCGGCGCATCGGCTCATGACCGAGTCGCTGGAGGCGCTGACCGTGTTCGGTCCGGAGGCGGATCCCCTCCGGGCGATCGCGCGATTCATCGTTGAAAGGAAATCATAATCTCGATAGGAGAACGTATGCGTTTATTGGATGGGATTAACAGTCCGGAGGATCTGAAGAAATTGCCGCGGACCGAACTGCCCCGGTTGGCTCAGGAGATCCGGGAAGAGATCATCCGGGTGACCTCCATGAACGGCGGGCACCTCGCGACGAATCTGGGAATCGTGGAACTGACGTTGGCGCTGCATGCGGTTTTCGAGGCGCCGCGGGATAAGATCGTCTGGGATACCGGCAATCAGGTTTACGCGCATAAGCTGATTACCGGGCGGCGGGATCGCTTTCACACGATCCGGCAGTTCGGCGGTTTGAGCGGATTCACCCGACGCGAAGAGAGCGCCTACGACAGCTTCAATGCCGGCCATGCCGGGACCTCCATCTCGGCCGCGTTGGGAATGGTCGAGGCGCGGGATCATCTCGGGGAAAATCACAAAGTGGTGGCCGTGATCGGAGACGGCGCCATGACGGCCGGGATGGTCTACGAAGGGCTGAATCAGGCCGGGGCCTCAAAGAAGGATTTCATCGTCGTCTTAAACGACAACGAGATGTCCATTTCTAAAAACGTGGGAGCGATCTCGGCCTATCTTTCACGGATCATCACCGGACAATTCTATACCAAGGTGAAAGAGGAGACGAAACATCTCTTGAAAACGATTCCCCGGATCGGCGAGCCGATGATCAAGGCCGCGCACAAGGTGGAGGAATCGGCCAAGGGATGGATCGGCCCCGGGCTTCTCTTCGAAGAACTGGGATTTCAATACATCGGGCCGATCGACGGAAATCGGTTCGAACATCTCTTCCCGACGCTGGAGAATATCAAGCGGTTGAAAGGTCCGATCTTGGTTCATGTCATCACGAAGAAGGGGAAGGGATATGAACCGGCCGAACGAAACCCCGTCACACTTCATGCCGCCTCGCCGTTTCTTGTCGAGACGGGAGAGGCCCGCAAGACGCCCCGGTTTCCGACCTATACCCAGGTCTTCGCCTCGACCTTGATCAAATCGGCGAAACGGGATAAACAGATCGTGGCGATCACGGCCGCGATGCCGGAGGGGACCGGGCTGTCCCGATTCGCCGAGGAATTCCCGGATCGCTGTTACGATGTCGGGATCGCCGAGTCCCATGCCGTCACGTTTGCGGCCGGGCTGGCGGCCGCGGGGCTGCGGCCGGTCGTGGCGATCTACTCCACCTTCATGCAGCGCGCGTATGACCAGATCATCCACGACGTCTGCATCCAGAATCTCCCGGTCGTCCTGTGTCTGGACCGCGCCGGCCTTGTGGGCGAGGACGGCCCTACGCATCACGGGATCTTCGATATCGGATTTCTCCGCATCCTGCCGAACCTGGTGGTCATGGCCCCGAAAGACGAAAACGAGTTGCAGCATATGATCCACACGGCCTTGAAGCACGACGGACCGGTCGCGATCCGGTATCCGCGCGGCGAAGGGGTCGGGGTGGAGTCGGACGCGCGGCTCTTGCGGCTTCCGATCGGCCAGGCCGAACCGCTGAAAAACGGAACCGACTTGGCGATTTTGGCGTTGGGGCATGGGGTGCATCCGTCGCTGGCCGCGGCCCGCGCGCTTGAAGCCGAGGGGATATCGGCCGCCGTGGTGAATGCCCGTTTCGTCAAGCCGATCGATCGTGACTTGATCGTGCAACTCGCCCGAAGGACCCGACGGTTGGTGACGGTCGAGGAGCATGCGCTGCAAGGCGGCTTCGGGTCGGCCGTCTTGGAGGTCCTGGAGGAGGAAGGCCTGTCGGGTGTGGAGATCAAGCGGATCGGACTGCCGGACCTGTTCATCGAGCACGGCGGGGTCCGGCTTCTGCGCGAACGCTTCGGCTTCACGACCGAAACTCTTCTCCGCGACATCCAATCCTTTGTTCAGACGGCTCTTCCAAAAGAGGAAGCGCCGCGGCGCATGGCATAGTCGGTGATCTCCCGATCCGTCAAGAACCGGATCAAAAAACGGCTCGACCGCGTCCTGGTGGATCGCGGCCTCGTGGAAAGCCGTGAAAAGGCCCAGGCCCTGATCCTGGCCGGGGCGGTCGAGGCGGAGGGGATGACCGTGGTGAAAGCCGGAACGCCGATCGGCAATGAGACCGCGATCCGGATCCGGGATGAGATCGCGGGCACTGCGCTCCGGTATGTCGGTCGAGGCGGGCTGAAGTTAGAGGCGGCGATCGCTCGTTTCGGCGTTCCGATCGTCGGCAAAGTGGCGGCGGATGTGGGGGCCTCGACGGGGGGATTCACGGACTGTCTCCTTCAACACGGGGCGGTTCGCGTCTATGCGGTGGATGTCGGCTACGGTCAATTGGCTTGGTCATTACGCCGGGATCCTCGAGTCGTTGTGATCGAGCGGACGAACATCCGGAACCTTTCCCCCGACCGGATTCCGGAGCCGGCGGATCTGGCGACGATCGACGTCTCGTTCATCTCGCTCGTAAAAATCTTGCCGAAAGTGATCGAGATCATAAAACCGCAGGGCATGATCGTGGCGCTGGTCAAGCCCCAGTTTGAAGTGGGAAAGGGCGAGGTCGAAAAAGGCGGCGTCATTCGCGATCCCGTGAAACGGCAGAAGGCGGTTGAGCGGATCCGAAGTTTTGCGGATGGACTGGGTCTTCATTGTGAAGGGTTGTTGGAGTCTCCGGTCCACGGGCGAGACGGCAATGTGGAATATTTTCTATTACTGAAAAAGGGCGCGGAAAAGGAGACGGCATGAAGGTGATCGTTACCGGCGGGGCGGGGTTCATCGGGTCTCATATTGTGGATCGGCTGGTTCAGGAAGGGCATGACGTGGCGGTGGTGGACAACCTTTCGACCGGCAAAAAGAAAAATCTGAATCGGGCTGCGCGTTTTTACAAGGTGGACATCTTAAACCCGAAGATCGAGAAGATCTTTCAAAAGGAAAAGCCGGATCGGATCAGCCACCACGCGGCCCAGATGGACGTCCGTCGATCCGTGGCCGATCCGATCTTCGATGCGCAGGTGAACATTCTCGGATTCCTCAACGTGTTGGAGAATGCGGTCCGGTGCGGGGCCAAGAAGGTGATCTTCGCCTCATCCGGCGGCGCCGTGTACGGCGAGCAGCAGGTCCATCCCGCCCCCGAGACGCACCCGACGCAGCCGGTTTCGCCCTACGGCATCAGCAAGCTGGCCGGCGAGCATTACCTGTACTACTACCAGCAGACGGCGGGACTGAGCTATGCGGCCTTGCGTTACGCCAATGTGTACGGTCCGCGCCAGGATCCCTTCGGCGAGGCGGGGGTTGTGGCGATTTTCAGTCAGAAGACCTTGTTGAACGACCAGCCGATCATCAACGGCAACGGCAAACAGACGCGGGACTACGTCTATATCGAAGATGTGGTCGAGGCGCACATGGCCGCGCTGGAGGACGGCGTTCAGGGAATTTTTAACGTCGGCACCGGCCGGGAGACCTCGGTCAATGAGCTCTTCCGTCATCTCGTCGAGATCGCCGGCACGAAGATCAAGGAGGTGTATGGTCCCGAAAAACGGGGCGAGCAGATCCGCAGCGTGCTCGACTACGCGAAGTTGAAGAAGGCGACGGATTGGGAGCCCAAAGTCTCGCTGCAGGACGGCCTCAAGATGACGGTGGACTATTTCCGACAGAGCCTCAAATTGACGACTTGACTTTTTTTAAAAAGCGCATACACTATCCGAAAAGGGGTTATGCCGCTACCTCAACAGAAACGGAAAATGTTGGGCGAGATGCTGATCGCCGAGGGGTTGATCACCCGCGAACAGCTTGAACGCGCCCTGGCCGAGCAGAAGCTCCACGGCGGCCGCATCGGGGCCATCTTCCGCAGCCTGGGGTTTGTCACCGAAGACGACATCATCAAGGTTTTGGGAAAGCAGATGGGCATCCAGCCGGTCGCGCTTTCCAGCATCATCATCGATCCGGACGTGGTGAAGATCCTCCCGGAGACGCTGGCCCGCCGCCATCAGGTCATCCCGCTCTTCAAAAAAGACAAGACCCTCACCCTGGCGATGGTGGATCCGCTCAACGTCTTCGCCATCGACGACCTGCGGGGGGCGACCGGCCTGACGATCCAGCCGGTCGTCAGTTCTGAGTCCGACGTGATGAAGGCGATCGATCGCTTCTACAGCGGCACGGCTACCATGGAGGAGGCCGCGAAAGAGGCCGACGTCCAGGGTTACGGGGTGATGCCCGATGACCAGGTCATCGATCTCCAACGGATCGCGGACGACACGCCGATGATCAAGCTGGTGAACACGGTGATCACCCAGGCCGTCCGCGAGGGGGCCAGCGACATCCACATCGAGCCGGACGCCGAGGTGCTGCGGATCCGCTATCGGGTGGACGGGATACTCCGGGAAGTAATGACCCCGCCGCGGAATCTCCAAGCCGGCGTTGTTTCCCGCGTCAAGATCATGGCCGACCTGGACATTGCCGAGAAGCGGATGCCTCAGGACGGCCGGATCGAGATGAAGGTGGGCGAGAAGGATGTGGATATCCGGCTGTCCACCCTGCCCACCCTCTACGGCGAAAAGCTGGTGATGCGGCTGCTGGATAAAAGCAGCGCCCTGCTGAGCCTGGAGGATCTGGGATTTTCGGCCGAGACCTTCGGCCTGTTTGACAAGATGGTCCGCCGGCCGTACGGATTGATCCTCGTCACCGGTCCGACCGGCAGCGGAAAGACGACGACGCTTTACGCCGCTTTAAACCGCATCGCGTCCGTCGAACGGAATGTGGTGACCATCGAGGACCCGGTTGAATATCAGCTTAAATACACCAATCAGGTGCAGGTCAATCTCAAGACCGGCTTAACCTTCGCGAGCGGCCTCCGGTCCATCCTGCGGCAGGATCCCGACGTGATCATGGTGGGCGAGATTCGGGACACCGAGACGGCCTCCATCGCGATCCAGGCGGCCTTGACGGGCCATCTGGTGTTGTCGACGCTGCACACGAACGACGCCGCGGGCGCCGTCGCCCGGCTGGTCGACATGGGGGCCGAGCCGTTCCTCGTCGCCTCGTCCTTGATGGGGGTCGTGGCCCAGCGCTTGGTCCGCAAGGTCTGTTCCCGTTGCAAGGGTCCCTTTATGCCGACGCCGGACCTGATCCAGAGCCTGGGGCTGGATAAATTCATGAGCGGTCGAAAGGAGATCGGTCTGGTGAAAGGGGCCGGCTGTCCGCAATGCCGGAACACCGGCTATGCGGGTCGGATCGGGATCTACGAGCTGCTCCCCATCGACGAAGCGATTCGGAACCTCATCGTGACCCGGTCCTCTTCGGGCGCGATCCGGAACCAGGCGGCCCGGTCCGGATTTGCCGGGCTGCGCTTCCAAGGGCTGGCGGCGGCCTTCAAAGGGGTCACGACCCTGGAAGAGGTCCTGCGGGTGACGCAAGAAGTCGAGGTATAGCATGCCGGTCTTCCGGTATCGGGCGCGGGACAAATACGGTTCGTTGTTCACCGGCACGATCGAGACCGTCAATCGGGACGGCGTCGCCTCTCAACTGGACAATCTCGGTTACCATCCCGTATCGATCGAGGAGCAGGCTCCGGGCGCGTTGGGCGCCGACTTCTTCGAGCGTTTCACGCGCATTTCCCCCGAGGACCTGATCATCTTTTCGCGTCAGCTCGCCACGCTGATCTCGGCCGGTCTGCCTTTCATGACCAGCTTCGAGTCCCTCATCGAGCAGACCCAGAACAAACGGCTTAAGAACGTGATCGTACAGGTCCGGAAAGATGTGGAGAGCGGCGGCTCCTTCTCGGACGCCCTGGCCAAGCATCCCTCGGTCTTCAGCCATCTGTATGTGAGCATGATCCGCGCCGGAGAGGCCGGGGGCGTTTTGGATGAAATCCTGCAGCGTCTGGCGGCGCTGGCGGAGCACGAGGCCGAGACCCGCGCGCGCATCAAGGCGGCCACCCGCTACCCGAAGATCGTGATCGTCGCCCTGGGTATCGCCTTCGTCATCCTGCTGCAGTTCGTCGTGCCCCGCTTTGCGGCGATGTACGCGGACTTCAAGGTCCAACTGCCGCTGCCGACCCGCATCCTGATCGGGATCAACAACGTGTTTGAACATTATTGGTGGCTGATCCTGATCGTCGTCCTTTTTTCGGTCTTCGCGAGCCGGGCTTACATTCGGACGCCGGCCGGTCGGCTCCGGTGGGACGGGATCAAGATCAAGCTGCCGATCTTCGGCCCGATCTTTTTGAAGACGGCCCTTTCCCGGTTCGCCCGCGTCTTCGGGACCTTGACCCGCAGCGGGCTTTCGATCCTTCAGACGCTGGAGATCGTCTCCCAGACCGTGGGGAATACGGTGATCTCGCGCGTGGTGGACAACATCCGGGACAGCGCCCGGCAGGGCCGCGGCGTCGTCCAGCCGATGCAGGTCAGCCGGGTCTTTCCGCCGGTCGTGGTCCAGATGGTGGCGATCGGAGAACAGACCGGCAACATGGAAGAGATGCTGATGAAGGTGTCCGAGTACTACGATCAGGAGGTGGAGTATTCGATCCGCAATCTCGCCACCTCCATCGAGCCCTTGCTGCTGGCCGTCATCGGCGGGGTCGTCCTCTTCCTGGCCCTGGCGATCTTCATGCCGTGGTGGAATCTCATCAATGTCTTCAAGGGAGGCGGTGGATAAATTCATGCAGCCGGACGCCCCTCTTCAACGGCGCGGCCTTGAAGAAAGTCCGGTGACGTTTCTTTTCAAGCGGCGGGTTCAGCTCAGCCTCTTTTTCTTCATCCCCCTGTTTCTGATCCTGTTCTCTCTCGCGCCGACCTATATCACGGTCTCCCTGATTTCCCGGGCGATCCTCTCGTCCGAGCCGTCCGGCGCGGCCGCCGGCATGGCCGCCTTCCACACCGCCGTTTCCGAAATGGTCCCGGTGTTTCTCGTGAGCGGATTGGTGGCGCTGGCGGCCGGGCTGATCATCGCCTACGCGCTGGTCCGGCCGGTGAAGCGTCTTTCGGAAGCGATCCACGGCGTCGCGACCGGCAATCTCAAGACGCATGTCCGGCTGGATGCTTCCGGCGAGTTCGTGTATCTCGGCGATGAGTTCAATCAGATGGTCTCAAAGCTGGCGATGCAGGAACGGCTCCAGCGCACCGAGCGGTTGGCGGCCTTGGGGACGCTTGCGGCCGGCGTCGCGCACGAGGTCCGAAACCCGTTGGGGGCCGTGAAGGGGTTGGCCCAACTCCTCTGCGAATCGGCCGAATCGCCCGATCAAAAAAAATATGCCGAGACGATCGCGTCCGAGGTGAACCGGCTGAATGCCGTGGTGGAGCGTCTCTTGAATCTGGCCCGGCCCGCCGCGGCGGGCGGGACGGCCGAGAAGATCGACCTGAACCGCCTGATCCGCGACGCCGTCGCGTTGTCGGGTTACGAACGGAATGAAAAACGAATCACGATTCGGGAGGACTACGATCCGCAGGTTCCGGAGATCCGGACGGACGGGGAAGGGATCCTCCAGGCGGTTTTGAATGTTCTTTTAAACGCCGTCCAGGCGATCCCGGAGACCGGAACGATTCGGGTTGAGACCCGGTTGCGGACGGATCCTCCGGCCGCGCGTCGCGTTCGGATCGAGATCGCAAACACGAACTCAATCATCCCGGTAAAGGATTACCGGCGGATCTTCGACCCATTCTATACGACCAAGGAAAACGGGACCGGCCTGGGCCTCGCCATTGCGCACCAGGTCGTGACGGCGCAGGGCGGGACGATCGAAGTCGAGAGCGGCCGCGGCGAAACCGTTTTTAAGATCGAGCTGCCGGTGAACGAATGGAATTCTCACCCAAAATCTTAGTCGTCGACGACGAAGAGGGCATGCGATTTTTCTTGAGCGAGGCCTTGAAGAAGGAGGGCTATGCCTTCGAGACGGCCTCCGACGGACGGGAAGCCGTCGAGAAACTCCGATCCGGCGAATTCCGGATCGTCCTGATGGACATCAAGATGCCCCGGCTCGACGGCCTGCTTGCGCTGGAGGCGATGAAGGCGTTTGATCCGGATCTGCTGGTCATTCTCATGACGGCGTTCGGGTCCAAGAAGGTGGCCCTCGAGACCTTGAAGAAAGGGGCCTATGATTATTTCACGAAGCCGTTCGACCTGGACGAGATGCGGATCGTGATCAAGCGGGCCGCGGAACGTTGCCGGTTGCAGGAAGAGGTCAAGCGCCTTCATCGCCGGTTGGACGAGGAGACGCCGGTGATCTTGGGGATGAGCCCGGCCGTGCGGAAGGTCCTGGACCGGGTGCGGAAGGTGGCCGACAGCGATGTGACCGTCCTGATCACGGGCGAGAGCGGAACGGGGAAAGAGTTGGTGGCCCGGGCCATTCACCGGCAGAGCCCGCGACGGGATCATCCGTTTCTCACCGTCAACTGCGCCAGCATTCCGGAGAGCCTGCTCGAGACCGAACTGTTCGGGCACGAAAAGGGCGCGTTTACCGGCGCGCATCAACAGCGGCTGGGGAAGTTCGAGCTGGCCCATGAGGGAAGCCTGTTTTTGGATGAGGTCGGCGAGATGCCGATGGGCATGCAGGCCAAGATCCTCCGCGTGCTGCAGGAGCGGGAGATCGAACGCATCGGCGGGGCGAAGCCCGTTCCGGTCAATATCCGGATCATCGCCGCGACCAATAAGGATCTGGCCCAGGCCGTAGCCGCCGGGAGTTTTCGGGAGGACCTCTTTTTTCGACTGAACGTCGTGAATATCCATCTTCCCCCGCTTCGGGAACGGCCGGAAGACATTCCGGCGCTGGCCGATTATTTCTTCAGGGTGTATGGTGAAAAATTCAAACGCAAGGCCACGCGGCTCGGCGATCAGATTCGGGCCTGGCTGGTCCGTCAACGCTGGCCGGGCAACGTCCGGGAACTTGAAAATGTGATCCAGCGGGCGGTCGTCCTGACGGACGGGGACGTTTTGGATCTGAACGATCTTCGGGATGCCATGCAGCCGGTCGGCGGGATCGGTCAGGAACAGATACCGGCCGGGGATCTTCGGAGCCAGCGGGAGCGGGTCAGCTCGGACATCGAGAAGAAATTGATCGAACAGGCCTTGGCTGAAGAAAAGGACCACCGAAGCGCGGCCGCAAAACGCCTCGGCATCAGCCGGAAGCATCTTTATAATAAGATGAAGAAGTACGGACTTGTGTAGAGATGGAAACGTTTGTGTACAAAATTACTCAATGTTGGATTTAATGAAGATCCGCAATTGATTTTAATCTGCTGTTTTCATTTAGAAAATTAAATTTTCGCGAATTGGTATAAACTTTGCTTGTTGCATAACCGGCAAGGAGTATGGACGTTGGTTTAAAAGGCATAGATGCGGCTCAAAGGGGAACAGGGCCTGGGGATCATCGACACGCTGATCGTCGTGGTCCTGATCTCGATCTTCATGGGGGTGCTGATCCCCAAGTACCAGCGGATGGCGCAGGAGGCGCGAGGGGTGGCTTTGCAAATCTCATTGGGAAATATTCGTAAGGCGGTTCAGATCTACGTGCTTACGAAACAGCGGATACCGGCCGACCTGCGTGACCTGATGCGTGAGCGGTATATCGTCCCGATCAAGGAGGGGACGATCTTCACGGATCAATACCTGAAAACCTTGGCGCTGGATGAGGCCGGTTATCCGGTCGATCCGTTCGGAAACCGGTATGGGTATGAGCCCGCGATCGGGCGCGTTTATTCGACGACGAAGGGGTACGAGAAGTGGTGAGTAAGCATTAATAAACCATGAACCATAACCAAGGAGGAAATAAACCATGAAGATACTCAAGAACGAGAAAGGCTTCACGTTGATCGAGCTGGTCTTGATCATTGTGATCCTCGGAGTCCTGGGCGCCGTGGCGACGGTCCAGTTCGGGACCATCCTTACGGATGCCAAGAACTCGGCCATTGACGGCACCTTCGGTCAGTACAGCGCACAACTGTCTCTGGCCATCAACAGCTTAAAGGCTATACCCAATTCCGGTGGGACCAGCCCCACATTTCAGGCGAATGTTTTCAACAAAGTACAAATCAGTGGCAGTGGGGTGACCACCTCAGCATGGGCTTCCGGCGATACCTTTTCAATCTGTTCCGGCGATGGAACATGCACTGGCAATCCACCGACGGCGGGCACTTGTGGCGGGGCCGGCCGGGGAGCCCAAGCGACTTATAACGGATCGACGGGTGCCTTAACTTTGGCGGCTAAGGTGAATTGTTAAACAGGGTGGATCATCGCCGCGATATCGGCTGGGTTTGTTTGATCGGTATCCAGTCCGGGTAAAAAGGCGCAGGGAGAGGAAACCTCCTCTCCCTGCGATGTTCTCATCGAGGTTTTGACGGTTCAAGAGAAGATCCAATCAGGTTCTGAAGCCATTCGGAAGATGCTGACACTCGAGGCCGCAAAACGCGCGTTGAAACAGGGTGAGCATGACCGGTGGATGTGGGCCGTTCCGGTCCTTCTGGCTTTGTTTGTGAATCTCAATGTGCTGGCCAACGGCTTCGGCCTGGATGACGAGCAAATCATCCCCAATCTCAGATTGCCGGGTCAGAGCTGGAACCAGTTTCTCGCCGATCAAATCGTCGCGCCGTCTTTAAAAGAATCTGCCGTCTATTTTCGGCCCGTCGTCTCCCTTTCCTATCTTCTCGATTACGCCCTCTGGGGCTATAACCCGTTTGGGTATCACCTTTCGATCTGGATCGCCCATATTCTAAACACGGCACTGGTCTTTTTTCTAACCCGCGGCCTGATGCGGAACATCGGGCCGCCACGGGGGGCTGTCCCTACAGACGCTGCACGCCTTGCGTCTCACGCCTTTTTGCCGTTAATCGCCTCCTCCTTGTTTGCCGTGCATCCGATTCATGCCGAGGCCGTGGCCTGGATCGCCGGCCGCAACGATGTTTTCTGCGCCTTCTTCATGTTATTATCCATGGTGCTCTATATCCGGTTTCGCCGGACCGGAGGTTGGTTGAGCTTCGGCTCCTCCATGGCCGCCTTCTTGCTCGCGCTTCTGACCAAAGAAATGGCGGTGGGGCTGATCCTATTGTTTGTGATATACGACTCTCTCTCTCGATCGAATTCCGGGTCACGGTGGAATGCGCTTGGCTGGCCGACTCTTTTGCTGATCTTAGGCGTTTACTTTTGGATGCGGACTACAAACATCACCCATCCCGCCGGCGGTATTTCCTCCGCTTCGGGCCTGTTCTCATTCGAAGCGGTCTTGGGGATGATCGCGACCTTCGGTTTCTATCTCAAGTTGATACTGTTTCCTTATCCTCACCAGCCTTTCATTGATGCTCTGACGTTCTCCCCTCTCTTCCTAAAATTTGCCGTTCTGACATTTGTTCTGTTGTTGAGCGTCGCCATCTGGACATTCATTCGCCGCGCGGTTTTATTATCAATCGGCCTCTGTTGGTTTTCTATTCTTATCGCCCCGGCCGTTTTAGTGGCCGTCATGGGTCTGGCGCTCACCCCTGTTGCGGAGCGATATGTCTATGCCCCTTCGGTGGGGGTATTTATCGTCGGCGCCTGGTTGATGATGCAGGTTCCTGGGCGGCTTGCAGTCGTCATGGGAAGACACCGGGTCAAGGTTTGGATGACCGCGAGCCTTATCGTCATAGCGATTGTAGCGTTCTTGGGAAAGGAGAGCTGGAGTCGAAATGCCGTCTGGCGGAGCCCGGTGACTTTTTGGGAGGCGGCCTTGGCCGGATCGCCCGCGGCCGGTGTTCCTCACCTTGGGCTGGGGGCCCATTATGCGCTCAGAGGACGAGATGCCGAAGCCGAGCATCTCTACCAACAAGCTGTTTCCATCGGTCAAAATGGGGGAAGCGAAGGACGCAATATACAAGCGTCGGGATTTCTCTATCTTGCCGAGCTCTATTCTGGTCAAGGGAAACAGACCGAGGCGGAGACGCTTTATCTGGATGCGATCAAGATATGGCAGAGCAATCCGGAATCAAACCCGCACAACATGGCGATCGCTCTTCATAACCTGGCACTTCATTACTCTACACAGAAACGATACGGCGAGGCCGAGCCGCTCTATCATGCGGCGATTGCGATCATGGAGAAGAGCTTGGGACCCGGCAATCCCGAAGTGGCAACGGGCCTGCGCAACCTGGCGGTCCTTTACCGTAACCAAGGCAGATACACAGAGGCCGAGATGTTTTTTCAGCGCTCTCTGGAGATAAGAAAAAAAGCTCTGGGGTCCGATCATCCCGCCATCGCCTCGAGCCTTCTCGATCTGGCCGATCTGTACCGTGATCAAGCTCGATTTACTGAAGCGGAGCCGCTCTACCAGCAATCGCTGGACATCTGGGAGAAAGCTTTGGGGAGAGAACATCTCTTCGTGGCCGAGAGTCTGGGAAGTTACGCCGATTTATTACGGAAGATGAAACGCGACGCCGAGGCCGAAAAAATCGAGGCCCGCGCGAAGGCGATTCGGGAAAAACAGGTTCGGAAAGATTGACGGGATTTTTGGTATACTTAAACTATGACGATCCGTTGTCGAAGCAGAGAGGTTCTTATTCAGAAGATGGATGGATTTACTTTAATCGAGATGGTACTGATCATCATCGTCGTGGCGATCATGGGCGCTGTTATTGCCCTGAACCTCTCGGGCTTATCGGACATCAAGGTGAGCAATGCCGTGAACAAGGTGGTCGGCGATTTGCGGTATGCTCAACAGTTATCCATCACGACGCAGAGCCGGCACGGACTTACGATCAACGCCGCGCAAGATGGTTATTCGGTTCATATTCATACCGGAGGAGCCGGTCTCTGCGGCGGCGAACCCTGTATCAAAGATCCGACCAATTTGGGACTGGATTTCATCGTTAATTTTGATTTCTACCAACAGAGTCAGCTCAGCGGCGTCCGATTCAGCTCGCCAACGCCGTTCTGCGCCGGGGCGCCGAGCAACGTAATCGAGTTTGACAAGCTGGGCGCGCCGACCGATACGGCCGGAACCGTTATGAATTGCACAAGCACGATCGGATTTTCGGGAAGCAGCCGGACGATCATGATTGAGCCCAACACGGGCAGTCTGACGTATTGAATTGAATATGAAAGAAAACGGTTTTACATTGATCGAAGTGATTCTGGTGATCGTGATCATGGCGATCGCGATTCCGGGCCTGATTTCGGCCGTCAGTTTCATGACGAAGGGTCAGGTGAACACGATCGGGACGACGACGGCCGCCGATCTGGCCCAGGAGGAAATGGAGGCGATCATCGCCAAGAAACGGTCGGCCTGCGGGACCTGCGGCTATGCAAACACCCCGCCGACATCCTGCGCCGCCCCCTTGGTCGGCGCCTTTGCGCAGATGGGCGCCCCTTTTTCAAATTACTGGAAGAAAACCGACGCAGAGTGCGTTGATTCAAACCTATCCTCGTCAGGAACGGATCAGGGCTATAAAAAAGTGACGGTGACGGTCCAGGCGCGGGGCGTCGGTCCGAGTGTGCCGGACGCCGTTTTGGTGACGATCCTGACCAATTATTAGGAAACCCACGTGAAGAATGAACGCGGCGTGACATTGATCGAAATGATCTTCTCGATCATCCTGATCGGGGTGATCGGGATCGTCGCGTCCAATGTGTTTCTTTTCTCTACGAAGAGTGTCTTGACTGGAAACAACGTCCGCGAGGCGACGCAGGTGAACCGCCTGGCGATGGACAGGATGATCCGCGAGATCCGGAACGTGCGCGACAACAAATGCGTTCAGACCGCCGCGGCCGCCGATTTCAAGTTCGTTGACGGCCAGAACAACACGGTTGAATTCAGTTGGGCCGGAGCGGGGGCTCCTTTGCTGCGGAATACCACGGACACGCTGGTCGGCAATGTGAGCAGTTTGGCCTTCACGTATTACAATAATGCCGATCCGCCGGTTAATATTACGGCCTTGCCGCCGACCGTTTGCGCGACGCCGTGCGCGGCGTCCTGCACCGCGACGAATATCTGGTCGATCAATATCGACCTGACGACGCAATCGGGGACCGAGACGATGCAGCTCCGGTCCCAGGTGCATCCGAGGAGCTTTTAGATGCCCAGACTGCATAGAAATCAATCCGGCGCTGGCCTCATCGTTGTCGTCTTAATCCTCCTGGTCGTCGGCATGGTGATTGCCGCGTTCGTCTCGCTTGTCAACACCGAAAGCTTCACGGCCACGGGCCAGACTCGGGGCCTGGAGGCCTTTTATATCGCGGAAGGCGGGATTCAGTATAATATTGAGCGGAATAAAAACACCGGTCGATTGACGATCGGTGATGATTTCGACCTCACCTACACCGGAAAAACGGCCACCACCTTCACCGGCATGCAACCCATTCCGCATCCGGTTCATAATCTCAACGACTCGGTCTATCCGGCCGCAAAACTTAGCGCAACGATTTCGTCCGCGAACTGCAACGATCTGGCCGTCATCAATGTCAATGAGGATACGCAAGCCTTTGACATCAGTCTTCCTTTTTTTATAGATTCCGAGTATTTTTCATGCGCCGCCAAAACACAGTTTCAGTTTCAGACCTGTCGGCGATGCTACCTCGGCAGCTCAAAAGCCTCGCATAATACGAATAGTTATGCTTCACAATATATCCTGACGTCCACGGGCAGGGTTACAAACATCCTCTCGGGTGATGCCCAAAGGGTTGTTCAGGTGAGCGCGGGACCCGAATGAGGAATCGGAAACCCTCAAATCCGATCGCCGTCCGCCTGATCGCGGCACTGTGCGCTTTTCCGGCCGGGATGCTTGCCGCGCCTTGCGCGTTTGCGGACAGCGTCGGACAGGTGCAGACGACCAAGTTCCTGACGCAGGAGACGATTGAC
>JACQCA010000055.1 GCA_016201865.1 Nitrospirota bacterium
TGCAACCGCTGCAACTCCTTCATGCTCATGAGTATCCTGTCCTCTCTGACCATCCTGCCCTCCTAATTGGAGCAGGGAGTCTATCAGTAAGAGGACATTTCTACTTTGGCAGAACCGGACATTATCACTTTGGGATGACAGAGAGCGGTTCTGTTGACAAGGGGGGACACTTATCTTATAGTGAGCTATCTTGAAGACGAAGACGGTTTTATCCAGTACGGTGTGCGCGAAGGGCTGTTTTGGGATTCGGGCCGGAGTGTTGATCGCCTGTTTGATTTCGGGGATGATCCTTCCCGCTGCGGCGGAGACGCAGCCCGCCGATCAGACGGCCTCTCCGGGAGCGGATACGCAGGAGCTGCTGAACAAAGCCGCGGCGGCCGCCGATGCCGGGGATCTGGAGCAGGCCGAGACGGCTTATCAACTCCTGCTCGCGACGTATCCGCAATCGGCGCTGAAGGATCAGGTCTATTTCGGTTTGGCCCGGATCGGTGAACGACGGCAGGACCCGGCCGGCACGGCGGCGTGGTATCAAAAGTTGATCCGTGAATTTCCCGACTCGCCTCTGTTGGAGCGGGCTCGGCATGAGTTGGCCGAGGCGTATATCCGCCTCGTTCAGTACGATGCCGCCCTGCCGCTTCTGGAGCTCGAGCGAAATCTGAACCGGGATATCGCCGCGCGGCAGGCGTTGACCGACCGGATCGTCGAGGTCTTTCTCAAAAAGAACGATCGTCTGCAGGCCGTCACGGAATTATTGAAGAAGGAATGGAGCCGGGACGACGAGAAGCGGACGATTGAAGACCGGGTGCTTGAGCTTTTAGGGCTTGCGACACGGACGGAACTGGAAGAGTTGGTCCGGCAATTCCCGAAAGGCTATCCGGGCGATGCGGCCCTTCTGCAGCTGGCCGATCGGTATGAGTCCAAGAAGGAATATTTTGAGGCGGAGCGGGAATGGCGTCGGTTCCTTTCGACCTATCCCCGGCATCGCGCGGTATCGTCGGCGCGGAACCGGATCCTGGCGATCAAACAGTTCTATCTCGGTCAACGCCGTCTGATCGGGGCGCTGCTGCCTCTATCGGGCCCGCTGAAACCGTTCGGCCTTCAGGTCCTCGACGGGATCCGGCTTGCGGTGGATCAGGCAAAGGAGGCGAATCCGGAAGGATCGGTGGAGGTGGTGGTCAAGGATACGGAAGAAGATGCGACCGCGCTGCTGCGCGGCTTGGATGAACTGGCCCGGGAATACCGCGTGAGCGCGATCGTCGGACCGCTGCTCAGCCGCCAGGTGGCGGCTGCGGCCTCTAAAGCGGACGCCTACCGGGTCCCGCTTCTGACGCCTTCGGCGTCGGAGGAGTGGCCGAAATCGTGGAAATACGTTCTGCGGAATTCCATCACCAACCGGCAGCAGGCCCGCGAAATTGCAAGGTACGCGGCGGGTTCGCTCACCCTCAAACGTTTTTGCATCCTCTATTCCGATGACGCCTACGGGACGGAGATGATGCGCACCTTTTCGGACGAGATCATCAAACAGGGCGGCGAGATCATCGGCCAGGCGTCGTACGATCCGAAGACGACCGATTTCGGACCGCAGATCCGGTCTCTAAAGGAGGCCGATCTGTCCAAATACGGTTTTTCGGGCCCGCCGCCCGAGAAGAAGGGCGAGATCCGCGAGTACAAGCCTGGTTTTGATGCCGTCTTTCTCCCCGGCGATTACGACCAGGCCGGTCTGATCGCGGCCCAGCTCGCCTTCTACGACATCCAGGGCGTCGTGCTGCTCGGGACGAACGGATGGGATTCTCCGGATCTCTTCCGCATCGGGGGGAAATACGTCGAAGGCGGGGTCTTTGTGGACGGCTTCTTCCCCGGCAGCGCGGAGCCGACGGTGCGATCGTTTGTGGATCAGTATCGGGATCGCTACCAGGAGGAACCGACACTGCTTTCGGCTCAGGCTTATGATGCCGCCGCCCTTGTCTTGAAGGCCTTGCATCAAGGCGCCGCGACCGGGGAGGCGGTTCGCGATTTCATGGGTCGCGTGCAGAATTTTTCAGGCGTCACCGGCCTGATCAGTTACACGCCGGACGGTGAGATGGCCAAGCGGTTGTACGTGATTCAAATCAAGGACGGCAAATTTATTCAGATCAACCAATAGGGGCACGGCGCGCCGTGCCTCTCCCTATTCATTCATGAACCTCAACCATATCGTCCAGCAGATCTCGATCTCGGCGATTCCGATCCTTCTGGCCGTCATTTTTCACGAGGTGGCGCACGGTTGGGTGGCGAATAAACGGGGCGATCCGACGGCCCGGATGATGGGACGATTGACGCTCAATCCGCTGCCGCATATCGATCTCGTCGGGACGATCCTCATTCCGATTTTTTTGTTGATCGCGACGAAAGGCGGTTTCGTGTTCGGTTACGCGAAACCCGTTCCGGTGAATTTCATGAACCTCCGGCGGCCCAAGGAAGACATGATCTGGGTGGCGGGCGCCGGCCCGGCCACGAATATGCTCCTGGCGGTCGCCTGCGGGTTCCTGTTCCGTCTGATCCTGATGATGAATCCCGGACTTGTTACACCTCTGCGGTCCGGGTCCGGGGCGTCCGTCTGGAGCGAGCCGGCGGCCGTGATCCTGGTGCCGGTCCTGCTGATGCTTCTTGAGGGTGTGAAATGGAACGTTGTTCTGGCCGTCTTCAATATGATTCCGATTCCGCCGCTGGACGGCGGGCGCGTGATGGTCGGACTGCTTCCGGCCCGTCAATCGGCGGCCTGGGCCAGCATCGAGCCGTTCGGATTTTTTATTATCATTGCGCTGGTTTTCCTGGATCCGTTCGGGTTCTGGTCTCAGATCATCTCGCCGATCATCATCAATATTATGATGTGGATCGTGGGTGTTAACCCATTCTTTTTCTGAGATGGATAAAGGAGGTATTTCATCGTGAAGCAACGGAAAAGGCGGATGCTGAGCGGGATGCAGCCCAGCGGACGCATGCATCTGGGCAATCTGTTGGGCGCGCTGGACAACTGGATCAAATACCAGCAGGACTACGACGCCTATTTTTTTGTGGCCGACTGGCATGCGCTGTCCACGAATTATGCCGACACGAGCCATCTCCGCGATTACATTCGTGAGATGCTGATCGACTGGCTTTCGGCCGGGATTGATCCGGAGAAATGCACCCTCTTCATTCAGTCCCGCGTGCCGGAGCATGCCGTGCTGTACCTGCTCCTCTCGATGATCACGCCGGTGCCGTGGCTTGAACGAAACCCGACCTACAAAGAGCAGATGGAGGAGCTCCGTGATCGGGATCTGACAACGTACGGCTTTCTGGGCTATCCCGTGCTTCAATCGGCCGATATCCTGATCTACAAGGCCGACGTCGTGCCGGTGGGCGTGGACCAGCTTCCGCATCTGGAACTGACGCGCGAGCTGGCCCGGCGGTTCAGCAACCTCTACAAGGCCGTCTTTCCCGAGCCGCAGCCCCTGCTGACTGAGGTGCCGAAGCTGTTGGGCACCGACGGGCGGAAGATGAGCAAGAGCTACAACAACGCGATTTATCTTTCCGATCCCGAAAAGGACGTCCGCGAAAAACTCCGGACGATGGTGACCGACCCGGCCCGCGTCCGACGGACGGATCGCGGCAATCCGGATATCTGCCCCGTTTTTTCCTATCACAAGATCTTCTCCGAGATCGGTGTGATTGACCGTGTGAACACGGAATGCCGGACGGCCGAGATCGGCTGCATCGATTGTAAAAAGTGGGTGGCCGACCGGATGGTCCGGCGGCTTGAGCCGATCTGGACGGAGCGGCAAAAATGGACGAAGCATCCCAAGAAGGTTGAAGCGGTCGTGACCGAGGGCTCGGAGAAGGCCGGAAAGGCGGCCCGTCAAACCTTGGAAGAAGTGCGGGAGGCGATGAAGATTTAAGTGAGGATAAATAGATGCATCCAAACCTGATCGAATTTGGTCCCATCACGATCCGTTTCTACGGCCTGATGTATTTCATCGCGGCGATGGTCGGCGGCTGGCTTCTCGGTAAAGAGGTGCGTCGTAAAGGGATCCCGCTCTCAAGCGACGATGGCTGGAACCTGATCATGTACTGCCTCCTCGGCGGGATCCTCGGCGCACGGATCTATTACGTCTTGTTCAATTGGTCTTATTACGGCAGCAACCCTTCCGAGATCCCGGCGATCTGGCACGGCGGGCTTGCGATTCACGGCGGCCTGATCGGCGGTGTCCTGATCGGGCTCTGGTTCGTCCGCCGTCATCACGTTTCGTTCTGGCCGCTGGCCGATGCCGGCGCGCCGCTTGTGATTCTGGGACAGGCCTTCGGGCGGTTCGGAAATTTTATGAACGGGGATGCGCACGGCACGCCGACGACGATGCCATGGGGCATCATCTTTCCTCCGGGCAGCATCGCCGGGCGGGAATTCGGCCCGGTCCCGCTTCATCCCGTGATGCTGTACGAACTGGGATTAAACGTCCTGGCCTTTGCGTTTCTCTGGTCCATCCGGAAGCGGCCCTGGGGCGACGGGTTTATCTTTTGTCTCTATCTGATTCTCTATTCCGTGATCCGGTTCATCGTAAGTTTCTTCCGCGCCGATGATCTCTATCTCGGCTCTTTGCGCGCGCCGCATGTCGTGAGCGTTCTGATGTTCGTCTTCGTCGGCGCGTACATCATTAAAAAAAGACTCTGGGTGAAAGAAGCGGTTCCGTCAAAAAAATCAAAATGAATCCCTGCTGCCTACAGTCTATGAAACGGTTTATCAAAAAACACCGTGACGTTGCGACCTGCGACGGCTGCGGCCATCTACTCATGGCCTATGGGAACGAGCGGGATTTTGAAGAGACGAAGAAAGCGCTGACGTCCCAGGAAATGCCGTTCGAGGTCTGGACGTTCGGAATGCTTCAGGTGATCTCGAAACCGAGGCTCAAAAAAAAATGATCGAAGCCAAACCGTTCCACTGGTCCTTTTATGCCTTCGTCCCAGTCACGGCGGCGATGCTGTTTCTGGACTCGAAATGGCTGCTGGCCCACGGGCTGAACGGTCAGATGCTCGACAACATCCTCGTCCCGCTTTATTGCTACGCCATGGTTCGGACGATGCCGGATGAACGTCTCAAGAAGATCATGTTGATCACGATCCCGGTATCGGCCGTCGGCGAGGTTTTCCTGAGCATGGGGATCGAGCTATACACCTATAAGTTCGGGTATGTTCCGATCTATGTGCCTTTCGGCCATGCGATCGTGATCGGCTCCGGGTTTCAACTCCTCTGGCGCGCCGGTGTCCATGAACGCGCCGGCGTGATCATCAACCGGTTCCTCATTTTTTATGCGGCGCTTTTTCTCGGTGTGTTTCTGGTCTTCCGTGACAGTTTCACCGTTCTTCTCGGGCTTCTCTTTTTTATCGGCGTCTTCGCGATGAAACAGCGGGTGATCTATATGTTCATGCCGATCTTCGTGCTCTTCGTCGAGTTCGTCGGCACCGCCTTCGGTTGTTGGGTCTGGTCGCCGAGACCCTTTGGCTTCTTATCCGCGACGAACCCGCCCGTGGGTTCCGTCATGTTTTACGTTTATCTCGACATGATTGTGATGGTGTTGGGGAGCTTGTGGGTGGCGGGCAGGTGGGTGGAGAAAGTAAAGGGGACAGATTTATTTTCTTGACTGAATCGAATCCATGAGGCAGACTGTCGCATATGCCGAGGCTCAGTAGAATCGTCCTGCCAGACCGGCCGCATCATCTCATCCAACGAGGACACAATAAACAAACGGTGTTTCTCTCGGATGATGATTACGGTTACTACTTAGAAAATCTAAACGATTGGAAACAGACGCTGGGCTGTAAGATTTATGCTTACTGTCTCATGACCAATCATGTCCATCTTATTATTGATCCGGGTCCAAAGGTCTCTAATCTGGCGCTGCTGATGAAACGAGTTGCAGGGCGGCAGACTCGGTATGTCAACCGGCGGCATCAGCGGACCGGAACGCTTTGGGAAGGGCGGTATAAATCGAGCCCAATCGAGACGGATGCCTATTTGCTTGCGTGCTGCCGGTATATAGAACTCAATCCTGTGCGTGCCAATTTAGTTAGTCGGCCCGAGCAATATCGATGGTCGAGCTATCCATCAAAGATTGGTCTGGCCGAGTGGAGAGGACTGGATCAAGATCCCTGTTATGAGGCGTTGAGGCTGTAGAAAAACCTTAAACGCGTCGCAATGTTCTTTCTTTTTTCGTTAATATGCTGTAAAAGAGCAGGTATATAAATGAGAGAGGGAGGAGCCATGGCCCGCTATAAAGAGTACTCGTACGATCAAGGCAA
>JACQCA010000056.1 GCA_016201865.1 Nitrospirota bacterium
GTTGGCGATGACGGAGGATGATCGGCGGCGCGTGGGTGTCTTCTATCAAAAGAATCGCGGTGTCCTGGATGAAGGGCCGCACGATGTCGAGAAGGAGGAGCACCGGTATGACCTGACGAGGCTGGAGGAAATTATGGATAAACTAAAACCGTGAGCGATCCGTTCCGGAACCCAAACCGATCTTCCTATTTGAGAAAGGAGTCTACATAATGTCCGATGAGAAAGAGAAAAAACGCATCATTGACGTCGGTCCGGCCGGGTATGCACCCGCATCGGCGATGGAGATGGGAGTTGAAATTCCAGATCCCGGCGACGGTTTATTCTATGGGAACATCGTTCCGGAGGACAAGGTCATTGAAGAGACGGCGCGCCAGATGTACACCCGGAAGAATCCGACGATCTTTCCCGGACCGCTCGTCATGTGGGCCTGGGATAAAGTTTGGATGGAAAAAGGTCATTCGGTTTTGCGATTGGCCGCCGAGATCCCGAACGTCATGTTTATCCCGATGCCGGACTATCGGCCCCGGTATCCCAACATTGAACCTGAAGAGGCGCTGAACCCCAATCATCCGAACCTGACGATCTGGCATAACAAGATCGAGGTTTGTCTCTTCATCGGTGTGCATTGCCACTACGCCAACCTGACCCTCCGGATCGTCCGGGCCGGATCGAATTGTTTGACGACCGTCATCTGTCACGATGCCCATGAAGATGCGATGCTGAGCGTGCGCGATTTTGACGTCAAAAAAATGGATCATATCATTGATATCTTTCGCCGGGTCCGCAAGGAACTGAAGATTCCAATGCCGAAGGACGGTAAGACAGTGAAACTGACACCGGTGCAGAGTCATATGAACGGGGGTGAGACTCATTTAAATCCCCTCGACATTAAAAATCCATTAACTCGGCCGGTAACCGGCCAATTGAAAGGAGCGCAAGCATGAGCGATCCATACCGTGTTTTGCCCGGACCGGAAGCCTATCTTCCACCGGCGGCCGCGATGATGGGGGTTATTCAGGCCGAGCCGGGGCAGGCATTGGTGGAGGGCGAGATTGTTCCTGAACAGACGGCCATTGATACAGCAGCGCGAAAACTGCTCGGGGCAAAGATGCCGGCCATCTTTCCCGGCCCGCTGGTGCTCTGGAAGTGGAGTGAGCAGGCTTCGGCGGAGGCCAAGGCCGTGAAGATCCTGTCGGAGGCTATTCCGGCGAGGATGATTCCGATGGCCGATTACCGGCCGAAGTATCCCCGGGTCAATCCGGAGGTGGAGATCAACCCCAATCACCCCAATTTGACGATCTGGCACAACAAGATTGATGTCTGCCTCTTTGTCGGAATACACTGTCATCAGTCGAACATTGCGCTTAAGATGATTCGAGGCGGGACCAGTTGCTATACGATTGCTTTGTGCACGTTCAGCGGCGATGATGAGGCGAATATCACGATCCGTGATCTGACCGCCCGGAAGATCTTGGCGCTGGCCGAAGCGGTTGCTCGATTAAAAAAGGAGCAAGCGGGCAACGGTCATGAAAAATCGCAGAGGCCGGCGAAGGGTGCCGGGAAAAAGAGTCATTAAAGCGCGGCGGTCAACGAAGGGACAAGCAAGATGCAAAAAGTGGTGATCAATCTACCGGATCGAGTCGGCATCGTCTTTAAACTCAGAGACGGCATCGTGACCTGCAATGCACCGGACCTTCAGGCCCATTTCAGTGCCGAAGGAGTGGTAGGGCTGGATGGTTGTAAATATTATCCCTGCAATGGTAAAATATTTCTGGAGGCTGTCTATGACCACTATTTCCTGAAAGGGGCGAAGATCAAATCCAGGGTCAGGACAATAAAAGGACAGGCGAAAACGTAAGCGAAACATGTCGGTCGTTCAACGGTAAAGAGAGGTTTCCTTGTTTTTTGACCTGTCCTGGATTATTGATTGGGGTCTCCTGAGTGTTATCAGCCTGTACGGAATAGGAATTTTCCTTCCCTCCGTCTTTTTTCGGAACGCCCACGTTCAAAATCTTGTCGCCCACGGGGCGGCCATGGCCGCTTCCGTTGCGGGAATCGTACTGGGCGTCGCGGGGCTGCTGGCTCCGACGGCCGCGACCTTTTCGGTTTCATCCAACCTCCCGTTATTGACCTTCCAGATCCGGGTGGATCCCCTCTCGTCCTTCTTTGTTCTTATCATATCACTGTCCGGGTTGGCCGCATCCCAGTTTGCGGTCGGATACGTACGGGAGTTTGAGAACCGTCATTCCATGGCGGCCTTGGGCGGACTCTACAACGCTTTTCTTCTCTCGATGATCTTGGTCGTCCTGGCCGATAACGGAATTTTCTTTTTGATTGTTTGGGAGATCATGTCGCTGGTCTCCTATTTTCTCGTCGTTACGGAACACGAGAAGGCCGAGACGCGGTACGCCGGATTTTTCTATCTAATTATGACACACGTCGGGACGGCCTTCATCATCGTGGCCTATCTTGTTTTTTATCAGCAGGCCGGAAGCTTCTCGTTCGAGACCTTCCGTCATCCGCCCGCGCCGATTCCGGAGGGCTTCCGGACGCTGATCTTTGCGACGGCACTGATCGGATTCGGGACGAAGGCCGGCATCGTTCCACTGCATGTCTGGCTTCCGTACGCCCATCCGGCGGCCCCGTCGCATGTCTCGGCACTGATGTCCGGCGTTATGATCAAAACCGCGATCTACGGTCTGGTGCGCGTTTATTTCGATTTCCTGGGCGGCGTGTTTCCATGGTGGTGGGGTTTCATTATCCTGACGATCGGGGCCGTGTCGGCACTGCTGGGCGTAATGTACGCGTTGATGGAACACGATCTGAAGAGTCTTCTGGCCTACCACAGCGTTGAGAACATCGGGATTATTCTGATGGGGATCGGGTCGGGGATGATCTTTCAGTCCTACGGTCTCCCGCACCTGGCGGCGCTCGGGCTGTTGGCAGGCCTCTACCACACGATCAATCATGCCATGTTCAAGGGGCTTCTTTTTCTGGGGGCCGGCTCTTTGCTCCACGCCACGCACACGCGTAACATGGAGGAGTACGGAGGGCTGATCCGGAAGATGCCCTGGACCGCTGTTTTCTTCCTCATCGGCGCCGTTTCGATCTCGGCGCTTCCTCCGAGTAACGGTTTCGTGAGCGAGTGGCTCACGTTCCAAAGCCTCTTTCTCAGTTTCCAGATTCCCGATCTTCTATTGAAGATTATTTTGCCCATCGGCGCCGCCATGCTGGCGCTGACCGGGGTGCTGGCAATGGCCTGTTTTGCCAAGGCCTTCGGAATCTCGTTCCTGGCCATGCCGCGCAGCGCGCACGCCCGGGAGGCTCAGGAAGTCCCGTGGACGATGCGCATCGGAATGGGAGTGATGGCACTGTTCTGTATCGTGCTGGGACTGGCCCCGATGGGAGTGGTGCCGGTGATCGATCGGGTCACGGCTTCCTTGACCGGGATCTCGATCGCAGAGAAACTGGTGAGCGAGGGCGGTTTTGCTCTCGCTCCCGCTCCGGACAAGGGATTCGCGAGCATCTCCACGCCGGTGCTGGCACTGTTGCTGATCCTCCTGGTTCCGGCGGCTTTGCTGATGGCGGCCGTCATCGGGGGAAGGCTCCGGAAGCGTTTCTACAAAACCTGGGGCTGCGGGATCAATCTGAAGCCGAGAATGGAGTACACCGCCACCGGTTTCACTCAGCCGATCAAGCAGGTCTTTGACATGATCTATCGGCCGACGGTGAAATTGGAAACGGAGATGCTGGAGGAATCACGGTACTTCGCCAAGCGGATGCGTTTTCAGACGCATATTGAACCGGTATTTCAGGAATACCTGTACGATCCCGTGGTGAAGGTTCTGCAGAAACTGGCCGATCGGGTTCGCGTGATTCAGTCGGGGAGCCTGCACGTCTATCTTGCGTATATCTTTGTGACACTGCTCGTGCTTCTGTTATGGGTCCGGTGAGTGTGATGATTGAATCCGCTTTGATAACCGTCGTTCAAATGGTTGTGGCCCTAACGGCCTCGCCGTTCATCGTGGGGCTGATCCGCAAGGTGAAGGCCCGGCTTCAATGCCGCCAGGGTCCGGGTTGGCTGCAGCCCTATTACGATCTGGCGAAATTGTTCCGAAAGGATGTGGTGGCTTCAACCCACACGTCATGGATCTTCACCGCCACCCCGTATATTCTTTTCGCATCCACATTGACCGCGGTCCTGCTGGTTCCGATCTTCCTATCGAAGGTCCCGCTCAACTTTGCAGGAGACGCCATCACCGTCGTTTATCTCCTGGCCCTCGGGACGTTCTTTCTCATGCTGGCCGGGTTGGACGCTGGATCGGCGTTCGGCGGCATGGGGAGCAGCCGCGAGGCGATCGTGGCCTCTTTGACCGAACCGGCCATGATCCTGTCCATTTTTGCGGTCGGCTTGACGGCCGGCTCGACGAATCTGAGCACGATCGTCCACAAAACGGCACTGCTCCAGGGGATCGTGACGGATCCGCCGCCGCATCTGATGGCCCTGGCGGCGCTGTTCATCGTCACCCTGGCCGAGACCGGACGCGTGCCGGTCGACAATCCCGCGACGCATCTTGAACTGACCATGATCCATGAGGCGATGATCTTGGAGTACTCGGGCCGATACCTCGCGCTGATCGAGTGGGCCTCGGCCCTGAAGCTACTCCTATTCTTGACCTTGATGAGCAACATCTTTGCGCCCTGGGGGATCGCCACGGAACGGGAACCGGTCTGGATGATACTCGGGGTTGGGGTTTGGCTGATCAAGATTTGCGGACTGGCCGTGCTGATCGGCGTGATCGAATCCATGTTCGCGAAGCTTCGGCTCTTTCGCGTGACGGACTTTCTGGGACTGGCGTTTATTCTCTCGCTCTTGGCGATCATCTTCTTTTATATCTTGAGAGGCTGACGACACGATGGCTATCCATACCGATATGGGTTCGCAGTTGGTGAATCTTTGTTCCGCCCTCCTGTTGCTCACCTGCTTTGCGATCATCGCGCAGCGGCGGCTCTCGGCCTGCGTGGATCTGTTCGCGCTGCAGTCCGTTTTTCTGGCCGTCACGGCCGCCCTCGTTGCCTTCCTGACCGGCGCCTATCACATCTATATCGCGGCCGGGCTGACGGTCGTGATCAAGGCGATCGTCCTTCCGCGCATCCTAAAGGCCGTGATCGAGCGTCTGAACGTCAAGCGGGAACTGGAACTCAATATCAACATCCCGTCCTCGCTCCTTGTCTGCGGGGCGTTGGTCATCCTGGCCTTCTATATCACGCAGCCGATCATCAGTCTGGGCTTCCTTCTAACCCAGGATTCTCTGGCGATCGCTCTTGCGATCGTGTTGATCGGTTTTTTTATCATGATCGCAAGGAAGAAGGCCGTGACCCAGGTGATCGGATTCCTGGTGATTGAGAACGGATTGTTTCTGGGCGCCACGGCGGCGGCTTACGGAATGCCGTTGATCGTGGAACTGGGCGTGTTCTTCGACATCCTGGTGGCCGGATTGATCATCGGGGTCTATACCCATCGGCTACAAGATACGTTCGACAGCGTGGACACGAGCAAGTTGACGGGGTTGAAGGAATAAGGATGGAATCCGCGCTGATCATTTTGGTTGCCGCGCCACTGGTCTCGGGGCTGTTGAGCCTCGCGGTGCGGACGCGGCCCGCCATGGAAAAGCTTCAGCTGGGCCATGCCGTGGTGTTGTGGGCGGCGATGGCCGCGGTCGTCGCCGGCGTGGCCGCGGGGGAGGATGTCTCATTTGGATCTCTTCTGCATGCCGATGCCCTGAGCGCATTTATGGATCTCATGCTCGCCTTCGTGGGAGGAACGGCGCTGGTCTATGCCGTCGGCTACATGGGGGAAAAACTCTCGCGCAGGCAGGTGGAGTTTCTGCGCTATCGGCGCTTCTTTGTCTATTTCGATCTGTTTTTGTTCGCGATGGTGCTCGCGGTCAATCTTGATAATATCGCTCTGATGTGGATTGCCGTCGAAGGCTCGACGATCTCGGCCGCGCTTTCGGTCGGGTTTAACCGGACGAAAGCGGCCCTGGAGGCGGGTTGGAAGTACATCATTTTAAATTTCGTGGGAATCACGCTGGCCCTGTTCGGTACCGTCCTGGTCTATTATGCTTCGGAACATGTCCTGGGCGTGAGCATGGAGGCACTGAAGTGGAGCGCCCTCGCCCGCGCGGCCGGCTCCTTGAATCCGGTCGTTCTTAAAATGGCCTTCGTGTTTGTGATGATCGGTTATGGAACGAAGGCCGGCGTGGCGCCGATGCATACGTGGCTGCCGGATGCGCATGCGGAGGCGCCCACGCCGATCAGCGCCGTCCTGTCCGGTCTCATGCTCAACCTCGGGCTCTATGCCGTCCTCCGGCTCAAAACGGTTGTCGACCCGGCCGTCGGGGCGGAATTTGCGGGATCCATCATGGTGGGGTTGGGGCTGCTGTCCATGACGATCGCCGCGACCTTCATGCTGATCCAGCGCGATTACAAGCGGCTCTTTGCCTATTCCAGCATCGAGCATGTCGGGATCATCCTGGTGGGCTTCGGGGTGGGAGGATCGGCCGGCGTCTTCGGAGGCCTGTTTCACATGATCAATCATGCGCTGGCCAAGTCCACGGCATTTTACGCGGCCGGCCGGGTGTTGCTTCGGTATGGACACAAGAACATGGAGGGCGTGACCGGCCTTTTACGGCAGATGCCGCTGGTCGGCGGCGCGATGCTTCTGGCCGCGCTTGCGCTGGCCGGGATGCCGCCGTTCGGCCTGTTCATCAGCGAGATTCTGATCGCCATCGGCGCCTATGATAAACGACCGTGGGTCGCCTATCTATTCCTGGGTCTCCTCGTCGTGGCGTTTGCCGCACTCGTGTACCAAGTCTTTCGAATGGTTCTCGGTGAACCGAAAGAGACCGGTAGTCCGATGACGCCGGGCGGCGGCCGCTATACCGCCGTCGCGCTCGCGGCCAATCTTGCGGCGATGGGTTATATCGGAATCCATATGCCGGGATTTCTCCGGGCGCTCTTCATTCCGATGACGCGCATCTTCCACGCGATGGCGGAGGTTCCATGAACGCGGTCGCGCTTCTTTTAATCATCCCGCTGATCGCCGGGTTTGTCAGTCTTGGGCTTCGGCATTCCAAGCTGCTGCACGGAATCAATCTCGCAACGATGTTGCTGCTGAACGGCGCACTGGCCGCCGTGATGTCCCGCGTACTGCGCGAAGGGACTATTCAGGGCTATCACAACCTGATCCTGATCGACGCCCTATCGGCCTTCATCCTTTTGATCATTGCCGTCATCGGCCTGGTCAGTTCGCTGTATACCTGGTCGTATTTCGAGCATTATCGAACGCAAGGGGACGTCACCCCGGTCCGGATGAGCCGGTACTTTTTTCTGTTTCATCTATTCATGTTTACGATGGTCCTGGCCACGGTTGCGAACAGTCTCGGCATCCTTTGGGTGGCGATCGAGGCCACGACGCTGGCCACGACGTTCCTTATCAACTTTTTTAAACGGAAGACCTCGTTGGAAGCCGGCTGGAAGTACCTCATTCTATGTTCGGTAGGGATCGCGCTCGCGCTGTTCGGAACGGTGCTGATGTACATGTCCTCCGTCCGGGCCGCGGGCGGGATCGATGCGACGCTGAACCTCAGCGATCTGATGAGGGTTGCGGCGCAACTCGACCCTCATGTCGTGAAGCTGGCCTTCGTATTCATACTGGTGGGCTACGGCACCAAAGTCGGTCTGGTTCCGATGCACGCCTGGGTTCCGGAGGCCTACAGCGAGGCGCCGGCCCCGGTTGTCGCCATGCTGGCGGGTGTTCTGGAAACGGTGGCGGTCTACGCCATCCTTCGGTGCAAGATGGTGGTGGATGCGGCGGTCTCGCCGGGGTATGCGGGAAATTTTCTGGTCGCGATCGGGTTTTTGTCCTTCGCCGTGGCTGCGCTGTTCATGCTGGTGCAGCGGGATTATAAGCGGTTGTTCGCGTATTCGAGCATTGAGCACATGGGCATCGCGATGGTCGGATTCGGTGTGGGCGGCTTTCTCGGAACGTTCGGCGGCCTCTTTCACCTTTTAAACCACGCCCTCGCCAAGTCGCTGGCCTTTTTTGCGGCCGGACATCTTTTCATTCGATTCGGAACCCGCGAAATCGCCTCGGTGCGGGGCGCATTCAAGGCCCAGCCGCTGACGGCCGCGGCCCTCCTTGCGGCGTCGCTGGCGCTGGTCGGGATGCCGCCGCTGTCGATGTTTGTGAGCGAGTTCTCGGTTGCGGCCGCACTGGCGACGCAGGCCTACGGCAGCGACACGGTTCATATCGGGCATTTTCTGACGATCACCGTGGCCGATGAGGTTCGTAATCTAGGACTGGTCTTCTTTTTCATAAGCATCGCAGTGATCGTTTTCGGAGGGGTTATGTCTCGTGTGGTGAAGATGGTTTGGGGAGACCCTCCTCCGGGCATTGAGAGCGGAGAGACCTGGGGATTGGGGCATCTGTCCCTTGTCCTGAACATCGGAGCGCTACTGGTCCTGGGTTTTCTGATGCCGGAGCCTCTAAAACGGCTGATGAACCTGGCCGTGACAACCCTTGCAATGGAGTGATCCTTGATGGATCGGGATGAAAGGATCGAGTCCGTCAAAAAGGCGTTTGGGGCCAAGATTCTCGGAGCAGACCGTGTCCGTGGGATCCCGGTTGTGACGGCGGCTAAACAGGATATCCCGGCCATCGCCTCCCACATGCATCGCGCCTCCGACTTGCGGGGCACGCTCTCATTGCAATGGGCCGTGGACTTGAGACCACGGCTTGCGGCCTACCGCATCTATTATCTGTTTACTTTGAGCGGGGGGCCGTGGCTGATGCTTCAGACCGAGCTTTACGGCGAGGATCGGCTCTTTCCCTCGATCACGCCCCGCATCCACGCGGCCAAATGGTACGAACGCGAGATCCGGGATATGTTCGGCCTGATCGCCGAAGGGCATCCGGATCTCCGGCGGCTGGTCCGGCACGAGCATTGGCCGAAGGGAACCCACCCTCTGAAAAAGGATTTTAGCTGGAACCACGTCATGGGCCGTCAGGACGGAGAGTATCATTTTCGGCAAATCGAAGGGGAGGGTGTGTTTGAGGTGCCGGTCGGCCCGATCCATGCCGGGATCATCGAGCCGGGTCATTTCCGGTTCTCGGTGGCCGGCGAGCCGATCATGCAGTTGGAGGTCCGGCATTTTTGGAAACATCGGGGGGTCGAGAAGCTCTTTGAAAATCTCACCTGGGCGGAAGGGGTTTCGCTGGCCGAAAAGGTTTCGGGCGACACCTCGTTCGGCCACAGCCTTTGCTACTGCCAGGCGGCAGAGTCTCTTTTGGGGATTGAAGTTCCTCCGCGGGCGAACTATCTACGCAGCCTGTTTCTGGAACTGGAACGGCTGCATAATCATATCGGCGACGTCGGCGCGATCTGCAACGACGCGGCCTATGCGCTGGCCCTGGCCCATTGCGGCCGGATGAAAGAGCGGATCATGCAAATCAATGATTCTCTCACCGGCAGCCGGTTCCTGCGCGGGCTGAATCGGGTCGGCGGGCTGTCGATTGATCTTCCATCGGATCAGCTGGATGCGGCGGCGCTTGCGCTCAAAAAAATTGAGGAGGACTTTACCGATCTGTCCAAAATCATCTTCAATAACGCTTCGCTTACCGACCGCCTGGAAACGACCGGCATACTCAAGGAGCGCACGGCACGGGACCATGGGGTGATGGGCGTGGTCGGCCGGGCCTCAAACATCGACCGGGACGTCCGCCGTGACCATCCCTTCGCGGCTTATGACCGGTTGCGATTCAAGGTCCCGATCTATCGCTATGGCGATGTCCGGGCCCGATTGCGGGTGCGAGTCGATGAGGTTCATGAGTCCATGGATTTGATTCGACAGGCTCTTGAAAATCTACCGGTTGGGCCGATCACAAACGCGGCGCTGCCGGCGCCGCAGCCGGGTGACTGGGCCCTTTCGGCCGTCGAAGGATGGCGGGGGGAAATTCTTTATTTCGTGATGGCTGGCGAGGAAGGGAAAATCCACCGATGTAAGGTGCGGGATCCATCGTTTGTGATCTGGCCGGCGATTCAGTTCGCGGTGCTGGGGAATATTATCCCGGATTTTCCGCTGATCAATAAAAGTTTTAATCTGTCCTATGCCGGAACCGATTTGTAAAACGACAAGGCGACTGGAGGAAGAAGAATGTTCAGAATCATCCAGAAGAGTCTAAAGACCGGCATTGTGACCGGAAACTATCCGGCGCCGACGAAATCCGAACGGCCGGTTCCGGACGCCGTTCGTAAGAAAGCCTCGGTGTTCGGCCGGTCACTCGCCATCCGTGAAGTGGACACCGGCTCCTGCAACGGCTGCGAGATGGAGATGAACGCGCTGATGAACCCCGTTTACGACGCCGAGCGGTTCGGGATCCATATCGCGGCCTCGCCCCGTCATGCCGATGCGCTGGTCGTGACGGGCCCGGTCACGGTGAATATGGAAAAGGCCCTGAAGGACGTTCATGCCGCAACGCCGGATCCCAAGCTGGTGATCGCCCTGGGCGACTGCGCCTGCGATTGCGGGATCTTCAAGGGAAGTTACGCCGTGACAGGTCCGGTCGAGCGGCATATCCCGGTGGACGTCAAGATTTCCGGCTGCCCGCCCCGTCCCTCCGAAATCCTCAATGCGTTGAAGAAACTTCAGGGTCGTAAACCGTAACGGTTTTTGTCTCCGATCAACTCGTGCAACGATTTCCGCTTGGTTACCCGTCCTGTGCGGTGATCCCGTTCCGAAGCATCCAAGGCGTCCAAAAACTCCTTCCGATAAAGGCCGATGGCATCGCAAAAGGATTCAAAGTTCTCTCTGGAGATCTCAATCTGTATGTTCTTTTTTGTTCTTTTCTTAATTTTTGCTTCAAGGGTTTGTGCCATGAAGAACCTCCCATTGATAACTGTTTTCAGGTTAGCACACTGACGGGTTTTTATCAAGAACGGCGCGTGAGGAAATTTGACTCGTAGGGGCGGCCCTGCGTGGCCGCCCGATTTGTCTTGATACACAGGGCAACCACATAGGGTTGCCCCTACCAGCCCTCAGAAATTCTCGCTGTTGACAAATATAAATGATGGGAATATATAGGAGGGCAGGTTGGGAAATCAGTTTAGGGACGTCGGGTCTACTGCAGCAGACCTTGATGTGTTATTGCAACCGGACCCTGAATTGAATTTTCGGTCTGGACCATGAATCGGGAGCCGTCATGGATTTTGTCATTAAATCAAATGATCCTTTGTTCGAAAAGTTCGTACAGTCTTTAAAAGAGGCTGGCATTGATATTAAGGAAGATTCTTATCCTCGATCAAAGTACATCGTCGTTGCCCGGGA
>JACQCA010000057.1 GCA_016201865.1 Nitrospirota bacterium
AGACGACAGCCGAACAACGTTCGACGCCTGCGGGCCTTTCGGTCCCTGGGTCACTTCAAACTCGACCGCTTCACCTTCGTCAAGCGACTTGTATCCGTCACCCGAGATTGCAGAGAAGTGTACAAACACGTCCTTGCCGTCCTCCTGGGACAGGAATCCATAACCCTTGCTGGCATTAAACCACTTCACAGTGCCTTTTGCCATTGTGATATCACCCCTTCCTATGTGTGATGAGTTTTGTGTTTGAGGTTTCACTGGACTGATTCAACAATCAGGAATCCCCGCTCTGAGCCGTTCGCGGGTCACAAAAAAACCGCAGGGCCTTGCTTCAGCCTCTGCGGTTCGGTAAATCCCTACAAAAACTTGCTCACAAAGCGAAATTACAATACCATAACCAAAAATGGATGTCAAGTCTTTTTTAGGTTTATCCTTCCGGTAACTTGACAGTCAAAACGGTTCGGGAGAAAATACAGCCATGCTGGAGCTGACGCTCGTGATTTTAATGGTCGGGGCCGTGCTGGCCGTCCGATGGATCGCGAACCTCAGCCTGTCGGGCTCGGCCCTGACGGAGATCGGCCTGCTTATCCTGGCAATGGGGATCATGGAAGGGATCCCGACCGGTCTCTATTATCATGTCGTCCTTTACCGGCTGCTCCATCCCCGGGATCGGCTTCCGCCCGGATGGTGGATTTCGCCGACGCAATATCACGTCTACTTGAGCGAGGATGAAAAGCGGCGCGTGCGACGATGGTTTTTCCTGGGAGGGTTCGGCTTTCTCCTCTGCATGACGGGAGGGATCCTGGCCTTTTCAGGAATGCTGTCCGGCGCGTTTTTTTAGAAAACGGTAGAACTCCCACGGGCACGCACGCGGGAATCTACCCAGCGAGCACAGCGAGCGAGAGGGGGAGGCTCCAGTCCGCCTGAGGCGGATGGAGGGGGCGACGCGAGCCCCTATAATCGAAACGAAGGAAGCGGCCATGCCGGTGGTGATCCGGGAAGGGCATTCGGTGGATGCCCAACAACTCCAGACGTTGTACCGACATGCCCCCTGGGCGGCAGGCCGAGGCTTGGATGGAATCAAGCGCATGCTGGAAAATACCGACTATATCTTCTCGGCCTGGGACGGCCGACGCCTGGTCGGATTCGCCCGCGTACTGACCGACCGCATCTATCGCGCGACGCTTTGGGATGTGGTCGTCCATCCCGACTATCAAGGTCAGGGGGCGGGCGAATCCCTGGTGAAGACGATCCTGTCTCACCCCGTTCTATCCAACGTGGAGAAATTCTGGCTGAACACACGAGACAAACACGCCTTCTACGAGCGGTTCGGTTTTGTCCGAAGCGACCAGGGAATGGTAAGGGATCGTTCCGAGAAGGGAGACTGCTGTGATTAATTCAGAGCGGATGATCGACACCTTTATCGAGCTGGTTCAAATCGACAGCCTATCACGGGAAGAAGGAGCGATTGCGGAACGGTTGGTCCGTGAGTTGAAGAACCTTGGAGCCGAGGTCCGCGTGGATGATGCGGGAACCAAAGTCGGCGGCAACACCGGCAATGTCATTGCAACCTTTCCGGGAACAACGGCCGCCGAACCGATTCTCCTTTCGGCCCATATGGACACGGTCGTTCCGGGGCGCGGGATCAAGCCGATCCGCGAGCTGGACCGGATCCGGACCGACGGCACGACGATCTTGGGCGGAGACGATAAATCCGGCATCGCGATCATTCTGGAAGTCCTCACGGTCTTAAATGAACGAAGGATTCCCCACCCGCCGGTCGAGGTGGTCTTTACGATCTGCGAGGAGGCCGGGCTGGTCGGGGCAAGGCATCTGGATGTCGGGGCGCTCAAGGCCCGTCACGGACTGGTTCTGGACAGTTGTCCGGCCGATTCGCTCTTCACGCAGGGGCCGGCGGCGGACAAATTGGAGTTTACCGTCCGCGGGCTGGCCGCGCATGCGGGGGTCTGTCCGGAAGAGGGAATCAATGCGATCCAGGTGGCCGCGGAAGCGATCGCACGGATGCGGCTGGGCCGGATCGACACCGAGACAACGGCCAACCTGGGCTTAATCGAAGGCGGAAGCGCGGTGAACATCGTTCCGGACCGGATCGTGGTGCGCGGCGAGGCGCGAAGCCACGATGAATCGAAGCTGACGGCCCAGTCCTTCCACATGGCGGAGTGTTTTCGGGATGCCGTCAAAGCGCACCGTGTCGTGAAGGACGGCCGGGAAACCCGGGCCGCGGTGGACGCGAAGATCGAGCGCGACTATCCGCGCATGAGCTTGGGCGAAGACGCGCCGGTCGTGGGATGGGTCATGGCGGCCGCGAAAAAGCTCGGCGTTCAGATCGCCTGTCGCAAGACCGGGGGCGGATGCGACGCCAATATCTTCAACGGGTACGGGCTGAACGTCGCCAATCTCGGCACCGGCATGCGCGAGATCCACACCGTGAACGAGTATCTGCTCCTAAAAGAATTTCAGCAGACGGCCCGCGTGGTGCTGGAGATGCTACGGGCGGTATAGAAGACCCAACGGCGATCAACAATCATTTCTAAAGGAGCCTCTTTGATGGAGATCGATCCGAAGCAGCTCAACCCATCCCAGGCCTACGACCTGATGACCGGAATCATCGTTCCCCGTCCGATCGCGTTCATCTCGACGATCAGTCCCGAGGGATTGCCGAACGCAGCCCCGTTCTCTTTCTACAACGGGATCTCAACCGACCCGCCGCTGGTGGCGGTCGCGATCGCGCGGCGCGGAAAAGAGAAAAAAGGAACGCTGCGCAACATCGAGGAAACGAGGGAGTTCGTGGTGAACGTCGTGGATGAGGATCTGGCCGAAGGAATGAACCGGGCGGCCGGAAATGTTCCGCCGGACACGAACAAGTTTGAGGTCGCGAAGCTCACGCCGCGACCCGGCGTCAAGATCAAGCCGCCGCGCATCGGCGAGGCGCCCGTCAGCCTGGAATGCCGCCTCGTTCAGGTCGTGACGCTGCCGGAAACGAAGGATGTCCTGGTCATCGGCCGGGTGGTCTATATCCACCTTCAGGATGATCTTTGGAGTAACGGCGGCATCGATCCCCAGCGGTTGCGGGCCATCGGACGGTTGGGCCAGTCCAATTACTGCCATATTCGAGAAACGTTTACGCTGGGCAAACCTCAAGGCGGGTGATCGGTTTATGCCTTTCTTATGCGGTGCTGGTACCACAGCACCGCCAGCATCGTCTTGCTGTCCACGATCTGGCCGGTCACGGCCAGGCGATACAATTCATCAAACGGCATCCGCACCCGTTCAAGGAACTCCCCGTCGTCGGGATTAAGGGGTGAATCTTTCGCAAGCTCCGTTCCGAGATAGATTTCGATATTGCCGGTCGAAAATCCGACCGAGTGATAGTACCGAAACAACCATTCCATCTCGGCCGGCCGCACACCGGCTTCCTCTTCGCATTCCCGTCGGCCGGTCTCTTCCTTGGATTCGCCGGGGTTGATGATCCCGGCCGGGATTTCGAGGGTCACCTGCCCGATCGCCTGACGGTACTGCCGGACGAGATGGACCGTGCCGTCGGCCTCGATCGGCAGCACCCCGACCGCATCCGGAGGCCTCACGATCTCCCGCACCGCCTCACGCCCGTCGGGCAGTCGGACGGTTCGTTCTTCGGCCTGAACATATTTTCCGCTATAGACTGTTTTCGTGCGGATTAATTTTTCTTCAAGAGACATCCTCTCCTCGCTCAACTCAATTCCGGTTGGGTTCATCCCCCGCCGAACGCAAACCGCCGTTTCGAATCAGAGCGACCAGCTCATCGTCCTGACCGATGTACTTCCCGTCTACAAAGATCTGCGGCACGGTCCATTCGCCGGTCTTCTCGAGCAACTCATCCCGGACCTCGGGCGTCTCGGAGATATCGATCTCTTCGTAGGGTATTCCTTCCTGTTCAAGCAGTCGCTTGACCCGGACGCAATAACCGCAATACCGTGTTGTATAAACCTGAACCGTGGGCACTTTGAAGACTCCTTCCATCAAGAACAATTTTTATTGTCTAAATTGTAACATACACGGAAGCGCTGTGTCAGGCGTTCTTAAATTTAACCGGAGAAGGATTCCTGAAGGGGAATGCGGGAAAGGACATCATCGGGAAACGGACTAAACGAGCCGGGATAGGTCCGGCCGGCCTGATGAAAGGCATCCTCCATCATCTCATTTAACGCCGCGATCGCCCGGTTGACGTCCCGTGCATGATGGGGAGGCGTATAAAGAAGAAGATCGTAGCCCGCGATCAGATTAAAGGCCGGATAAACGCTGTTTTGAAACGCGACCCGCACGACTTCCGGCCATTCACGGTTTATCATTTCCGAGAAACGTTCGAGGTGCTGTCCTTTAACGACGGCGACCATCGGAAGGATTCCAAGTCGGGGCAACGCTCCCGGATCTTCTTCCTCCGGCGCCGGACCCATCGGGAGGATACCGGAACGTGAGAACATCTCGGCCAGCCGACCGGGAGAAGGTCTGAGTCCCCAGTCCCGATATTCTCGGAACGAAAGAACGCGGTCGGCCGGAATGACCTCCTGATCGAGTTGCAGCCGCAGCGCCGCGCGGAGTTTGACCGTGTCATCAAAGGACCGACGGAAATCACGGCCCTCGCGCTGGAAACCGTAAAGGGCCGTCATCACGATCGCGAGCGGAACCGCATGCGGGGCCTTGGGTCCTTTTTTTACTTTCTTCTTTATTTTTTGGACCATTTAGGCTTTAAGCAGATCCTCGACCGTGAAGAGGCTTTCGACGGTGTACCCTAAACCTTCAAGGTGCTGCCGCCCGCCCTCTTTTCGATCCACCAGGGCGATCACTTTCAAGACATTGCAGCCGGCTTCTTTCAACAGATTGATCGTCCGCTCGGTGGCCCGTCCCCCCGTCAGGACGTCATCCACCACCACGACGCGCGCCCTCTTCGGAAGATTCCCCTCGATGTAGGCCAAAGGACCGTCGGATCGCACAAACGGTTTGGGCTCTTTGCGGATGATGAAGGCCGGGATCGGACGCTCCTCCCCGTAGCTTAAGACTGAAACGGCCGTCGCGATGGGATCGGCCCCCAGCGTCATGCCGCCGATCGCGTCCACCCCGAGATTCGACATCGCATCCAGGATCAACTGCCCCACCAGGAAGGCCCCCTCGTAATCCAGCGTGACCTTCTTGCAGTCGATATAGAAATGGCTCTTTCTTCCGGAGGAAAGCGTGAAGATCGGCTCGGTATTATAAACAAACGAATCGCGGAGCTTTTTCAAAAGCCGTTGGCGGAAGTTGGCCCGTTCGTGTTTATCCATGCCTTTATAGTAGAAGAGACGGACGGAAAATGCAAACGGAGCGCTCCATCCGGAGGCGGAAAGAAAACCGCCCCGTGACGGTTACGGCCGACGTTCACAATGGCGCCAGGCTTCTTTAAAACCTTTTAAGAGGATCAACAGATCGTGTTTGTTCTCGTCCGAATCCGTCAGCGTCGCAATCGCCACGTTCGTCTCGGCCATTTTTTCAACCATGCCCTGATCCAGATTGAATAACGCCACATAGGGATCGGACGGCCGGCGCGAGCCCGTCACGCTCATCTTCGTAATCATCAGGGTCTGGATGTCCGGCTCTTTATCGAGCGGGATCGAATTGCCGCGACTTCCGCTTTTGAACAGGCTCACTTCGACAACCGGGGTCGGGATTCCTTTGATCGGCTCGATCCAAAATATGACCGGTCCGCTGTATTCCATGTCCCGGGTCGCGGCCGTTCCTCTGACCTGGCAACGGGGATTCGAGACGTCCTTAAAATTAAAGACGACGGTCCATGAATCATACGTCGCGATCTCCTTTTGGAATTCCGAATCTCCCGGAGCGGCCGAAACGGAAAAAGGAAAGAAGAGGAAGGAGTTCAGGCCGAATAAAAGAACCGCATTTGGAAACAGCCGAACCATTGTATATCCATTCTATAGAAGATTCCATTCTCAAGCATGTATCATTATATATCAGTGCGCCTAACAATAAAAGCAATGCCTTATCCCCGTGATTCCTCGGTCGCCTTAAAGAATCGTGCTCTACAGCAATGCCTCCCGCGGATGAAGGTCGGCAAAGACGAACCCATCGCGCTCAACGACCTCGCCGACATTGACCTTCACCGGCGCTCGGAACATCGGGCCGTCCACGGCGAAGGTATGAAACTCGCCGTTCTCACCGCAGGGATCGACCGATTCCGGAAGTTCGTCCAGAAGCGACGGCCCGAATTCGCGGCCCGCGAAACGGGCCGGAAGTTTTTTCGGATCGACGCAGGTGAGATAGGCGCGCAGTCCTTCCGAGATCATCTGTCGGGCCAGCCGGTCGGTCGGGATTTCCCAGAGCGGGAAAAGCGGCGTAATGCCGGTGTCCTTCAACTTAGCCTCTCGATAAGACCGAATATCTTGTAGGAAAAGATCACCGAAGGCCATACAGGCAATCCCACTCTCGCGCGACCTCTCGACAAACTCTTTCATCACCGATTCATACTGTAGGTTGCTGCACGGATTTGGGATATTCAAGGTCTCAAGCGGAAGCCCGACCGCCTCAGCCTGGCGCTTGAGCAGCTCCAGACGAACCGCATGCATCGCCACGCGCTGGAACTCGGCATTCACCGTCGTGAACAGCCCGACGACTTCGATGTCGTCCCGCTGCCGGAGCAGATGAAGCGCCCAAGCGCTGTCCTTCCCGCTGCTCCAGCTTAGCAAAGTTTTCTTTCGCATTCCACCTCCATCATTATCCTTGCAGAAACTTCCATCACTCAGCGACTGGATCTTTTTTTACGAATTGCGCCGTCCTCTTGAAGCTTCTGTACAGCGGTTTCGGCCAACGATTGGATCAGTGTATCGAACTTAGCGAAAGCATTCCCCCCCGTTACGGACGTTGCCAACCAAGCTACTTTCCAGGTTGAAGCGTCGAATAGTTTTAGCGCGTAGTGAACACGTGGCTTTGAAATGTAGAATCCCCCATAGTTCTGTGTCCTGCCTGAATAATTGATGATATCCCCACTAATTGTAGCCGTACCCGTTGTCGTAGAAGATCCTGGAACATAATACTGTTGAGTGTAGTAATCAGTTAGCGTTACGAGGAGCACACCATCAGCCTGTGTATCTCGTATAGCTGCTGCGATCTCTTCTTTTGAATAGTCCTTGGTGGGAGGCAATATCGTTATCGAGGAGATACCGTGAACGCCCCTCGTTGCAAGCTGCTCCACAAAGACATCCTCAGCTATCTTTCGTGACTCAAGGTCTGAAAACGGTGCCACAACCATAATTCGCAGGTACGCTTGCGCGGGAACAGAGGGATCGCGGACAGACGTAATCCGGGTTGACGCACACCCTCCCAGAAGGAGACCGGATATTAAAGGAGACCGGATATTAATAGTGACAAAAGACGTTTCATCTTAAAACCTCCTTCAACAGGGGTTAAGATGGGGTTTGATCTTTTTTGTTCAAACCAATCAGCGTAAGAAACCCATTGATTGACCAAAAGTAAGGAGCCATGTCGGGAACAGTTCCAAGCTTTTCACTTCTGAGGTGGTAAGCTCCTTTCTTGCTTAGAGTCGCAAGACCACGTCTTTTTAAATTGCGAATGTTTTCACCTGGTATCCAATACCCTCGCTGGCGACCTTTATCAAGCAGTGGTGCACCCCACACTATTTTACCGGATTTAATGTCATCAAGTTTTTCCACCCGCTCTACAATGTCGCGTGATATTCCCCACCACTCAAGTCCTGCAGATTCATGTGTGAGTAGAACGGCCCTGGCATTTTCCCGGGCAACGACGATGTACTTTGATCGAGGATAAGAATCTTCCTTAATATCAATGCCAGCCTCTTTTAAAGACTGTACGAACTTTTCGAACAAAGGATCATTTGATTTAATGACAAAATCCATGACGGCTCCCGATTCA